>JAKAPH010000017.1 GCA_021807265.1 Actinomycetes bacterium | reverse complement strand
CGAGGCCAACGCTGCTCAGCAGCTCGCCAAAAATCCTGGGCCGTGACACTACCGCCGCGCGGGGTTGGAGCGCCGTGCTCCAGGCCAGTATCGCCAGCGGCGGCATGGTGTTGAGATCGGTCGACAGGCCGCCGAACAACGCCGTGTCCTGGGCCACCACCCAAATCACGACGCAGCCGACGATCACGACGTAGACGGGCCACCGGCTCAACGATGACGCCGACAGCCAAAGGGCGAGCGCCGCGACGACGAGCCAGAGCAGGATCACCACATTCGCTCCCCCGCCCAGGGCCGAAGCGACCGCGCCACCGGCGTGCACCGTGGCGGCCAGCCACCGCGGCTGGGCGATCGCCGACATGTAGTTCCCCATCTCGCTCAGCGCGTTGGTCGCTCCCCCGCGCCAGAAGCCGGCGGCGGGCAACGACTGCTCGACGGCGCCGATGAACAGCAGCGCCGCGAGCCACCGCCTGGTAATCGGGGCAAAGGAGCGGCCGAATCGCTCCGGGTTGTAGGCGAGCCACGCACCCGCGTAGGCGTAGAACAACGCCGCCCCCGGCCAGCCGAAGAGGATGGAGGCGCCGTGCACGAAGAGCCCGCCGGCCCCCTCCCCAACGAGCCAGACCACCACCGCCCACAGGGCCGCGACGGCCCCAGCCACCCGGCCGGTCATGCCAGTGGAACTCACGAGGAGCAGGCCCAGACCAAGTTCGAGCCACGCAACGCCCGAGGCCAGCGTGATCGGGTGGCTGTTCCAAAGATTCACGGCGTGCCCGATCAGCACCTGCAGCGCCGACGGCGTATTACGCGACATCGGTTCGACGACGTCGTTGCCCAGTCCGAGTGGCATAGCGGCCTGGAGTTGCAAGAGGCCGTCGACCAGCCAGAGCACACCGAATCCCACGCGCAGGTGCCGGCGGCCCCGGGGCTCGGCCAGGCCCACCGTGGATTGATTGAACCGGCTGAGTCGGCGCGTCAACGCCGCCCCGACGAGTAGGACCAGAGCCACGAGCCCGATCCAGGGCAGCATGGTGACCACGCTGGTGTGGCGAAAGAGCGCCACGACGAACGGGTTCGTCAGGTCAAAGGATCGCTGGCTCATTCCCGGCATGGCGACGGGACCAGACGATCAGCTGAGGTCGAGCACGCAGGCCGCGAGCACGCCATTCACGAAGGTCGGCGAATCCTCCGTTGAGAATGTCCGAGCCAGCTCGACCGCCTCGTTGAGCACGACCGGCGTCGGCGGCGCGTCGGCGAGCAGCAGTTCCGCGATGGCCAGGACCATCACCAGACGGTCCACGAGCGCGAGGCGCTCGACGGTCCAACCGACGAGGTGAGTGCTGATCAGGGCCAGGGCACGCTCTTCGTTCGTCTCGACCGACTGCACCAGTCGCACCGTGTACGGGTCGGGGGCGAGGGTGAGCTCGGGGAGGATCTCGCGGGTCGGCCGCCCCTTCATCGATGCCTCGTAGAGGATCTCGAGCGCCCGCTCCCGAGCCCGGTGGCGCTGACCGCCGAGGTCGTCCACTAGGCGCGGGTGATGTAGTCGCCGGTGCGCGTGTCTACCTTGATCACTTCGCCGGGACCGACGAACAGGGGGACCTGGACCACGTAGCCCGTCTCGAGTGTCGCGGGCTTGCGGGCTCCGGAGACTCGGTCGCCCTGGATACCCGGCTCGGTCTCAGCGATCGTCAGCTCGACCGACGCCGGGAGTTCGATGCCGATGATCTCGTCGTCGTGCAGCACCAGCATGGCCTTGCCGGTCTCGACGAGGAAGTTGGCCGCGTCGCCGAGGCTCTTGGATGACACGGGCACCTGGTCGTAGGTCGACTGGTCCATGAAGACGTAGTCGTCGCCGTCGCGGTAGAGGTACTGCATGTCGCGCTTGTCAATAATGGCCTGCTCGAGGCGCTCGTCGCCGCGATAGGTGCGCTCGATCACGGCGCCGGAGCGGGCGTTGCGCAACTTGGTCCGCACGAAGGCGCCGCCCTTGCCGGGCTTGACGTGCTGGAACTCGACGACGGTGAACAGACCGTCCTCGACTTTGAGCGTGATGCCGTTCTTGATGTCGTTGCTAGAGATGGCGGCCATGAGCCTAAACCTTTCGGGAAAGTTGCGCGCCACAGTCTAGGCAACGCCCGACTGCCCTCGGCACGTCAGTCCGCGAGCAGCTCCACGACCGCGGCGAGCGCCAGGTCGTAGCTGAGCCCGCCAAAGCCGGCGATCGAGCCGTCCACGACACCCGCCAGGGTGCTGACGTGGCGAAACGGCTCGCGTGCGGCGGGGTTGGACAGGTGGACCTCGACCTTCACGCCCGGAAAGATGGCCAGGGCGTCCGTGAGGGCCCACGACGTGTGCGTGAGGGCTCCCGCGTTGATCACGATCGCGGCCGAACGGCCGCGCGCGTCATGGACGGCCTCGATGAGATCGCCCTCGAAGTTAGACTGGAGGTGGCGCACGCTCAGTCCGAACGGCGCGGCCGCCGCGCGCACCCGCTCGACGTGCTCGTCGAGGGTCGTGCGACCGTAGACCGTGATGTCGCGTACCCCGAGCTGGTCCAAGTTCGGGCCCGACAGGATGAGCAGTTCGCGCGGTGCGAACACTTCTTCGGCGACCCGGCGCGCGACCACGCTCAGCGCCCTGCTCGGCGCGGACCCGCCGACCGGACGACACGGTCGCTATCGGTCCAGGTGGTCACCGGCGTCACACTACCGTCGAGCTCGGTCGACATCAAGATTCGCTTCGAAACTGGTCGATGACCGGTGACACGACTTCGGGCGCGACGCCGGCCACCACCTCGAAGCCCGCCGGTCCGTCAAGGACGAAGGTCAGGTCGTGGTGGGCCTTCTTGTCGCGCTGCATGATCGCGATCAACTGCTCGCTCGTCATGGCCCCAGGTAGACGGCGTGCGAGTCCGAACGCGTCCAAGACGGCGTCGTGAACTCGGACCGAACCCTCGTCGACGCGCCCCAGCGCGTGAGCGAGCCGCGCCGCGAAGGCGAGGCCGATCGCCACGGCCTCGCCGTGGCGCAACTCGTCGGGATCGCGCTCGAGCGCGACCAGCTCGACGGCGTGACCGAGAGTGTGCCCGTAGTTGAGCAGGGCGCGCCGTCCGCTCTCCCGCTCGTCCTCGGACACGATGGCGGCCTTCAAGCCGACCGACAGTGCCACCAGGTCCTCGCGCGTCGCCACGGTCACCCCCGACGGGTCTCGCCGCTCCAAGAGCCAGCACTTCGCCACTTCGCCGTAGCCACTGCGCAACTCGCGATCGGACAGGGTCTCCAGAGCCGCCGTGTCGCAGAGCACGCCGAGGGGCTGGTGGAAGGCGCCGACCAGATTCTTGCCCACGGTCAGGTTCACGCCGGTCTTGCCCCCGATCGCGGCGTCCACCTGGCCGACCAACGTCGTGGGCACCTGCACCACGCCGACGCCTCGCAGGTAGACCGCCGCGGCGAAGCCAGCGAGGTCGGTCACGGCCCCGCCACCCACACCCACGACCACGTCGTCACGCGAGAGGCCCAGCGCCACGAAGCGCTCGCAGAGGTACTCCACGGCCGCCATCGATTTCGCCGTCTCGCCGTCGGGAACCACGATCACGTGCTGATCGAGGCCGGTCTCCACGTCGAACCATTGCCGGCTGACGAGTCCTTCGGACGTGACGATCGCCGCGGTTCGGGCCCGGGGCGCTCGCCGCGCGATCACCTCGGCGAGGTGGTGCCGCGCACCGAGCCCAGTGATCACCTCGTAGGCGCGCTCGCCGAGCTCGACGTCGATCTTCATGTGGCCATCATCGCACGCAGCACGTCCTCGACGACCTCCTCGAGCGGACGAGCCGTGTTGACGCGGGCTCGCGACACCTCGCGGTACCACGCCGAGCGACGGTCGCGCAACGCCGCAATGGCCGCCGGTGGGTCGTCGGCGAGCAGGGGGCGGTCGCCGTCACCGACGCGTTCGACCAAGACCTCGTCGGGGGCGTCGAGCCACACGGTTACCTCGCCGGCGAGAATCGCCCGGGCCGCCTCGGTCACGACGACACCGCCGCCCGTCGAGACGACCACGTCGCGCGCGACACTCGCGCGAAGCGCCGCGACCTCGTCGACTCGGAACTGCGCCTCGCCGACGGTGCGCAGATAGTCCGGCGCCGGGGCGCCCACCATTGCGGCGAGCACGTCATCGGTGTCTGCGACCTCACAGCCCAACCGTTCTCCGAGCGCCCGCGCCACCGTCGTCTTGCCCGCGCCGGGCAGGCCGACCACGACCAGACGAGCCACCGCTAAGCGCGTGCCGAGGACGCGTCGCCGAGCTCGCCGACGTAGGCGCGGAAATTGCGCGTGAACTCGGCCACGGAGTCACCACCGAACTTGCGCTGCGCCTCGGCCGCGAGCACGAGCGCGGTCATGGCTTCGGCCACGACGCCGAGGGCCGGCACCGCGGTTACGTCCGTACGCTCCTTGAACGAGACCGTCGCCTCGCCGGTCGACAGGTCAACCGTCTCGAGCACGGGGCGATTCAGCGTCGCGAGCGGCTTCATCGCCACCTTGGCGATGATCGGGGCGCCCGACGAGATGCCGCCTTCCAGGCCGCCGGCGTGGTCGGAGCGACGCGCGAAGCCGCCGCTGGTCGCGGCGGCCTCGTCGCGCACGATCGCGTCGTGGGCCACGCTGCCGCGCTGTTCGGCCTGGGCCATCCCGTCGCCGATCTCCACGGCCTTCACCGCCTGGATGCTCATGAGGGCCCCCGCCAGCAGCCCGTCGAGCTTGCGATCCCAGTGAACGTGGCTGCCGATCCCCACCGGCACGCCGTAGGCGATCACCTCGGCGACCCCGCCGAGGGAGTCGCCCTCCTTGGCGGCCGCTTTGATCTCGGCGATCATCAACCGCGCGGTGTCATCGTCAAAGCAGCGCACCTCGCTCTGGTCGACCGTCACGAGGTCCGCCACCTGGGGTCGCCGGTCGAGGGGACTCGTCACCGAGCCGATGCGCACGACGTGGCTGATCACCGAGACGCCGATGGTCGCCAGCAGCGACTTCGCGAGCGATCCGGCCACCACCCGTGCGGCGGTCTCGCGCGCACTCGCGCGCTCGAGCACGTCGCGCGCGTCGTCAAAGCCGTACTTCTGCATACCGGCCAGGTCGGCGTGACCGGGCCGCGGCGACGTGAGCTTCTTGCTCGGCGCACCCGGGGCCGCGGACATCTCCGCTTCCCATTTCGGCCATTCGGAGTTGAGGATCTCGATGGCGACCGGCGAACCCAGGGTGCGACCGTGGCGGATTCCCCCGGTCAGACGCAAGACGTCGCGCTCGAATCGCATTCGCGGGCCCCGGCCAAAGCCGAGTCGGCGCCGCGCCAGTTCGTCGGCGATCTCCTCTTCACGGATCTCGAGGCCCGAAGGCAGACCTTCGACAATGACGGTCAGGGACGGACCGTGACTCTCACCCGCGGTCAGGAATCGTAACATCGCCCGATTCTAGGACAGTCGGCCGTTGGCCCCTAGTGGTCGTCGGAGTAGAAGGGGTTGACGCCTGACGCGTGGTCGGTGACGTCAACGACACCCGTCAACTCCGGGATCGCCTCGACGAGCTTGGTCTCGATCCCCTGGGAGAGGGTCATCCGACTGAGCGAGCAGCCCTGGCACCCGCCACCCATCATGATGTAGGCGACCCGCTTGTCCTCGTCCAACGCGACCAGGTCGGCGTTGCCGCCGTGCGCCGCAATCGACGGATTGATCTCGGACTCCAGGACGTTGATGGCCCGCTTGGCGAGCGGTCCGTCGACGCCGAAGGCGATGATGTCTGCGGGCACGCCGGGGTGCAGTTCTTCGGCGGTGGGCACGTTCGGATTGACTAGGACGAGCCCACCCCCACCGTCGGGCGCGAACTCCAGTCGACTCCCCCGCAGCCTCGCGACGCTTCGCGCGGGCACGACGATCGTCACGTCGCCGTCGCGGCCGATCGCCGCATCGACCGGGGCGTCCGAGCGGTCCGAGAAGTACAGGTCGTAGATGTAGCCACCCGAACGGGTTCCCGTCACCTCGATGAACAGGGCCAGTTCCTCGGAGCGCTCCTCGTTCGCCAGCGCATCGGTCACCACGTTGCGGGCTTCATCGGTCAGGGAGAGGATGTCAAACGTCTCGACGGTAGTCATGTGCAAAGTCTATGGGCGACGTCGCCGGCCTGACCTCGGAGTAGTTTCGAACAGTGACCTCGATACCCCCCGACGCCCACGAATGGGTGAGCTTCGAAGACGAGAACGTCCAGCGCACCTGGATGTTCGACATCACGTTCCTCGAAAGCAACTGGACCTGCATTTTCGCCAACGGCTGCCAGGGCGTTTTGACCGGCCCGACCCCCGAGCTCGTCCAGGGATGCTGCAGCTACGGTGCTCACTTCACCGACGAGGCCGACCGCGAGCGCGTGGAACTGGCCGCCACCCGGCTCACCGACGATCAGTGGCAGTTCAAGAAGCAGGGGTCTCGAGGGACCACTCGGGTGAAGCGCAACGGCGAGATCGTCACGCGACTGGTGAAGGACGCGTGCATCTTCCTCAACCGACCTGACTTCCACCGCGGTCCGGGCTGCGCCCTGCACGTGCTGGCCATGGATAACGATGAGAGTTACGTCCCGCTCAAGCCCGACGTCTGCTGGCAGCTTCCGCTGCACCGTGACGACGAAGTCGCCGAGAGCGGCCACGTCGTGACCCGGATCGGTCAGTGGGAGCGGCGCGACTGGGGTGACGGAGGGTTCGACTTCCACTGGTGGTGCACCGAGTCACCCGACGCCTTCGTCGGCGCGACGCGGGTCATCGACTCAATGCGCGACGAACTGATCGCCATGGCCGGCGAGGACGTGTACGCGCGACTGCTGGCGTACGTGACACGCCGATCCGAACTCCCCACCCGGACGAGGCTCGCCCACCCGGTGCTGCGCCGACGCGACTAACCCTCGGCCGCGAGGGGGTCGTCCTCCGCGAAGGCCGTGCGCGGCAACTTGCCGAGAATCTCGTCGTAGCGGTCCTCTTCCGCGAGGCACCACTCCGCGTGGACATCCTCGGGCGCCGCACCGCACTCGACGCAGGTCGTCGCCCGTGGGCCGGTAGACCGCTTGAGTTCGCGAGCTTCAACAAACCGACGGTGGCGGCCTTTTTTCACGTCAACTCCTCACTGGTCGCGGTCCATAACTGGCGGCAACCGCAGCGCTGCTCTCGCACGCCGAACCCCCATGTTACCAACTCACCTGCCGTTCAGAACCCCTAACATCGACTCGTGAGCCCTGCCTTTGACCCCAACGACATGGTCCTGCGATTCCGCGAGCGGGCCGAAGCCGTGAAGCGGCGCGGCCTCCCGCCCGTCGAGGGACCCGAGCGCCAGTTATTCATGGAGGCCGCGCGCCTGGACTTCCAGGACTTCGCGATGCTCGGGGACGCCACGGCGACCCTCGAGGACGGGATCCTGCGCCTGGAGATCGACCTGCGGCCCCCGTCCGGCGCTTAGGACGCGGCTGCGAGTCGAGCCGTCGCCTCGGCGAGCGCGGCCCCGCCGTTGCGAATCGACCCGACCGCCGCGGCCCGGCGAGCACGGCTGAAGCCGGCGTCGTAGCACTGGTGGGCCCCCGCGCCGAGGTCGGTGTACGCACGCGAGAGCAGCGACGTCGACTGCTGATCGGGGGTGGGCAGCGAGGCGTTGGCCGACTCGGTGTCATAGAGCAGCACGCCACACACCAGGTGCAGTCCCTTGGGACCCATCGACGGGTTCTCGAGTGCGCGTACGGCGTGTCGCGCGTCAGTCGCCAGCGCCCGCGACGTGTCGTGATACCCGCTCTGGGTGACCCAGTCGCGAAGCGCCGTGGCACTGCTCACCTTCGCCCCGCACGCCGCGAGGGTCAGACCCGCCGCGAGGAGCACGGCGAGACGACGGATCACGCCACCACCACGAGGTGGAGCTGGCGTCGTCCGCGGCGCAGCACCAGGTAGCGATCGTGCAACGCCATCGACAGGTCGATACGACCATCGGCTTCGAGCCGGCGATTGTTCACGTAGACGCCGCCCTGGGTGATGAATCGACGCGCCTCGGCCTTCGAGGCTGCGAGCCCGGTCAACACGAGCACATCGACGGGGTCCAGGCCCCCGCGCACCGCCTCGCGGTCGAGGGTCGACGACGGCGCGTCCGCCACCACCTCGAGGAGCGTGGCCTCATCCAAGTCGGCGATCGACTCGTTAAAGAGCGCCTCACCCGCACGCTCGGCTCGGAATGCGGCGTCCTCTCCGTGGACCATCGCCACCACGGCGTTCGCGAGCGCCCGCTGAGCGCGTCGCGCCTGGGGGTCGCGGCGCAACGAGTCATCGAGCTCGCTGATCGTCTCGTGGTCGAGGAACGTGAAGAAGCGCAGCAGCGTCGGGGTCATCTCGTCTTCGCTGTTCAAGAGGAACTGGTGCAGCGCGAAGGGCGTGGTCATCGTCGGGTCGAGCCACACCCGGTCATTGCCGCCCTCGGACTTGCCGTACTTGCGTCCGTCGGGTCGCAGCAGCAGCGGCGACGTGAGTCCCGCGGCGGACTGGCCCGTGACCTTGCGCACCAGTTCCGCACCCATCGTGATGTTGCCCCACTGGTCCGAGCCGCCGAGCTGCAGGGTACAGCCGTGGTCGACGTTCAGGCGAAGGAAGTCGTAGGCCTGCAGGAGCATGTAGGAGAACTCGGTGAACGAAAGGCCGACGTCTTCACGATCGAGCCGGCTGCGCACCGATTCCTTGGCCACCATCTGGTTCACCGTGAAGTGCTTGCCCACGTCGCGCAGGAAGTCCGTAAGTGAGATCGTGGTCAGCCAGTCCGCGTTGTTGAGCACCATCGCGCGCGAGGAACCGGCCGACGCCGAAAAGTCGAGGAGCCGCTCCAACTGGGCCCGGATCCCGGCGAGGTTGGCGTCGAGCTGGTCGCGGGTCAAGAGGGGCCGCTCGGTGTCCTTGAAGCTGGGGTCCCCGATCAGCCCGGTACCGCCACCGGCGAGAGCGATCGGCCGGTTTCCGGCGATCTGGAGCCGGCGAAGGTTGCAGATCTGCAGCAGTCCGCCCAGGTGCAGCGAGGAGGCCGTGGGGTCAAAGCCGATGTAGGCGGTCACCCCGCCCGCGCCCAGGCGGTCGAGGACGCTGTCGTCGGTCACCTGGTGGATGAGCCCCCGAAACTGCCAGTCTTCACGCACGTTCATGCGTGAAGTCTACGAGAGCGCCCCCGCCGGCCCGGTTAGAGAATCGCGTTGGTCGCCGGAAAATGGACCTGGAGCCAGAGCACGAACGCGTGCCACGCGCCACTGATCTCGGCCACGCCGATGAGGATCAACATGATCCCCCCGATGCGCCCGATGAGCAGGTGATGGCGACGCAGCCAGTTCGAAGCCGTCGCCATCCACTCGGTCGCCATGGCCGCCACGACGAAGGGCAGACCCAGTCCGAGGCAGTACACGAAGGCGAGAATCGATCCCCGCCAGGCGGTGGCGCCCGACGAGGACGCCGCGAGGCCCAGGATCGCGGCCAGCGTGGGGCCAATGCACGGGGTCCAGCCCAATGCGAAGAGCACGCCGAGGAGCGCCGCGCCAAACACCGACGCCCGCGGCAGGTGATGGACCCGCCGCTCGCGCTGCAGCCAGGACGACGGCCACCACCCCGCGAAGAAGAACCCGAGGACGATCGTGATCACACCGAAGGCGATCTCGAGTCCGCGCTGATGGGTCCGCAGCGAGCCGCCCAGCCCCCCGAAGGCCGCGCCGAAACTCACGAAGACGAGTGCGAAACCCACGACGAAGGCGAGCGAGCCGGCGACCGCGCGACCGCGACCGCTGCGACCGTCGATGCTGCCCGTCGCGCCGCTCAGGAACGCGAGGTAGCCGGGCAACAGCGGCAAGACACACGGCGAGATGAACGACACCAGTCCCGCCGCGAAGGCCAGGGGGAACGCGGCGATGAGCGAACTGGGCAGCGCCGCGATCACGAGGTGGCCGACCGCCATAGTCCGGCGGCCGCGGCCGCGAACTGATCGTGGATGGTCACGTTCGCGGTGCGGTCCGGCACACGCGCGACGACGACGGTGAGCCCGTCTCGTGCGAGTCCGGCGTCAATCTGGGCGCGCAGACCCGCCCTGGTGTCCACGGTGACCGCCTGGTGGCCGAAGGCGCGCGCGACCGCCGCGATGTCGTGGTTTCGTGGTGTGCCAAAGAGCGACTCGAAGACCTCCGGGGTCAGGGCGGTCGCCTGGGACAAGAAGGAGAAGATCCCGCCCCCGCCGTTGTCGACGACGACGAGCACGCAGCGCCCGCCACCCGTGCCGGGCCCGTCGACGAGCCCCGAGACGTCGTGCAGGAAGGTGACGTCCCCGACGAGCCCGATGGCCGCAGCGCCCGCGCCCACGCCCAGCACGGTCGAGACAACGCCGTCGATCCCGTTGGCGCCACGGTTGGCGAACGTGGGTGCCGTGCGCGGGCTCGCCCACCACTCGACGTCACGAACCGGCATCGACGAGCCCACCACCAGGGCCACCTGGTGCTCGGCACTCGCCGTCACGACCGCCCGCGCAACGTCTGGCTCGCAGAGCGGGCCGTCGGCTGCCTCACGGTCCGCCAGCCAGCCCTCCACGGCCGATGACGCCGAGTCCCAGAACTCGCGATAGGCGTCGTCGGCGCGTAGTCGATCGTCGGCAAAGTTCGGCAGGCCCGGGTAGGTGACAGCGATCGCGCCGTCGGGGTCGCTCAGCGTCCCGGCGCCGCGCCACGCCACAGCGCCAATCCCCCAGTGACGCAACTGCTCGCCGAGCACCTTCGAGGCCGGCAGACCGCCGAGTCGGATGACCACGTCGGGCCGCGCCGCCTCGGCGAACGCCGGGGCGCGCAGCAGGCCGTCGTAGTGCGCGATGGTGGACGCCACCGTCGCGTCCCCGAGGACGGCCCAGCCACAGTCGCGCATCGACGCCACCGTCTCGCGGCGCACACCGCGTCCGACCACGGCGAGGACCCGGCGGCCGCGAACGTCGAGCTCGCCGCCGACTTCCTGGCCCGGCTCGTCACGTCGCCACGGGGTACGCCCGCCGCGCCCGGCGGGCAGCTTCAGCGGATCGGCGACGAGCGGTTCTACGAATGCGAGGTTGAGGTGCACCGGACCCCCGGTGCCCTCGGAGCCAACCGCGGCCCACCAGCATCGGCTCGCGAGCGGTCGCCAGCTCGCGGAGGCCTCGAGCCTCGCCACACCGGGTTCTTCGAAGCGGCGCACCGCCGACTGGTAGAGGTCGCGCTGTTCAATCGTCTGGGGGGCGCCGACACCGTGCAGTTCGGACGGGCGGTCAGCGGTGAGCACGAGCAGCGCGACGCCCGCCAGGTCCGCCTCGGCCACGGCCGCGTGCAACTCGGCCGCCGCCGTGCCACTCGTCACCACGATCGCCACGGGCGTGGCCGTGGCGAGCGCCCGGCCGATCGCGAAGAATCCGGCGCTGCGCTCATCGACGCGCACGTGCACGCGCAGGTCTCCCTGGCCCGCCGCGGCGATGGCGAGCGGGGTCGAACGTGAGCCGGGACAGACCACGACGTCGCGCAGCCCGTGGCGGTGCCACTCGTCGAACAGGGTGGCGGCGAAGGTGGCCTGCACGGCGCTCGGGTTGGGTACGCTCGATTGCAATGTCACTCCTCAAGGTCCGGCGCGAAGGCGTTGGACCCGTGCTCGTCTGGCTCCATGGCTTCACCCAAACCAGTCGTTCCGCAGCCCGGTTCCGCTCCATTCTGGCAGAGACTCATGAACTTTGGACACTCGACCTGCCGGGCCACGGCGAGGCGGCGGCCGTGTGGGCGTCCCTCGACGAGTGCGCCGACCTCGTCGCCGAGCTCCTGGAGTCGCGCTGCGATCTCGGCGGCTACTCCTTTGGCGGACGCGTCGCACTGCACCTGGCCCTCCGGCACCCCGACGCGGTGGGCCGCCTCGTGCTGCTCGGCGCGACGCGCGGGATCGAGAACCCGTCGCAGCGGGCCGACCGACGACGTCGTGATGACGACCTGGCCGATCACATTGAGGCGGTCGGCGCCGACCAGTTCCTTCAGGAGTGGCTCGCCCAGCCACTCTTCGCCGACCTCCCCGCGGATCCCGCGGAGCTGGCCGCGCGCAGCCGAGATCCCCGCGGTCTCGCCGAGTCGCTGCGACGCTGCGGCACGGGAACTCAAGACTGGCTTGGCGACCGACTGCAGACGATCACCGCACCGGTCCTCGCCCTGAGCGGCGAACTCGACCACAAGTTCCGAGCTGAGGCCGTCGCCATCGCGGCAAGCGTGTCCCACGGCTCGACCGGCGTCGTCGAGCGAGCGGGACACGCCGCGCACCTCGTCGAGCCCGAGGCAACGGCGGCGTACGTGAACGCGTTCCTCGCCTAGCGAGTGAGCGCGTACACGACGACGAGCAGCGCGCCCAGGGACAGTTGGACGCGCGAGGACGACTGCAGCAGCGCGAGCAGCTCACGTCCCCGGCGCGGCGAGAACGCCATGCGAACGCCCGGAACGTAGGCCACGAGCGCAACGAGGGCCACGATTGGCTCGCCGCCGAGGGCCAGACCGATGGCGACGCCCGCCACGCAGGCGACGAAGAGCCAGGCGCCGCGTTCGCGACCCAAACGCGCCGCGAGTGTCCGCTTCCCGGCCGCCACGTCCCCGAGCACGTCGCGCAGGTTGTTCGCCTCCAGCAACGCGCAGGCCATCGAACCAGTGGCGAGCCCGATCCACCACGCCGCCCCGATCACGTGGCCGTGCTGCACGTAGGCGGTGCCAACCGTCGCGAGCAGGCCAAAGTAGAGAAGTACGAAGAGTTCGCCGAGCCCGAGGTAGCCGTAGGGTTTGGGCCCGCCCGTGTAGAGGTAGCCGGCGAGGATCGCCGTGGCGCCCAAGAGGATCAGCCACCACGACGTTCGCGCGGCCAGGCCGAGGCCGGCCACCGCCGCGAGTCCGAAACAGGCGAAGGCGGCGATCTTCACCCAGCGCGCGGGCACCAGCTTGGATGCCGTCAGCCGGAACGGCCCCACGCGCTGCTCATCGGTGCCGCGAACGCCGTCGGAGTAGTCGTTGGCGTAGTTCGTGCCGATCTGGAGCATGAGGGCCACCGCGGCCGCGAGCACCGTGTTCAGCCAGTTGATGGTCTCGGGCCGCACGAGTGCGGCCCCCACCCCGACCGGCACCACCGCCGCGGGCAGCGTGCGCGGACGCGCCGCGAGCACCCACCGATTGATGGCCCCGGGGGCTGGTGTCATGGACGCTTCGGGAACTTCGAGAAGTCCGGCGCGCGGTGCTCGACGAAGGCGTTGCGACCTTCCTGGCCCTCCTCGGACATGTAGAAGAGCATCGTTGCATCACCGGCGAGCTGCTGGACCCCGGCCAGGCCGTCGTCGGCGGCGTTGAAGCCGGCCTTGAGCATGCGCAGCGCAATGGGTGAGAGGGTCAGGATCTGCCGGCACCACGCCACGGTCTCGGCCTCCAGGTCCGCGAGGGGCACCACCGTGTTGACGAGGCCCCAGTCGAGCGCCGTTGCGGCGTCGTACTGGCGGCAGAGGAACCACACCTCCTTGGCCCGCTTGAGGCCAATGGAGCGCGCGAGCAGCGACGAGCCGTACCCGCCATCAAAGGAGCCAACCTTTGGACCGGTCTGGCCGAAGCGAGCGTTGTCGGCGGCGATGGACAGGTCGCACACCAAGTGCAAGATGTGACCGCCCCCGATGGCGTACCCGGCGATGGAGGCCACGACCGGCTTGGGCAGTCGCCGGATCTGAACCTGCAGGTCCAGCACGTTGAGCCGGCCAATGCCCTGGCGCGCGACGTCGTCGTCACCGATGTAGCCGTCTTCGCCGCGGATCTTCTGGTCGCCGCCCGAGCAGAACGCGTCGGGGCCCGCCCCGGTCAAGACGATCACCCCGACGGTGGTGTTGTCGCGAGCGCGTTCGAAGGCGTCGGCGAGTTCGAAGAGAGTCTGGGGCCGGAAGGCGTTTCGCCGCTCGGGTCGATTGATGGTGATCCGTGCGATACCCTCGCCGACCTCGTAGATGATGTCGCCGTACTCCCCCTCGGCCTGCCACGTCGGCAGCGGCATGGTGCGGAACTGGTCCACGGGGTCGACGGGCGGTCCTTGGATAACGGTCTCGGTCATGGCGACCACGCTACCGCCGCACTCGACCAATGCGACGAGTCGGTAGATCGACGCGTGCGTACCGACAGATCGCCTCGCGGACCGTCGAGTTCGCCGCTGCGCCCGTCGTGCGCTCCCTTGCCGACACCGCCCTAGCGGTACTGCCGTGTGCGTGGTTCGACGACGCACGGCTACCGCCCACGCGTGATCACCACGTCACTACGGCGCACGCACCCCTAACATCGTCACGTGGCCGAACTCATCGCACTGGACTTCGCCCTCGGCCCGGACCTGGAGCGGGCCCTGCGCGACTGCGTCGAGAACGCCTGGGCCTTCTGTGTGCTCGACCAGCGCCTGAGCGCTCGTCAATCACACGAGCAATTGACGGCCCTCGGCGCGACCGTGCGGTGGGGTTCCGACGGACGAACGACCCTCGCCACGGGCCGCGCGGTCGATGACGAGGTCGGGCTCGTCATGTTGACCTCGGGTTCGAGTGGGGCGCCCAAGGCCGCCGAACTCACCTGGGCCGCGCTCACCGCGAGCGCCCGGATCACCCAGTCGACGCTGCGTCGCGGATCAGACCCCGTGTGGTTTCCCGTCCTGCCCGCCAATCACATCGGGGGGCTCGCCGTCATCCTGCGGGCCATCCTCGACGACGCCACGCTCGTGTGGGGCGACCCGACGGATTTCGACGCAGCCGCCGCACACGGGGCGACCCACGTCTCGGTCGTGCGCGCGCACCTCGCGCGCCACGACCTGAGCCGCTTCGAGGTAGTCCTGGTGGGCGGCGCCCGGCCGCCATCGCTGACTGCGACCAACGTCATCGCGACCTGGGGCATGACCGAGACCGGATCGGGCGTGGTCTACGACGCGACGCCCCTGCCCGAGGTGGAACTGACCACCGTCGGCGAGGAGATCGTCGTGCGCTCACCGACCCTCTTTCGCTCCTATCGGACCATGGACCGCCCACGGATCGTCGGTCCCGACGGTGCCGATGACTGGTTCCCCACCGGCGATGGCGGAACTTTCATCGATGGGCGGCTCGCCGTACACGGGCGCCTCGCCTACGTGATCAACACCGGCGGCGAGAAGGTCTGGCCCGAAGACCTCGAGGGCATCATCGCGCCACTCGATCACGTGCGCGACGTGGCCGTTACCGGCGTCGATGACCCCTTGTGGGGTCAGCGCGTCGTCGCGCTCGTCGTGAGCGACGGCGAACGCATAGACGACGAGATTCGTGCGCAGGCGGCCGACCGAATCGGTCCGTGGGCCAAGCCCAAGGAGATCCGCTACGTGACGGCGATCCCGCGCACCGGCAACGGCAAGATACGACGCAGCGCCCTGCCCTACCTCCAGTGACTCAGCTGACGCCCCCCGATGGCGTCACCGTCGTGCCACCGTCGACCACGAAGGTCTGACCCGTCACCCATGACGCGTCGTCACTGACGAGCGTCACCGCGAGCGACGCGATGTCCGCCGGCTCGCCAATGCGACCGAGTGGGATGTTGCTCGCCACGGCCTGCTCGTGCTCCTCCCACAGGCCGCGCGCGAAGGCCGTTCGCACGAGACCGGGCGCGATCGCATTCACGCGTACCCGCGGGGCGAGTTCGAAGGCGAACTGTTTGGTCAAGTGGATGACGGCGGCCTTGGTGACGTTGTACCAACCGATCCCCGGCTCGACCGACAACCCTCCGATCGAGGCAACGTTGAGAATCGAGCCGCCGTGCTCGCGCATCCAGGCGTGCCAGGCCGCCGACACGTGGGTCACGATGGCGGCCTGATTGACCTCGTAGGTCTTGGCCATGCGAACGTCGTCGATGTCGACGAGCGGTCCAAAGTAGGGGTTCGTCGCCGCGTTGTTCACGAGAACGTCCAGCGAACCACAGGTCGCCACGACCCAGGCGGCGAGGTCGTTCGCCGCTTCGCGCGACCCCGCGTGCGCCGAGCGGATGAAGACACGCGTCGGATCAGCGAAGGTCGCCTTCGCGACCTCGAGCTCGTCGAAGTGTCTCGCCGTCAGCACGACGCGAGCTCCCGCGTCCGCGCACGACTGCGCGATCGCGAGCCCGATGCCACGACTCGCCCCCGTGACGAGGACGACGCGATCCTCTAGCCGACCAGCGTCGCGCGGCACTGCTCTAACGCGATGGCGTCGAGCCGCGACGAGCCACCGCGTCCATCGCCACCGCCACCAGCAGCACGAGGGCCGTCGCGATGTACTGGGTCGCCGCGCTCATATTGATGAGCGCCATGCCGTTATAGATCGTCGCGATCACGAGTCCGCCGATGACCGCGTGAATCATCTTGCCTCGACCGCCAAAGAGGCTGGTCCCACCGATGACGGCCGACGCCACCGCCAGCAGCACCAGGTTGCTGTCGACGTTGTCCGAAATGCCGCCGAGACGAGAGGCGTAGATGAGGCCGGCCACACCGGCGGTGAAGCCCGTGAAGACGAAGGCCAGCAGTCGATAGCGATTGACGTTCACACCGGCTCGCCGCGCTGCCTCGGCGTTGCCGCCGATGGCGTAGATGTAGCGACCGGCTCGCGTGCGCGTGAGGATGAAGCTGCCGGCGGCGAGCATCGCGATGTCGACCGGGATCGCGTAGGGCATGCCCTCGAGCACCGTGAAGGTGCCGCGGTTCTTGTTGAAGATCAAGACCAGCACGATGCCCGCGACGAGCAGCGTCACCGCCTTGGCGATGGTGACGAACTGGGGTACCGCGTCCAAGCCGCTCGCCCGGCGCGACTGGTCACGCCGAACGATCAGGTAGATGAGCACCGCCAGACAGGCCAGGACGAAGATCCAGGTCCACAGTGGGGACAGGTTGGAGTTCACCAGGCCATAGAGGACCTTCTCCTGGACGGGAATCGTCCCGCCCGTCCCCTGCCGGTCGACGAAGAAGATGAGCACGCCCTCCCACCCGAGCAGTCCGGCGAGGGTCACGATGAACGATGGCAGGCGCAACTTGATGATGATGAAGCCCTGCATGGTGCCGATGGCGGTGGTGACCAAGATGGCGAGCGGCAGCGCCGCGAACCACGGCCAGTGGAACTGGTTGTCGAGCAGGATGACCGCCGTCGTGGCGCCGAGGGCGCTTACGAACCCGACGGAGAGGTCGATCTCGCCGAGCAGGAGCAGCCAGATCTCGGCCATGGCGAGGAGGATGAAGATCGTCGCTTGGACGAAGAGGTTGGTGAGGTTTCCCGACGAGAGAAACACGCTGTTTCGAATCTCGAAGTAGATAACGAGGACGATCAGTCCGAGCAGGATGGGCAGCAGCCCCTTGTCGCCCTGGCGAAGCCGCTTGAGCTGGCCGCGTAGCGCGCCATCGCTCACGCGCGGAGCGACCGCGGTCTCGGAAGTATCAGTCACCGATGAATCCTTTGTTCGAGTACTTATTTGAACGAGGCCGCCGCGTCGGCCCGAGAGCCGCCCGTGGTGATGATCTCGACCGCGCTGGAGGTGTCGTAGTTAGCGGCGGGGCCGCTGCTCACGAGGTTGCCGAGATACATCACGGCGATTCGATCGGCGACCTCGAAGACGTCGACGAGGTTGTGGGAGATGACGAGCACGGCGATGCCTCGCGATGCCAGCCGCTTGATCAAGTCGAGGACTTGGGCAGTCTGTGAGACCCCCAGCGCCGCGGTGGGCTCGTCCATGATGACCAGCTTCGATTCGTGCATCACTGCACGCGCCACGGCGATCGCCTGGCGCTGGCCACCCGAAAGGGACCCGACCAACTGGCGCACCGACTGCACCGTCGACACGGACAACTCGCTCAGCACGCGCTTGGTGTTGAGTTCCATCTTGATCTCGTCCAGCGTGAGGTGTCGGCTCTCCTCGTGGCCCAGATACATGTTTTGCACGATGTCGAGGTTGTCGCACAGCGCGAGGTCCTGGTACACCGTCGCGATTCCGAGATTCTCGGCGTCGCGCGGCGTGTGCAGGTTGACCTTGCGACCCTCCCAGAAGATTTCGCCGCTCGTCGGGGCGTAGATGCCGGCGATGGCCTTGATCAGGGTTGACTTACCGGCACCGTTGTCGCCGATGAGTGCGGTGACCTCGCCAGCCGGGATGTCGAGATCTACGTGCTTCAGTGCTTCGACGGCGCCGAAGCTCTTGGTGATGCCGCGCAGACTCAGCAGGGCCGATGGCGCGGCCCCCGAATCGCCGGATACCGACACCCCATTCGGGGGCGTGTTGGGACTCGTCGATTCGGGGGTCGTCGCCATCGTCAGTAACTACTTAATCCCGTACGTTGAGCAGTCCTGCGCGTACGTCGGCTGCGGTGAGCCGGCGACGGTGGGCGATGCGCTCGTGCAGAGGGCAGAAGCCTTGATGACCTTGTCCTTGATGACCGTCTTCTCAACGCTCGACGCCGTCACCCACTCAGCCGTCAGAAGGACCGACGGAACCTTCTTCAAGCTGTTGATGGTTGCGACCGAGTCAGTCGACACGCCGTTCACGAGGCCCGCCGGCGGACGGATGCCCGCGCGCAGGTAGATCGCCAACGCGGCTGCGGCCTGAGCCTCGAGCCAGATCGGCTTGTAGACGGTGCCGCACTGGTAGCCAGAGATGATGTTCTGGAAACCGGTCAGCGTTGCGTCCTGACCCGTGAAGGGGATCGTCTGGGGCTTGAGGCCCTTGCTCTGCAGGTAGCTGATGATTGGCGCGGCGTTCTCGTCGTTCGGCGTCACGACCGCGTTGATCTTCGAGTTCGCCGTGTAGGCACCCTGGAAGTCAGTCAACGCAACCGACGGCGTCCACGTTCCAACGTTCTCGAGCACGGTGTTGGACGAGCCGCTCTTGGTGTTGTAGCCAGCACCATTGAGCACGGCGTCGTAACCCTGCGCGAACAATGTGGCGTTGTTGTCAGTCGGTGCACCCTTCATGACGTAGACCACCGGGTTCTTCACGTTCCACGCGCTCAGGCACGACAGCATGCCCTTGCCGATCAACGTACCCACGGCCACATTGTTAAAGCTCACGTAGTAGCTGCGGGCGCCGCCGAGTGTCAGGCGGTCGTAGTCAATCACCTTGACGCCACGGGCCTTGGCGTAGGCCTCGATCACCGCACCGGTGGTCGAGTCCAGCGGGTCCAGGACGAGTACCTTGGCACCGCGGGCGATGGCCGCCTGGGCGTCGGTGTACTGGGTCGTGTCGCTGCCCTGGGCGTTCTGAATGGTGAACTGGTTCCCCTTCAGGCCGGCCATCAGGAATGCCTTCTTCAGGTACGGTGCGTCAAATTCGGTGTAGCGCGTCGACGTGACGGTGTCTGGCAGGATCACCGCGATAGAGCCCTTGCCCTTCGCAGCAATGTGCTTCAGGAACCTCATCGTCGAGAAGCTCGTATTGAACGTCTTGTCTGAAACTGCCCCCGCGCTCGCGGAGCTCACGCTCGGCAGCATGGCAGTCACAAAACTCCCCACCAACGCTACGGACGCGAGGGTCCTCGCTGTTTTGAACTTCATTCTCCCCAACCCTTCTTTGACGTCCCGCGACGTCGTTGTTTGTTAATGCTGCATGAACAATCCGTGACCGGCGTTCGAAAAGCAAGATAGCACCTGGACTTACGGTTGTACCACCACCCTGAGAGCCTCCCGAGAAGTGATTGGCGCGACACGGTGCCCGCTCGGGCACCCATGAAATTCAGTGCGGTTTCGTCGACTCACGACGCGCGGTTCTGGAAGGCGAGGACCCGATCCATCGTCTCCATAATGGTGATCGTCTCGTCCAAGGGCATGACCGGACTCTCGGTTTCGCCGGCCCGAATGCACCGGGCCACTTCGGCTGCTTGATAGTGCAGGCCCCGCCCCTGGGTCGCGAATTCGTAGCGCGTCGATTCCCCGGTTCGTTTGGTGAGCGAGAAGCTCGTCGGCGCGTAGAAGTCGCCCTCCACGTCGATCCGCGCCTCGGTGCCAACGATGCTGGCGCGCGTCGCGCTGCGGGCCAGTGACGTGCAGGTCAGCACCGCGTGCGCCCCTGAGTCGTAGCCGAACACCATCGACGTGTGCCCGTCGACACCCGTGAAGCTCGGCGTGATGGTCGCCTGCACCGTGGTGGGTCGACCCAGCACCATCGACGCGAACGAGATCGGGTAGACACCCAAGTCGAGCACCGCGCCGCCGCCGAGCTCCGGGGCGAACAATCGGAATCGCGGATCGAGCTCAAACCACTTGCCGTGATCCGCGTGCACGGCCACCACGGTGCCCAACGCACCATTGGCGAGGAGTTCTCGTATCGCGACGACGTGGGGCAAGAATCGCGTCCACATCGCCTCCATCGCGAAGAGTCCGCGCTCGCGTGCCGCCGAGACGACCCGCCGGGCCTCATCGGCGTTCATGGTAAAGGCCTTCTCCACCAGGACGTGTTTGCCGTGCGCTAACGCGAGGAGCGCGTTTTGTTCGTGCATCGGGTGCGGGGTGGCGACGTAGACCGCCTCGACGGTGGGGTCGGCTACCAGCGCTTCGTAGGAGTCGTGTCGAGCAGCGACGTGAAACGTGTCGGCGTAGCGACTCATCGAGTCACCGGATCGGGACCCGACGGCGACGATCACGCCTTGGTCGAGGTGTTCGAGATCGCGCGCGAAGGTCTGCGCGATCCGGCCGGTTCCAATTACGCCCCATCGAACTGGTTCGTCCACCACAACTCCTCGTGACTCGATTCGTACTGCCGGTGATCGATGGTACCTAGGAGCCTGTTGAA
>JAKAPH010000109.1 GCA_021807265.1 Actinomycetes bacterium | reverse complement strand
AGCGCTGGAACTGGGCGGTCACGACCGGCGCGACGATGTTCACGGCGGGCGTCGTGGTCGAGGTCGAGGTGATCACCTGGCCCGCCGCGGGCACCAGGTAGGAGAGGTAGCCCGACTGCAGCGTCGACCAGCCCACGGGCAGGTCGCTCACGCCCAGGTTGGCGACGCTCGCGTCGGCGAGTTCCGCGTTGGTCCCCGAACCGCCCGACAGCAGCGACGCGATCACGCCACCCATCGACGCGACGAGCACCACGAGGGCGACGACGACGGCCCCGGTGCGCCGGCGCCGTCCGCGCACGACGCCGCCGTGAGCGAGCACCAGCTCGCGCAGCTCCTCGAACTCGTCGAGACCGCGCCGGCGCCACTCGTAGCGCACGCCGCCGACGCTGGCCCCAAAGCGCAGCGACGAGCCGCTGCGGCTGAGGGCGAGCTCGTTCAGTTCGGCCCACGGCGTCTGCCACGCCACCGGATAGACCCCGGCCAGCTGGGTCAGCCCGTCGTCGTCGAACAGCAGGGTCACCGGCGCGGTCGGCCCGTGGGGCACGAAGCTCGGCCGTACCGACCAACCCGACGAGGCGAATGGATCCATCAGGTCGCGGCGACGACGGCGGCCGCCTCCCCGGCCACGTCGACGGCGCGGTCGAGCTCGGCCTCGCCGTGGGCCATCGAGACGAAGAGGATCTCGTAGGCGCCCGGGGCGAGCGCGACGCCGCGCTGCAGCATCGCGTGGAAGAAGCCCGCGTAGAGCCCGTTGTCACCGATCGCCTTCGCTTCGGCGAAGTTCGTCGGCGCCTCGACGGGCTCGCGCGCGAGGTACAGGCCGAGCAGCGGCCCGACCCGCGGGACGGCCGCGTAGAGGCCCGCGGCGGTGACGGCCTCGGTGAGGTCGGTGGCGAATCGATCGACGCGCGCGTTCAGCTGCGCGTAGTGCTCGGGCGTGACGTACTCGAGCACCGTCGATCCCGCCGCCGTGGCGAGTGGATTGCCCGAGAGGGTCCCCGCCTGGTAGACGGGCCCGGCCGGCGCGAGCGACTCGAGCAGCCGGGCCGAGCCGCCGAAGGCCCCCACCGGCAGTCCCCCGCCGATGACCTTGCCGAAGCACCACAGGTCCGGGGTGACCCCGAAGGCGTTCGAGGCGCCGGCGTAGTCGAGGCGAAAGCCCGTGATGACCTCGTCGAAGATGAGCAGCGCCCCCACGCGATCACAGGCCGCGCGCAGCTCGGCGAGGAACGTCGCGCGCGGGGCCACGAGGTTCATGTTCGCCGCCACCGGCTCGACGAGCACGGCGGCGACGGTCTCGTCGAGCTCGGGCACCACGTTGTAGGGCGCGACGGTCGTGTCGGCCACGGCCCCGGGCGTGACCCCGGCCGAGCCCGGCAGTCCCAGCTGGGCGACGCCGCTGCCCCCCGCGACGAGCAGCGCGTCGGAGTGCCCGTGGTAGCAGCCGTCGAACTTGACGACGCGGCTGCGACCGGTCGCGCCGCGCGCGAGGCGCACCGCGCTCATCACCGCCTCGGTGCCCGAGGAGACGAAGCGGACCTGCTCGAGGCCCGGCACGCGCGCGCACAGCAGCTCGGCGAGGCGCACCTCGCCCGGCGTCGGGGCGCCGAAGGTGGTCCCGAGCGCCACGGCCTCGGTGAGCGCGGACACGACCGCGGGGTGGGCGTGGCCGAGCAGGGAGGCACCGTAGGACTGGACGAAGTCGAGGTAGCGCCGGCCCTCGACGTCCACGACGTAGGCGCCCTCGCCGCGCACGACGGTGTAGGGCGTGCCCCCGACCGAGCGGAAGCTGCGCACCGGCGAGTCGACACCGCCGGGGATGACGCGAAGGGCCCGGTCGAACCAGTCCTGGTTCGTCTCGCTCATTGCAGCACCCGGGCGACCTCGAGGGCGAAGTAGGTGAGCACGAAGTCCGCGCCAGCCCGGCGCACGGCGGTGAGCTGCTCGAGCGCGACGGCGGGCCCGTCGATCCAGCCGTTCGCGGCGGCGGCCTTGACCATCGCGTACTCCCCGCTCACGTGGTACGCGCACAGCGGCACGTCGAGCTCGCGGCGCAGGTCGCTCAGCACGTCGAGGTAGGTCATCGCGGGCTTGACCATGATGATGTCGGCGCCCTCGGCCACGTCGGCGCGCGCCTCGCGCAGCGCCTCGCGCCGGTTGCGCGGATCCTGCTGGTAGCCGCGCCGATCGCCGCCGTTCGCGATCGACACGTCGACCGCGTCGCGGAACGGCCCGTAGAGGCCACTCGCGTACTTCGCGGCGTAGGCGAGGATGACGGTCTCGGTGAAGCCCTCGTCGTCCAGGGCCCGGCGGATCGCGCCGACCTGGCCGTCCATCATGCCGCTCGGCGCGACGACCGCCGCCCCGGCGCGCGCCTGGGCCACGGCCGCTCGGGCGTAGAGCGGCAGCGTCGCGTCGTTGTCGACCGTCCCGTCCTCGCGGACCACGCCGCAGTGGCCGTGCGAGGTGTACTCGTCCAGGCACAGGTCGGCCATGACCACCAGGTCGTCGCCGACCGCGTCGCGCACGGCGCGTAGCGCCACCTGGACGATGCCGTCGGGATCGTAGGCGCCGCTGCCGACCTCGTCCTTGGTCTCGGGCACCCCGAAGAGGATGACCCCGCCCACGCCGAGGTCGCGCAAGGCGCGCACCTCCTCGACCAGGGACGCGACCGTGTGCTGGGACTGACCCGCGAGCGAGGGAATCGGGCTCGGCGCGTCGCGGCCCTCGGCGACGAAGAGCGGCGCGACCAGGTCGTCGGGCGCGAGCGACGTTTCGGCGACGAGCTGGCGCAGGGCGGCGGTGCGCCGGAGCCGACGGGGACGTTCAGTGGGGAACACGCCGTAAGCCTATTGCGGCGCCTGTCGCGAGCGATCGCCCGCCACCAGCTCCTCGAGGCGACGCGCGACCTCGCTTCGCCAGCCCACGAGCACCCGCTCGTGCTCGGCGCGCACGGCCGCCGCGGTCGTCTCGCCCGGCACGACGACCCAGGTGTCGGGCGCCACCGCGTCGCGCGCGACGCGCCACGCCGACGGGGCGCCGATCACGATCGCGTCGGCGCGCGCGAGCGTGGCGCGCGCGGCCTCGTCGAGCTCGACGGGCACGGTCTCGTAGCAGGCCACCTGCTGGACGTCGATCCCGCGCGCGGACAGCTCGGCGGGCAGTTCGTCGCGCATCGCGCGGGCCCCGAGCACGAGCACCGGCCCGTGCGCAAGACGCTCGGCCAGTGCGAGCGCGCTCGGCGCCTCGCCGGTCACCGCGAGACCCGCGTCCACGACGGCGGCGCTCGTCGTCGGTCCGACCGTCCAGACCTCGGCGTCGCGCGCGCACACGCGCAGCGCCGCCTGCAGGAAATCCCGCGAGCGGGCACTCGTGACCGCGAGCACCGCGAAGGGCCCGTGCGCATCGGCGCGCGCGAGATCGTCCTCGACGTCGGCCATCGCCCGAAAGACCGTCGTCGTGAGCGGCACCTCGATGACCGTCGAGGCGGGCAGCCACGCGCGCAGGGTGTCGTTGCGCCCCGACTCGCGGGTCACCACGACGAGCACTTAGGGCTCCCAGCCGGGCAGCTCGGCGCCGTGGCGCTCGTCGCGCAGGTGCCGGGCGAGGGCCGCGCCCACGGCGAGCGGGTCAGTGCCCTGGCGCGTGGCGCGCACGCTCGTGACGCCGTCGACCCCGATCATCACGCCGGCGATCGACAACGCGCCGCCCTCGGCGTGCGCGAGCGCGCCGGCCGGGATCGAACAGCCCGCCCCCAGCTGGGCGAGGAAGGCCCGCTCCGCGCTCAGCGCGGCGAAGGCGTCATGGTCGTTCATCGGCTCGAGCTGCTCGAGCACGGCGCCGTCAGCCGCTCGCGTCTCGAGCGCGAGGGCGCCCTGGCCGACCTGGGGCACGAACCAGGTCGGGTCCAGGCGCTCGGCGACGAGGTCCGTCGCGCCGAGACGCTCGAGCGCGGCCATCGCGGCGACCACCGCGTCGATCCCGTCGCGACCGACGCTCGCCAGCCGCGTGGCCATGTTGCCGCGCAGTCCCACGACGTTGAGGTCCGGGCGTCGCTCGAGCAGCAGGGCTCGGCGTCGCGGCGAACCCGTGGCCACCGTCGCGCCGGGTCCGAGACCCGCGAGCGACCGCCCGACGAGGGCGTCGGCGGGATCGCGCCGCTCGCTCACGCAGGCGAGCACGAGGCCCTCGGGGGACGTGGACGGCAGGTCCTTCGCACTGTGCACCGCGATGTCGGCCTCGCCGGCGATCACGGCGCGCTGCACCTCGGCGGCGAAGACCCCCTGGCCGCCCATCGCGGCGAGTGGGACGTCGAGACGCCGGTCGCCACTCGTCTCAACCGCGACCAGCCGGCTCGCCACGCCGACACTCGCCAGGCGCTCGCGCACCGACTCGGCCTGTCGCAACGCGAGCGGCGAGCGGCGCGTCGCAATGCGCAACTCGGTCATAGGTCGAACAGGGATCGTGTGGCGTCGGCCAGCCGCACGCCCTGGTCGGTCCCGGCCGCGCCCTTGAGGGCCACCGTCGGCCGGTGGGCGAGCTTGGCGACCACCGAGCGAACG
>JAKAPH010000108.1 GCA_021807265.1 Actinomycetes bacterium | reverse complement strand
GATCATGATCTCAAAGCCGCCGGCGAGCGCGGCGCCGTTCGCGGCCGCGATGATCGGCTTGGTGAGGAACCGCGTGGCGATCCCGGCGAAGCCGTGGTCGGTGAAGGGCACCTCCCCGGCGGCGAAGGCCTTCAGGTCCATCCCGGCCGAGAACGCCTTGTCCCCGGCGCCGGTCAGCACGACGACCCAGACGTCGTCGTCGGCCTCGGCCTCGTTCAGGGCCGCGTCGAGCGCGAGGGCGGTCGCGCGGTTGATGGCGTTGCGCGCCTCGGGACGGTTGATGGTGAGCAGCAATACGTGCCCACGTCGTTCGCGCAGGATTTCGTCGGCCATGAGTCCTCCTTGGACGCCCCGTCGGGGGTACGGCGACGACGCTACTGCGTCGCTGCGATGGCGTGAGAGACTGCAGCGGTGACCGGTCCGCGCCTGTTCGCCACGCTCGATGGTTACGCCGTCGAGGGCGGGTACGACGGACTCACGGGTCCGACGAGCTGCTACGCGCCCTCGATCACGCTGGGTCGACTGGCCGGGCCCGACGCGCTCGGACTCTGGGACGACTACGAGGCGGTGCTCGACGCGGCGGCCGGGCTGGGGCTCGACGGCGTGCGCCTCGCCGTCGAGTGGACGAGGGTCGAACCGCGCCGGGGTGTCGTCGACGACACGGCGCTCGCGCGCTACGCGGCGGTGGTCGAGCACGCGCGACGGGCGGGACTCGCCGTCACGGTGGTGCTCTTTGACGTGGTCTGGCCCCTCTGGGCCGGGCTCGAGGCGTGGTTGTTGCCGTGGGTGGAACCGATGGCGATCGCCCACGGCCGCCGCGTCGCGCGCGCGCTCACCGGCGCCACCGGGATCATCGTCGCCACGCGCGCGGCGGACCTGGTCGACGCCGGGTTTCTCGCGGGCACCGCGCCGCCGTTTCGCGAGCGCGCGACTCAAGACGCCCGCAGCGCCCACGAGGCCCTCGGGCGGATCGTCGCGACCCTCGCCGCTGACCCCGCGATCGCGCCGCGCCTGGTGCGCGCCTGGCGCGAGCTGCGCCTGATTCACGGCACCGGCGCGGTGCGCACGGCCGTGACCTCGGGCGCGACGGAGGTCTACCTGCGCAGCCTCGTCGCGGGGACGGGCCCGACGGCCGAGGCCGCGGGGCTGCTCGCGCGCCGCGACGATGTCTGGGTGCCCACCGAGGCGGCGGGCCTACTCGGGCTTCTGCGCTGACTGGTCGGGGTGTTCGGCCTCCCAGGTCGCCTCGATCGCGAGGTCGCGCCGGCGGCGCAGCAGGTGGATCACGAGGTAGCCGCCGATGATCGCGACGAGCAGGACGACCCCGACCCAGGTCGAGTAGGTCTCGATCGTGGTGAGCGCCCCGCCGGCGAAGTAGCCGAGCAGCGAGTACGACGTGCCCCAGGCGATGCCCCCGAGGGCGTTGGCGACGAGGAAGCGCCGGTACTTCATCCCCGACAGGCCGGCGAGCCCGGGCATCACCGCGCGCAAGAACGCGGTGAAGCGGCCGAGAAAGACGTAGAGGGGGCCGCGCTGGGCGAGGCCCTCGAGCGCGCGGTGCAGACTCGCCTGGCGTTTTCGAAGCACGGGCAGCTCGAGCAGTCGGTCGCCGTAGCGCTTGCCGACCTCGTAGCCGACCGAGTCGCCGATGACCGCTGACACGATGACCAGACCCACGAGGACCCCGATGTTCACGTGGCCCCGGCTCGCCACCACGCCCGCCACGATGACCGAGGTCTCCCCGGGCAGCACGAAGCCGATGAAGAGGGCCGCCTCGCCAAAGACCAGCAGCGCCACGAGGCCGTAGACGAGTCCGCCGGGCAGGTGCTGGATCTTGGTGATGATGAAGCTGACGACCGTGGCGAGGACCATTGCTCCATTGTGGTCGCTGCGCGAGCGGCCCCGAACATTCGTGGCGACCGCGCCCGGCTCGGGCGCTGTGGCAGCATGAATCATGTCCGACACACCGCCCCCCGGTCGACGCGCGCCGAAATCGCTGCGCGAGCGCGCGCCGCTGCGCGCCGGGGCCCTCTCGGAGTGGGCGCTCGTGCCCCTGCGGCTCTTCCTCGGGGCGACCTTCACCTACGCCGGGCTGCAGAAGTTCGCCAACCCCAACTTCTTCAACGGCGTCAGCCCGATCTCGATCCACGCCCAGCTCGTGGCGGCGGCGCGGGTGAGCCCGCTGCACGCGATCGTCGTGCACCTCGTGGGCCTCGCCACGCCCATCGGCGCGACGATCGCGATCGCCGAGCTCGCGATCGGGGCCGCCACGCTGATCGGGATCCTCCAGCGCGCCGCCGCGATCGGGGGCGCGGCGCTCTCGTTCCTGCTCTTTCTCACGGTGAGCTTTCACGCGACGCCCTACTACACGGGGGCCGACCTGGTCTTTTTCTTCGCGTGGCTGCCCCTCGCCCTCGCCGGGCGCTCCTCGCGGCTCTCGCTCAGTGCGCTGATCGAGGCGCGCTCGGCCGCCGAGGCGCGCCGGCCCGCCCCCGAGATCGTCGCGATCCCCTTTGACGAGGTGCGTGCGCGCTGCGGCCACTACGACGCGGGGCACTGCCGTGCGCTCGACGGCGCGGCCTGCGCCTCGACGCACTGCCCGGTGCTCGCGGGTCCCTCGGCCTCCGCGGGCGACGGCGAGGTCGATCGGCGCGCGGTGCTCGCGACCGCGAGCACGGTCCTCGTCGGCGGCGCGGTCGCCGTCGGCGCGGTCGTGACCGCCGTCGCCGGGCGCGTGGTGGGTGGCGCGGGCGCCCCGATCGCGCCCAACACCCTGCACGCGCCGCCGGGCGCCGCGCGCACGGCGCTCGGGGTGGAGCTCGGGCCCGCGCGCGACGTGCCCGTGGGCACGGCCGCCAACTTCACGATCCCCGTGACCGGCGACCCGGGCATCGTCGTCCAGGCGAGCAAGGGGGTCTTTGACGCCTACGACGCCGTCTGTCCCCACGCCGGGTGCACGGTTGGCTACTACGCCCAGAACCACCTCTTGGTCTGTCCGTGCCACGGATCGCAGTTCCTGGTCGCCACGGGCGAGGTCGTAGCGGGCCCCGCGCCGCACGGCTTGGCCAAGCTCACGGTCGTCGAGGGCCCGGACGGTAACCTTTACTTGAAATGACTGAAGAACGCCGTCGGGTACTCGTCGTCGAGGACGACCACAACCTCGCCCAGGCCCTCGCGGACCTGCTCACCGACGAGGGCTTCGCGGTCACCCAGCGTCACGACGGCGAGTCGGGCTTCGCCGAGGGGCGCGACGGCGCCTACGACGTGATCGTGCTCGACATCATGCTGCCCAAGCGCAACGGCTTCTCGGTCTGTCTGGACCTGCGCAGCGCCGGCGTGCACACGCCCCTGCTGATGCTCACGGCCAAGGACGGCGAGCTCGACGAGGTCGAGGGACTCGAGGTCGGCGCCGACGACTTCTTGCGCAAGCCCTTCGAGTGGTCGATCCTGCTCGCGCGGGTGAACGCGCTGCTGCGCCGCCACGAGCGCGAGCGGCCCCAGCCGCTCATCGTCGGGCCGGTCTCGCTCGACCCGGTCAGCCGCCGGGTCATCGCCCACGACCGGCCGGTGTCGCTCACCCCGCGCGAGTTCGCCCTGCTCGAGTACCTGCTCAGCCACGGCAGCGAGGCGATCAACAAGGGCGACATCCTCACGGCCGTCTGGGGCGGCGACTTCGACGGTGACCCGAACATCGTCGAGGTCTACATCGGCTACCTGCGGCGCAAGATCGACCTGCCCGACCGACCCTCGATCATCCGCACGGTCCGTGGCGTGGGGTACCGCGTTCGCGAGGACTGATGCGCCGGCGCGCGCTCTCGATCCGCGCCCGCCTGACGATGTTCTTCGTCATCTCGATCGCGGTCGTGCTCGGCTTCACCGGCATCGCACTGGTGAACCTCGTGCACCGCTCGCTGGTGAACAGCGCCACGAACCAGGTCACCGAGGTCATGGCCCAGGTCGAGAACCGCCTGTCGACCTCGACCCTGCCCGCCGGCCAGTTGGTGCTGCCGATGGTCGGCGACGTCGTCGTCCAGGTGACCGACCCCAAGGGCCGCGCCGTCTGGGCGGCGAGCTCGGCGATCGCCAACGAGCCGGTGCTCGCGCGCGCCGAGCCCGACAACGCCTCGACGACCGGACTCGCGGCGATCATCGTGCGCCACCGCGGCGCCGACCCGATCCTCGCGGCGCTCAGCCAGTCGACGGTCCAGTCGATCACGACCTCGCGCGGGCCGGCGCTGATCTTCGGCTTCGTCGACGGCGCCTCGATCACCCACAGCGTCGGCGTGCTGCTCGCCAGCGTCGCGATCTCCTTCCCGCTGCTGCTCGTGCTCGCCGGCGGGCTCATCTGGCTCGGGCTCGGACTCGCGCTCGCGCCCGTCGAGTCGATCCGCCGGCGCGTCGAGCGCATCGCCGCGCGCGACCTGTCCGAGCGGGTGCCGGTGACCGGTGGCGACGACGAGATCGCGCGCCTGGCGCGCACCGTGAACGAGATGCTCGACCGCCTCGAGGCGGCGAACCGCTTCCAGCAGGAGTTCGTCTCCAACGTCAGCCACGAGCTGCGAAGCCCGCTGACGACCCTGCTCGCGACGACCGAGCGGGCGACCAAC
>JAKAPH010000107.1 GCA_021807265.1 Actinomycetes bacterium | reverse complement strand
CGAGCCCGTTCGAGCGCTCGATCACCCGAATCGCACGGCGCTCGCGACCGAGCGCGACCCGCCCTCGTCGCGGCCGCCGCGACGCTAGCGCTCGAAGAGCGCCCGGTGGATCTCGCGGGTCGCCGTGGAGCGATTCAGCGTGTAGAAGTGCAGGCCCGGGGCGCCGCGCACCAACAGCTCGGCTGAGAGCTCCGTCGCTGCCTCGATGCCCGCCGCGCGCACCGCCGCCGCGCCACCACGCTCGTTGGCCGCCTCGAGTCGCGCGACGAGTTCCGCGGGCACCGCCGCGCCCATCACGGCCATGCGCGCGATCCCGCTCAGGGTCGTCACGGGCATGATGCCCGGTAGGACAGGCTTGGACACGCCGAGTTCGGCGAGCTCGTCGACGAGGGTGCTCCAGTCGTCGGCGCGAAAGAAGAACTGGGTGACCGCGAAGTCCGCGAGGGCCAGCTTCTCGGCGAGGTAGCGCCGGTCGTCGGCACGGTTCGCCGAGCGGGGGTGACCCTGGGGGTGCGCCGCGACCCCGACGCTGAAGTCACCGACCTCGCGGGTCAGCTCGACCAGGTCGATCGCGTGGGCGAACTCGCTCGCGTGTTCCGACCCGTCCTCGGGGACGTCCCCGCCGAGCGCCATGACGTTGGTCACCCCGGCCTCGAGAAAGCGGTTGAGGACGTCGGCCATCGCGCGGCGCGTGTGGCCGACGCAGATCAGATGGGCCATCGCCGTCATCGCCCCGTCGCGCTGGATGCGGGTCACCAGGTCGAAGGTGCGCTGGCGCGACTCGGCCCCGCCGCGGTAGGTCACCGAGACGAACGACGGCGCCAGGGGCACGAGGTCGGCGAGGGTCGCGTCGAGCACGCGCGCCTCGTCATCGGACTTGGGCGGGAAGAATTCGAACGACCGGGTACGCCCGGCCGCCAACATCGCGTCGATGCGCACGGACTAGGCGCGACCGAAATCGTCTTGGAGTCGAACGATGTCGTCCTCGCCAAAGTAGGTGCCGCTCTGGATCTCGATGAAGATCACCGGCGAGTCCGAGTGGTTCTCACAGCGGTGCGCCTGGCCGAGCGCGACGTCCACCGAGTCGCCGGCGCTGACCTCGCGCTGCACGTCGTCGATGACGACCGTCGCGCGGCCCGTGAGGAAGTACCAGTGCTCGGCCCGGCGGGCGTGGGTCTGATAGCTCAGCCGCTTGCCCGGCATGACCACGATGCGCTTTACCTTGTAATCGAAAGAGGTGTCGTCAAGGACCGTGAAGTTGCCCCACGGCCGCTCGTCGTATTCGCGACCAAGTTCATCCATAGTCATCGCACTTTCTGCGCCGCGATCACGGCGTTGCGAACCAGCATGGCACGTGTCATCGGTCCGACGCCACCGATGCGCGGCGTGATCCATCCGGCCACGTCGGCGACGGCCTCGTCGACGTCGCTCAGGAGCTTCTTACCCGACCAGCTGGTGCCCGCGCCCACGACCGCGGCGCCGGGCTTCACCATGTCGGGCGTGACCAGTCCGGCCCGGCCCGCGGCGGCGACGATGACGTCCCCGGTGCGCGTGATCGCCCCGAGGTCCTCGACCCCGGTGTGCACGACCGTCACCGCGGCGTTACAGCCCGGGCGCTTGAGCGCGAGTAGCAGCGCGAGGGGCCGGCCGATGGTGAGCCCACGCCCGATGATGACGACGTGGCGACCCTCGACGGGCACGTGGTAGTCGCTGAGCAGCTCGACGATGCCCGCGGGCGTGCAGGGCAGTGGGCCCGGCGCGCCCATGACGAGCCGGCCGAGGTTCGTCGGGTGCAGCCCGTCGACGTCTTTGGCGGGGTCGACGCGCAGCAGCACCTCCTCCTCGTTGATCCCGGCGGGCAGCGGCAGCTGGACGAGGATCGAGTGGATCCGCTCGTCGGCGTTCATGCGGTCCACGACGGCCTCGATCTCGCCCTGGGTCGCGGTCGCGCCGAGGTGCTCGTGATACGAGACGATGCCCACCTCGTCGCAGTCGGCGTGCTTCATCGCGACGTACTTCGCGCTCGGGCCGTCGTCACCGACGAGGATCGTGCCCAATCCCACCGGGCGGCCCTCGGCGGCGAGGCGCCGGGCCCGGTCGGCGAGCTCCATCTTGATCCGTTGGGCGACGCGTTCGCCGTCGAGCAGGGTGGCAGTCATGGCTCTCCTAGTGTCGGAAGTGTCGTTCGCCGGTCATGAGCATCACGATCCCGGCCCGATTGGCGGCTTCGATGACCTCGCCGTCGCGCACGGACCCGCCGGGCTGGACGATCGCGGTCACCCCGGCGTCGGTCAGGGACTCGAGGCCGTCGGCGAAGGGGAAGAAGGCGTCCGAGGCCGCGGCCGCCCCGACCGCGAGCGGTCCGGCCTTGGTCGTGGCGACCCCGGCCGCGACGACGCGCGACTGCTGGCCCGCGCCCACGCCCACCGCGACGCCGTCGCGCGCGATGACGATGGCGTTGGACGTCGTGCGCGCACAGACCCGCCACGCCACGCCCAGGTCGACGAGCTGGGCGGGGGTCGGCTGGGCCTGCGTCACGCAGCGCCAGGTCGACTGGGCGGCGAGCAGCTCGTCGGCGTTCTGGACGAGGGCGGTGTCGCCGAAGGTGCGGATCGAGCGCGACAGCGGCTCGGGCGAGGGACCGCTCAACAGGCGCGTCGCCTTGCGGCGCGCGCGCAGCCGCTCGACGGCCGACTCGCTGAAGGCGCGCGCGATGATGACGTCGGCCTGCGGGCCGGCAGCGATCACCTCGGCGAGCTCGTCGTCGAGCTCGCCGCCCACGGCCACCACCCCGCCGAAGGCGCTCTGGGGGTCGGCGGCCAGCGCCGCGCTGAAGGCCTCGACGAGCGTCTGGCCGAGGGCCGCACCCGAGGCGTTGGCGTGCTTGATGATCGCCACGGCGGCGCGCCCGGGCGCGTCGGCGGCGAGCTCGTGCACGAGGCGCCACGCGGCGTCGGCGTCAAAGAGGTTCAGGTAGGACAACGGCGAACCGGCGTGCTGGACCACGTGGTCCCACCACGGGTCCCCGCCGGCGACCCGGTAGCGTGCGCCCACCTGGTGGGGGTTCTCGCCGTAGCGCAGGGTCTCCACGCGCTCGAGGCTGAGGTGGATCGTTTCGGGCAGGGCCGCCTCCTGCGCGCTCGGCGCCTCGCCGATCGCCCCGCCGCCGTCGAACCACGCGACGATCGCCGCGTCGTAGGCGGCGGTGTGGGCGAAGGCGGCGCGCGCCAGGGCGTGGCGGGTCGCGTCACTCAGCGCGCCCGCGGCCGTCAGCTCGGCGAGCACGCCCTCGTACTGCGCGGGGTTGGTCACCACGCCGACGTGGGCGTGGTTCTTCGCCGCGGCGCGCACCATCGTCGGCCCGCCGACGTCGATCAGCTCGACCGAGGGCTTCGACGTGAACGGGTAGAGGTTGCACACCACGAGGTCGATCGGGGTGATCTCGTGGGTGGCGAGCGCCTCGAGGTGCTCGGGCACGTCGCGGTCCGCGAGGATCCCCCCGTGGATCATGGGGTGCAGGGTCTTCACCCGGCCCCCGAGCATCTCGGGGAAGTCCGTGACGTCTTCGACGTCCACGTGGGCCACGTGGGCCGCGTCAAGGGCCGTCGCGGTGCCGCCCGAGGCCACGAGCTCATAGCCCAGGCCCACCAGCCCCTCGGCGAACTCGACCAGCCCGGTCTTGTCCCACACACTCAGCAATGCCCGCATCTACTCTTCCTCCATCTCGATTGCGACCGACGCCGGCTCGTAGCCCTGGGCGAGCGCGCGCAGCACGCGCGCGATGACCTCGGGGTAGAGCACGCGCTCGACGGTCTTGATCCGCTCGTGCAGGTCGGCCTCGGTGTCCCCGGGCAGCACCGGCACCCGGCGCTGGGCGAGGATCGGCCCGTCGTCGAGCGCCTCGGTGGCGACGTGGACCGTGCAGCCCGACTCGGTCGCGCCCGCGTCGAGCGCCGCGGCGACTGCGTGCCAGCCCTTGAAGTCGGGCAGCAGGCTCGGGTGGGTGTTGAGGACCCGGCCCGGCAGCGCCTCGTGGAACGAGGCCGTCGTCACCGTGCCAAAGCCGGCCATCGCGACGAGGTCGATCCGGTGCGACGCGATCAGCGTCGCGAGGTCGAGGCTGTAGGCGTCGCGGTCGAAGGCCGAGGTGAAGCCGCCGTAGAGGGCGCGGTCGAGCAGCAAGGCGTCGATGCCGGCGCGCTCGGCCACCTCGAGCGCGCGGCACGGGCGGTCGGCGACCACGAGGTCGACCTCGAGCCCCGCGGCGAACATCGCCTCGAGGATCGTGCCCGAGCCGGACACCAGGACGCAGAGTCGGACGTCGGCCAACGTCTAGAGCGCCCGGACGATCTCGACCATCTTCTCTCCGGCCTCGGTCGGATTCTGACAGACGTGCACGCCGGCCTCGGCCAGCGCGGCCATCTTGGCCTGGGCGGTGCCCTTGGAGCCCGAGATGATCGCGCCGGCGTGGCCCATCTTGCGCCCGGCCGGCGCGGTCACGCCCGCGACGTAGGCGACGACTGGCTTGGTCATGTGGGCCTTGATCCACTCCGCGGCGCGCTCCTCCTCCGATCCGCCGATCTCGCCGATCATCATCACGGCCTTGGTCTCGGGGTCGGCCTCGAAGGCGGCCAGGCAGTCGATGAAGTTCGTGCCGGGCACCGGGTCGCCGCCGATGCCCACGCAGGTCGTCTGGCCGATCCCCTGCTGGCTGAGCTCGTGCAGCGCCTGGTAGGTGAGCGTGCCAGAACGCGAGACGATGCCCACCGGCCC
>JAKAPH010000016.1 GCA_021807265.1 Actinomycetes bacterium | reverse complement strand
CCAACGCCTACAACCTCGAGGGCTGGAAGCTGACGATCCCGTTCCTGACCAACGCCCAGCACCAGTACTTCACCCAGACCAACGCCCAGTGGTCGACCCTCGCCAATGCCCTCAAGAGCATCCACTTGATCAACGCGGTGCCCGCGCCGTCGACCTACTACACCAACAAGTTCCTGCCCTAGGTGAGCGATCGCCGCCCCCGCGTCGGGGTCGTGGGCAGCGCCAACGTCGACCTCGTGGTGCGCTGTGCGCGCCTGCCGCGTCCCGGTGAGACCGTGATCGGCGGCGACGTGGCGCGCCTGGCCGGTGGCAAAGGCGCCAACCAGGCCGCCGCCGCGGCGCGCCTGGGCGCGCGCGTGACCCTGCTCGCCGCGCTCGGGGACGACGAGTCGGGCCGGTGGCTCGGCGCGAGCGTCGCCAGCCAGGGCGTCGAGCTGGTCCAGCCCGTTCGCTCGCCCCGGCCGACCGGCGCGGCCTTCATCACGGTCGATGACCACGGCGAGAACTCGATCGTCGTCGCCCCCGGGGCCAACGCCGACCTCGACGTCTCGGGGGTCGACCTCGCGGACTTTGACGTCGTGCTCGCTCAGCTCGAGGTGCCCGACGCGGTGATCGCCGACGCGGCCGCGCGCTCGGCGGCGCTCGTGCTCAACGTCGCGCCGGCCCGCCCGCTCGATCCCGAGGTGCTCACCCGCTGTGCGGTCGTGATCGCCAACGAGCTCGAGTCGGCTTCGCTCGACCTCGCGGCGCTCGCGCACTGCGTGGTGACCCTCGGCGCTCGCGGCGCCGTGCACTACGCCCATGGCGTCGAGGTCGCGCGCGCGGCGCCGCCGGCGGTCACGCCGGTCGATACCGTCGGGGCGGGCGACGTCTTCTGTGGCGCCTACACCCTGCGCTACGCGCTCGGCGACGCACCCGAGCGTGCGCTCGCCTACGCCGTCACGGCCGGCGCGCTCGCCACCCTCGCTCCCGGCGCCCAGGGGGCGCTACCCACCGACACGGAGGTACGCACGTGGCTCGAACGCGCCTGATCATCGACACCGACCCGGGTGTGGACGACGCCGTGGCGATCCTGCTCGCACTGGCGAGCGAGGAGCTCGAGGTGCTCGCACTTACGAGCGTCGCGGGCAACGTCGACGTCGACAAGACGACCCTCAACGCGCGTCGCCTGCTCGACCTGGCCGGGCGGGCTGACGTGCTCGTCGCGCGCGGCTGTGCCGCACCGCTCGTCGGTGAGCTCGACGACGCCGGTGACGTGCACGGCCTCGACGGACTCGGCGACATCGAGTGGCCCGACCCGGTGACCCCCGAGAGCCCCGAGCACGCCGTCGACCTCATCGCCCGGCTCGCCAACGAAGGGCCCCTCACCATCGCCGCCATCGGGCCGCTCACCAACCTCGCGGTCCTGCTGGCGCGCTACCCGGGCATCGAGTCGCGCGTCGAGCGCGTGGTGATCATGGGCGGGTCGTCCTTCGCCGGCAACGTCACCGCGGCCGCCGAGTTCAACATCTGGTCCGACCCCGAGGCGGCCGCGCGGGTATTTGCCGGTGCGTGGCCGATCACGCTGATGCCGCTGGACCTCACGCACCAGGCGACGCTGCGCGACGAGGACCTCGACTACCTGCGTGGCCTCGGCACCGAGGTCGGTCGGCGCACGGCCGCCATCCTCGAGCCCTACGCGGCCTACCACGACCAGTGGTACGGCAACCGCGACGTGATCATGCACGACGCGATGACCATCTACGAGTTGCTCGTGCCCGACGCCATCGAGAAGCAGGGCGTGCACGTCACGGTCGAGACCGGCGGCGAGTTCACCCGCGGTGAGACCGTCATCGACCGGCGCCGCGGCCACGCCGCGAGCCCGACCACCGTCGGGGTGCGGCTCGACAACGACCGGTTCGTCGCGTTCCTGCGCGAGCGCCTCGCGCGCTACCCGCTGGCCTAGTAGCGGTAGCTGTCGGGCTTGTAGGGGCCCTCGACCGGCACGCCGAGGTACTCGGCCTGGCGCTTGGTGAGGGTCGTCAGGCTCACCCCGAGCGCCTCGAGGTGCAGGCGCGCGACCTTCTCGTCGAGGTGCTTGGGCAGGGTGTAGACGCCCACCGGGTACTGGGCGAGGTTGGTCACGAGCTCGATCTGGGCCATCACCTGGTTGGTGAAGGAGTTGCTCATCACGAAGCTCGGGTGGCCGGTCGCGTTGCCGAGGTTGAGCAGGCGCCCCTCGGAGAGCACGATGATCGAGCGCCCGTTGGGCAGGGTCCACTTGTCGACCTGGGGCTTGATGGTCTCGCGCACCACGCCCGGCAGGGCGGCGAGCCCGGCCATGTCGATCTCGTTGTCGAAGTGCCCGATGTTGCCCAGGATCGCCTGGTGCTTCATCTGCTGCATGTGCGCCACGGTCACGATGTCGCGGTTGCCCGTCGCGGTCACGATGATGTCGGCGTAGGGGAGGGCCTCCTCGAGGGTGGCGACCTGGAAACCGTCCATCGCCGCCTGCAGCGCGCAGATCGGGTCGATCTCGGTGACGATCACGCGGGCCCCCTGGCCGCGCAGGGACTCGGCCGAGCCCTTGCCGACGTCGCCGTAGCCACAGACGACCGCGACCTTGCCGCCGATCAGCACGTCGGTCGCGCGGTTGATGCCGTCGACCAGCGAGTGCCGGCAGCCGTACTTGTTGTCGAACTTTGACTTGGTGACCGAGTCGTTCACGTTGATCGCCGGAAAGAGCAGCGTGCCCTGGGCCGCCATCTCGTAGAGGCGGTGCACGCCGGTCGTGGTCTCCTCGGACACGCCGGTCACGCTCGCCGCCAGGGGCTCGAAGAACGGCACGCCCTCGCGCACGATGCGGTCGATCAGGCCCAGGATGACCCGGTACTCCTCGCTGTCCGCGGCGTCGGGCGCGGGCACGAAGCCCGCGCGCTCGAACTCGAGGCCCTTGTGCACGAGCAGGGTCGCGTCGCCGCCGTCGTCGAGGATCGTCGTCGGTCCGGCGTGGCCCGGCCAGCGCAGCAGCTGCTCGGTGCACCACCAGTACTCCTCGAGGGTCTCGCCCTTCCAGGCGAAGACCGGGACGCCGGCCGGCTCGTCGACCGTGCCGGTCGGGCCGACCACGATCGCCGCGGCCGCGTGGTCCTGGGTCGAGAAGATGTTGCAGCTCACCCAGCGCACGTCCGCGCCCAGCGCGACGAGGGTCTCGATCAAGACCGCCGTCTGGATGGTCATGTGCAGCGAGCCCGCGATGCGCGCTCCGGCGAGGGGCTTGGTCGCGCCGTACTCCTCGCGCATGGCCATCAGCCCGGGCATCTCGTGCTCGGCGAGGGTGATCTCCGCGCGGCCGAAGGCGGCGAGGGAGAGGTCGGCAACTTTGTAGTCGAAGGCGTGCGAGGTCATGGTTCTCCTATGTATGAGATGTCCAGGCGTCGACCTCTGTCGCGTGCGCCTGGGGTCATTCTACCGTGGAAGCTAGGCGTTGACCCGGAACTCGACGACGTCGCCGTCGCGCATCACGTAGTCCTTGCCCTCGATGCGCGCCTTGCCCGCGGCGCGCACGGCGGCGACCGACCCGGCCGCGATGAGGTCATCAAAGGCGATCACCTCGGCCTTGATGAAGTGCTTCTGGAAGTCGGTGTGGATGACCCCGGCGGCTTCGGGTGCCGTCGCGCCCTGGCGGATCGTCCACGCGCGGGCCTCCTTGGGCCCGGCGGTGAGGAAGGTCTGCAGCCCGAGGGTCGCAAAGCCCACGCGAGACAGCTGGGCGAGGCCCGACTCGGACTGGCCGAAGGACTCGAGCAGCTCGGCGGCGTCGGCCTCGTCGAGGCCCGCGAGCTCGGCCTCGATCTTCGCGCAGAGCACGATGGCCGGCGCCGGGGCGACCGATGCCACGAGCTCGGCGCGGCGCGCCTCGTCGGCGATGGTCTCCTCGTCGACGTTAAAGACGTAGATGAAGGGCTTGTCGGTGAGCAGGTGCAGCTCGGCGAGCACCTCGCGGTCGAGGTCGGGCACGGCCGAGATGACGCGCCCCTCGTCCAGGGCCGCCCTCGCCCGGCTGACCTCGGCGAGTCGGGCGACCGCCGGGCCGCCGCGCTTGGACTCGCGCTCGAGGCGCGCGATCGCCTTGTCGACGGTCTGCAGATCCGCGAGGATCAGCTCGGTCTCGATGGTCGCCACGTCGCCGGCGGGATCGATCCGCCCGTCCACGTGCACGACGTCGTCGTCGTGAAAGGCCCGCACGACCTCACAGATCGCGTCGGACTCGCGGATCGCCGCGAGGAACTGGTTGCCCAGGCCCTCGCCCTCGGACGCGCCGCGCACGATGCCCGCGATGTCCACGAAGGTCACGCTCGCGGGCAGCTCGCGCTCCGAGCCGAAGACCGTCGCCAGCTGGCCCAGCCGGGCGTCGGGTACGGCGACGACCCCCACGTTGGGCTCGATGGTGGCGAAGGGGTAGTTCGCCGCCAGGACGTGGTTGTCGGTGAGTGCGTTAAAGAGGGTGGACTTGCCGACGTTGGGCAGTCCCACGATGCCGATCGAGAGTGCCATGGGGTTTCCCAGGTTAGTCCAGGGACCGCGGGCCGATTCTCCGGAAATTCACAGACGTCGCCCAGCCGTCGTTGAGGTAGCTGCGATATCGCTAGAGGGGACAGATCGAAGGAGGACGGATGCGCCGGTCACGCTCCGCGTTGTCGTGGCTCGTCACGAGCGCGCTCACCCTGGCGGTGGCGGTCGGGGTGGTCGCCGTAACCGCGCACCCGACGACGCCGACGAGCGGTGGCGCCTCGGCGGTGACCTCGACGACCGGGCCCGCGGCGACCACCGTCCCCACAACGACGCCCAGCCCGCCGACCACGATCGTGCGCTACGGGGGCGACGACGGCTCGAGTTACGGGGGTTCGGCGCCCGCCTACGGGGACAACTAGTTCGTGGCGCCCGGCGCGACGGGTCGGGCCCGTCGCGCGGTGAGGATCGACTGGGCGAGCGCGGCGGCCGCCGCGACACAGGACGGGTCACGCAGGATCCTCGCCGCCGAGAGCGCGCCGTCGTAGCAGACGACGAGTTGGGTCACGGCCGGGTCGTCGGGCGCGGCACCGAGGGCCCTCGCAAAGAAGCCCGCGAGCTCGCCGTAGAAGCGCTCGATCACCCGGTGCGCTGGCGAGTCGGGTCGCACCTCCACCGCGGCGTTCGCGAAGGGACAGCCGCTGAAGGTCGCCTCGCCCGCGCTCCGTGCGAGGCCGGCGAAGAACCGGGCGAGCCGCTCGACCGGGTCGGTGAGCGTGTCGAGCTCGCACAGGCGCGCGACGAAGCGGTCGAGGTGTGCCTCGAGGTAGGCGGCGATCAACTCGTCCTTGCTCGCGAAGTTGTTGTAGAGGCTCGCCTTGGCGACCCCGGCGCCGGCGATCACGCGGTCGATGCCCGTCGCGTTGATGCCGTCGCGATAGAACATCGTCGATGCCGCCTCGAGCAGGCGGTCCCGGGCTGAGAATCGTGGCACGGTCACATCGTACTAGACAGACCTGTATAGTGAGACCAGAAACCCGAGGAAACGAGGACCCGTGTCGACTACCGAGACGCCACTGACCGTCATCGGCGCCAGTTGGTGCCCGGACTGCCGTCGAGCGAAGACTTTCCTCGGCGAGCAGCGCGTCGCCTACGAGTGGATCGACCTCGAGACGCACCCCGAGTACGTCGAGCGGGTCGAAGCGCTGAACGGCGGCAGCCGGATCATCCCCACGATCATCTTTCCCGACGGCTCGCACCTGGCCGAGCCGGGCAACGACGAGCTCGCCGACAAGCTCGGCCTGTCGCGCGTCGCCGCGCAGCGGGCCTACGACCTCATCGTGGTGGGCGGCGGCCCGACGGGACTCACGGCCGCGATCTACGCCGCGCGCGAGAACTTCTCGGTCCTGATCATCGAGAAGTCGGCCGTGGGCGGCCAGGCCGGCGTGACCGAGCGGCTCGACAACTACCCGGGCTTCCCAGACGGCGTGGCCGGCCACGAGCTCGCCGACCGGATGCGCCGTCAGGCCGAGCGCTACGGCGTCGAGATCCTCCAGGCCGTTGGCGTGACGAGCCTCACGCGGCTCGACGACGCCTGGACCGTGGTGACGACCTCGACGGGCGACGAGTACCGGGCCCACGGCGTCCTGGTCGCGACCGGCTCGCTCTACCGGCGCACCGGTGCCGCGGGCGAGGCCGACCTCATCGGCGCGGGCATCCACTTCTGTGCCACCTGTGACGGGCCGTTCTACCGCGACGCCGACGAGGTCCTGGTCATCGGCGGGGGCAACAGCGGCTTCGAAGAGGGTCTGTTCCTGACCCAGTTCGCCAAGCACGTCACGATCGTCGAGTACGAGTCCGCCGTGCGCGCGAGCCGCCTGCTCCAGGACAAGGTGGCCGCGCACCCCAAGATGTCGGTCGTGCTCAACACCGAGGTCGTGGCCTTTGACGCGCGAAACGGCGGCTCGCTCGCCGGCGTCGTGCTGCGCGATCGCGCCACGGGCGCCGAGCGCACCCACGCGGCCGCGGGGGCCTTCGTCTTCATCGGCCTCGAGCCGAACACCGCGTTCCTCAACGGCGCGATCGAGCTCGACGAGCAGGGATTCGTCGTCAGCGACGAGCAGTTCCGCACGTCGATGCCCGGGGTCTACGTCGCGGGCGACGTGCGCCGCGGATCGACCAAGCAACTGGCGGCGGCGGTCGGTGAAGGGGCCGCGGCGGCGATCGCACTGCGCTACCACCTCGACCGGATTCTCGCCTGACCATCTGCTAGAACCGGACGATGCTCGCATACGAACGACTCGGCACCGGCCCGACCCTGCTCCTCATTCACGGCCTCACCGACACCCGCCGCGTCTGGGACCCGCTGCTCGCGCCACTCGCCGCCAATTTCGACGTCGTCAGCGTCGATCTGCGCGGCCACGGCGAGTCCTTCTCGGCCGCCCCCTTTGACGTGCTGACCATGGCGGGCGACGTGCACGAAGTCGTCGAGGCCCTGGGACTCGAACGCCCGCTGCTCGTCGGCCACTCGCTCGGCGGCCTCGTCGCCACCATCTACGCCGCCCAGTTCGACTGCGCGGGTGTGATCAACATCGACCAGTCGCTCGACCTCGCGGCCTTCGCGGCCCTGGTCGGCCCCTTCCGCGCCGAGCTGTCCGACCCCGCCCAGTTCGAGCCCATCATGCTGATGGTCTTTGCGACGATGCGCGGCGCGCTGGGCGACGAGGAGTGGGACCGGCTCGCACGCGAGCGGCGCTTCAACCAGACCGCCGTGCTCGGCGTCTGGGCGTTGATCTTTGACACCGAGCCGGCCGCGCTCGGCGAGCTCATCGACGAGGTAGTCCGGCCGATCGCCGTGCCCTACCTCGCGCTGCACGGCTCGGACCTCGCCCCGGACTACGAGGCGTGGCTGCGCGCGCGCATCGCGACGTCGCGGCTCATCGCCTGGCCCGGCCTCGGGCACCTGCCGCACCTGGTCGAGCCGGAGCGCTTCGTCGCCCTGGTGGACGCGGTCGCCACCGCGGTCGACGCGCCCGAGGCGTGGCGCGAGGCCGAGCTCGAACCCGTCGCCTAACCCTCGTCAAGCGCCGCGGCGACGATCGCGGCGACCTGCTCGGTCTCGATCAGGAACCCGTCGTGCCCGGCCGGCGAGGTGATGACCTTCACGAGCCCGGCGCGGGGAATCAGGCGCGCGAGCTCCTCTTGGAGCTCGCGCGGGTAGAGCCGGTCCGAGGAGACCCCCGCCACGGTGACCGGGACCCGCACGCGCTTCAGGGCGGCGACGACACCGCCGCGGCCGCGGCCGACGTCGTGGTGGTTCATCGCCTCGCTCAAGACGACGTAGCTGTTCGGGTCGAAGCGCGCGACGAGTTTTTCGCCCTGGTGGCGCAGGTAGGACTCGATGGCGTAGCGACCGCCGTCGAGCACGCCGCGGTCGTCCTGGGCGACCCGGCCGAAGCGGTCCTCGAACTCAGTCCAGGTGCGGTAACTGAACTGGCCGATGCCCCGGGCGATGGCGAGGCCCGTGCGCGGCACGGCCCGACCGTAGTAGTCCCCGCCGGCGAAGTCGGGGTCGGCGCGGATCACGCGCACCTGCAGCGAGCAGAGCGCGATCTGGTCCGCGGTGCCCGCCGCGCCGGCCGCGACCACGACGGCGCGCTCGAGCCGCTCGGGGTGGCCAACGGCCCACTCGAGGGCCCGCATCGCGCCCATAGAGCCCCCGACGACCGCCGCCCAGCGGTCGACGCCGAGGTGGTCGGCGAGCAGTCGCTCCACGGCGACCATGTCGCGGATCGTCACGACGGGGAAGCGCGAGCCGTAGGGGCGGCCGTCGGGCGCGAGGCTCGACGGGCCGGTCGTGCCCTGACAGCCACCGAGCACGTTGGGACAGACCACGTAGTACCGGTCGGTGTCGATCGCGAGGCCCGGTCCGACGACGCCGTCCCACCAGCCCGGCGTCGGGTGGCCGGGCTCGACCGGGCCGACGACGTGCGAGTCGCCGGTCAGCGCGTGCAGCACGAGCACCGCGTTGGTGCCCGCGGCGTTGCGCTCACCCCAGGTCTCGTAGGCGATGGTGACGCGCTCGAGGTGACCCCCGCCCTCGAGGTCGATGCCGTGTCCGGCCCCGTCGACCTCGAGGAACTCGCGTCGGCCGGGGTCGTCCCCGGGACGCCAGTAGGGGGCGTCGCTCACGCCCGGCGAGCGGCCTCGAACCCCACGCGCAAGTCGGCCAGGATGTCCTCGATCGACTCGATGCCGACCGACAGGCGCACGAGGTCCGGGCTCACCCCGGTCGTGAGCTGCTCGGGCTCGGTCAGTTGCGAGTGGGTCGTAGAGGCCGGGTGGATCGCGAGGCTCCGCACGTCCCCGACGTTAGCCAAATGGCTGAAGAGATCCAGGCCCTCGATGAACCGCCGTCCGGCCGCCGCGCCGCCGGCGATGCCAAAGGAGACGATCGCCCCGCCACCGCCGGGCAGGTAGCGCTGCTGGCGCCCGTGCCAGGGGCTCGAGGCGAGCCCGCTGAAGGCGACCCAGGTGACGTCCTCGCGCGCCTCGAGCCACTGCGCCACGGCGGTCGCGTTGGCGACGTGGCGCTCCATGCGCAGGCTCAGCGTCTCGAGTCCCTGGAGCAGCAAGAAGGCGTTGAAGGGCGAGATCGCCGGACCCGTATCGCGCAGGTACTGCAGGCGGGCCTTCAAGGCGAAGCGGGCGGGGAAGAGCGGCTCGGGCAGTTGGCCAAAGACGAGGCCGTGGTAGCTCGGGTCGGGCTCGGTGAAGGCGGGGAAGCGGCCGCTGCCCTCGTAGTCAAAGGTGCCGCCGTCGACGATGATCCCGCCGATGGAGGTGCCGTGGCCCCCGATGAACTTGGTGGCCGAGTGGATCACGATGTCGGCCCCGTGCTCGAGGGGGCGCACGAGGTAGGGGGTCGCGAGGGTGTTGTCGACGACGAGCGGGATGCCGCGCTCGTGGGCGACCCGGCTGACTCCCTCGAAGTCGAGCACGTCGCCCTTGGGGTTGCCGAGGGACTCGGCGTAAAAGGCCCGGGTGTTCGGGCGCACGGCACTCGCCCAGGCTGCGAGGTCGTCGGGGTCCTCGACGAAGGTGGTCTCGATGCCGAGCTTGGGCAGGGTGTAGTGCAGCAGGTTGTAGGAGCCCCCGTAGAGCGAGGCCGAGGCGACGATGTGCCCGCCGCCCTCGGCGAGGTTGAGTAGCGCCACGGTCTCGGCCGCCTGGCCCGAGGCGACCGCGAGGGCGGCCACGCCGCCCTCGAGCGAGGCGATGCGCTCTTCGAAGACGGCCTGGGTCGGGTTCATGATGCGGGTGTAGATGTTGCCGAGCTCGGACAGGCCGAAGAGCGCCGCGGCGTGGTCCGTGTCACGAAAGACGTAGCTCGCCGTCTGATAGATCGGCACCGCGCGGGCGCCGGTCGTGGGGTCGGGGACCGCCCCGGCGTGGATCTGTCGGGTCTCGAATCCCCATGCAGTCATCGGTGCTCCTTGGTCGTGTCGGGAAGCCGACGTCGTAGGTCGACATAGTAGATAAATCCGATGGAACTTGTCAACTATTACGCCACGACGGCGATGCCCTCACCGTAGCGACCTCGCGGCCGGGCTATTCGAAGAAGGCGAGCCAGGCCGTCTCGGCCTGGTGCAGGTCGTGGAGCACGCCCTCGAGCTCGAGGCCGAGCCGGGTCTGCTCCTCGAGGGTCGTGACGCTCGCGAGCTTCTCGGTGAGGGTGCGCTTTCGCCGCTCGAGCCGGGTCATCTCCTTCTCGGCGTCGCGCAGTGCCCGGCCCCGCGGCACGCCGGCGGGCTCGTCGGTCGTGGCGTCGGCGAACCCGGGCTCGAGGGTGCGCGCGATCCAGGCGTCGATGCCGCCGGGCACGTCCCCGACGCGGCCGTCGGCGTGGACCTCGAGGAGTCGGTCGGTGGTGCGGCTGAGGAAGGTGCGGTCGTGCGAGGCCACGACGAGGGTGCCGGGCCACTGCGCGAGGAAGTCCTCGACGAGGCGGATGGTCTCGAGGTCGAGGTCGTTGGTCGGCTCGTCGAGGAAGAGGACGTTGGGGCGCCTGGCGAGTGCGAGCAGCAGCTGCAGCCGGCGCCGCTCGCCGCCCGAGAGCTCGCCGGCGCGCGCCGCGGGCAGCGCGCCGGTGAACCAGAACCGCTTCATCAGCGCGACGTCAGCCGGCGATCCCGGCACCCCGTGCGGGCCGGCGACGAGCTCCTGGACGGTCTTGGTCGCGTCGACCTCGCTCGCGTGCTGCTCGAAGTAGGCGGTGACGACCGTCGGGCCCTGCTTCACGGTCCCGCTCGTGGGCGCGCGCCGTCCGGCCAGCAGGTCGAGCAGGGTCGACTTGCCCGCGCCGTTTCGCCCGACGATTCCGATGCGGTCGCCGGGCCCGACGTCGAGGTCCACGTCGTGCAAGAGCGTCGGGGCGCCGGGGTAGGCAACGGCGACGTGGTGGGCGCGGATGACCGAGTTGCCGAGCCGCGGGGTCTGGGTGGCGAGGTCGAGCGTGCCGGTGCGCGCGGCGGCGCTCGGTCGCTCGGCGAGGAGCCGGTGCGCGGCGTCGATGCGGGCCTGGGGCTTGGTCGAGCGCGCCTTCACCCCGCGGCGCAGCCACGCGAGCTCGGTGCGCGCGAGGTTGCGCCGGACCTGCTCGGCCGAGGCCGCCTGCGCCTCGCGCTCGGCCTGGGTCTCGAGGAGCTTGGCGTAGCCGCCGCCGTGCACGTAGGTCGACCCGCGGTCGATCTCGACCATGCGGGTGGTGACCTGGTCGAGCAGGAACCGGTCGTGGCTGACGAGCAGGACGCCGCCGCGAAAGTCGAGCAGCTGAAGTTCGAGCCAGCGGATGGCGTTCAGGTCCAGGTGGTTGGTCGGCTCGTCGAGGATCAAGAGGTCGGTCGGCGCGGCGAAGAGCCGCGCGAGCGCGACGCGCTTGCGCTGGCCGCCCGAGAGCTCGGTGGTCGACGCGTCGACGAAGCCGAGCATGTCGAGCCGGTCGAGCGCGGCGTCGACCTGCCAGCCGTGCCCGAGCGCCTCGCGCACGCTGGTCTCGGGCAGGTCGGGCTCTTGCTCGAGCACGCCGACGCGCACGTCGCGGCCCCGTCGGATCTGGCCGGCGTCGGGGGCGAGCGAGCCCGCCACGATGCGCAAGAGGGCAGTCTTGCCGGTGCCGTTGATCCCGACGACCCCGATGCGATCGCCGTCTGAGACGGTGAGCGAGAGGTCGTCGAGCACGGTGCGGTCGGCGCCGTTGAGGCGCACGTGCTGGAGGTCGACGAGGATGGTCACGCGGGAGTCAGGCTAGCGACTGGGCGGCGACGCGTCGGCTCAGGTCGCCGCGCCGGCGAACTGGCTGTTGTAGAGCGAGTAGTACAGGCCCTGGCTCGCCATCAGCGTGTCGTGGTCGCCCTGTTCGACGATGCGGCCGTGGTCCATGACGAGGATGACGTGGGCGTGGCGGATCGTCGAGAGCCGGTGGGCGATCACGAAGCTCGTGCGCCCGACGCGCAGCCGGGCCATCGCCTCTTGGATCAGGACTTCGGTGCGGGTGTCGACGTTGCTCGTCGCCTCGTCGAGGATGAGCACGCTCTGGTCGGCGAGGAAGGCCCGCGCGATGGTGAGCAGCTGCTTCTGGCCCGACGAGAGGTTCGAGGCGTCGTCGTCGAGCAGGGTGTCGTAGCCCTCGGGCAGGGTGCGCACGAAGTTGTCCACGTGCGCGGCGCGCGCGGCTTCGACGACCTCGTCGTCCGTGGCCTCGGGCCGCCCGTAGGCGATGTTGTCGCGGATCGAGCCGGCGAAGACCCACGTGTCCTGGAGCACCATCCCAAAGGCCCGGCGCACCTCGTCGCGCGTCAGGTCCCGGTAGTCGACCCCGTTGAGCACGATCCGCCCGCCGTCGATCTCGTAGAAGCGCACGAGCAGGTTGACGACGGTGGTCTTGCCCGCGCCCGTCGGTCCGACGAGCGCGACGGTCTCGCCCGGGGCGACGTCGAGGCTGAAGTCCTCGATGAGCGGGTGCTCGGGCTCGTAGCGGAACGAGACGTGCTCGAGGGTGACGCGCCCGCCGCGCTCGTGTGACGGGGCGCGGTGGGTGTCGGGCCGGTCGGGCGCCTCTTCGCTCGCGTCGAGGAACTCAAAGACCCGCTCCGCGGAGGCGAGGCCCGACTGCAGCAGGTTCATCTGGCCGGCGATCTGCATGATCGGCATCGTGAACTGGCGCGAGTACTGGATGAAGGCGGTCACCGCCCCGAGGGTGAGCAGGCCCGACGCGACGCGGTAGCCGCCGACGACGGCGATGACGACGTAGTTGATGTTCGAGATGAGCTGGACCGACGGCTGGACGATCCCCGAGAGGAACTGGGCGCGAAAGCTCGACGTGTAGAGCCGGTGGTTCTGGCGGTTGAACTCCTCGATGGTGGCGTCGCGCCGCCCGAAGACCTGGACGAGCTCGTGGCCGCTGTGGGTCTCCTCGACGAGGCCGTTGAGCGTGCCGGTCTGCTGCCACTGGGCGGCGAACTGGACCTGGGACCGGCGCGCGATGACGAAGGTGATCACGAAGGCGAGGGGGATGGTCACGATCGCCACGACCGCGAGCAGCGGCGAGATCCAGAGCATCATCGAGAGCACGCCGATGATCGTCAGGAACGACGTCAGCAGCTGGCTGAGCCCCTGCTGGATCGTCGTCGTGAGGTTGTCGATGTCGTTGGTCACCCGGCTGAGCACGTCGCCGTGGGGGTGGCTGTCGAAGTAGCGCAACGGCAGCCGGCCCATCTTCGCCTCGACGTCGCGGCGCAGGCCCGACACCGCGCGCTGGGTGACCCCGGCCATCGTGAAGCCCTGGAGGTAGCTGAAGGCGGCCCCGCCGAGGTAGACGAGCGCGGCGACGCCGAGGATCGCGCCCATGCGGGTGATGTTCACCCCGGCGCCGGGGGTGAGGTGCAGGTTGGCGATCATCGCCGCGGTCTGGCCGTGGCCGTGGGTGCGCAGGTAGTGCAGCGTCTGGGCCATCGTGAAGCCCGCCGGGAGCCGCTTGGCGATGATCCCGTCGAAGAGCACGTTGGTCGCGTTGCCGAGGATCTGCGGACCCGACACCATGAAGGCGACCGACGCCACGCCGAGCACGAGGGCGCCGAGTAGCCGCCAGCGCTCGGGGCGCAGCCGGCGCACCAGGCGCCGAAGGGTACCGCGCACGTCCTTGCTCGTGCGCGGCGGCGCTGCGCCCGCGCCGCGCATCGCGTGCATGGGCCCCATCGTCACCGCAGTGACTCCTCGCCCAGCTGGGAGACCACGATCTCGCGGTAGGAGTCACAGGACTCGACCAACTCGTCGTGGGTGCCCACGCCCACGACGCGCCCGTCGTCGAGCACGACGACCCGGTCGGCGTGCATGATCGTGCTGACGCGCTGGGCGACGATGATGACGGTCGCCTCGGCGGTGTAGGTGCGCAGGGCTTCGCGCAGGCGGGTGTCGGTCGCGGCGTCGAGTGCCGAGAAGCAGTCGTCGAAGAGGTAGATGCGCGGCTGCTTGACGAGCGCGCGCGCGATCGCCAGGCGCTGGCGCTGGCCGCCCGAGACATTCGTGCCGCCCTGATCGATCGGCGCGTCGAGGCCGCCGGGCATCGTGGCGACGAAGTCGCGCGCCTGGGCCACCTCGAGGGCGCGCCAGAGCTCGGCGTCGGTGGCGTCGGGCCGAGCGAAGCGCAGGTTCGTCGCCACCGTGCCGCTGAAGAGGAAGGCGGCCTGGGGCACGATGCCGATCGACGACCAGAGCGATTCCTGGGACTGGGCGCGCACGTCGACGCCGTTGACCTCGAGCGCGCCGGCGGTGACGTCAAAGAGCCGGGGGATGAGCGAGACGAGCGTGGTCTTGCCGCTGCCCGTGCCGCCGATGATCGCGCTCGTGACGCCGGGCTCGAAGTCGACGGTGACGTCGTCGAGGACGGGCCGCTCGCTGCCGGGGTAGGCGAAGGAGACGCCGGTCAGTCGCACCGACCCGGTCGGCGTCGGGGTGACCGGCTCGGCGGGATCGCTGATGGCGGGCACGGTGTCGAGCACCTCGCCGATCCGCTCGGCGCTCGCGGCCGCGCGCGGCACGAGGATCGTCACCATCACCGCCATCATCACCGAGGTGAGGATCTGCAGGATGTAGGTGAGAAACGCCGTCAAGTTCCCGATGGGCATCGAGCCCTCGCTCACCAGCCGGCCGCCGAACCAGATCACCGCGACACTGGAGAAGTTCATGATCACGAGCATGATCGGCATCGTGAGCGCGAAGATCCGGTTCACCCGCAGCGCGGTGCCCGTCAGGTCGGCGTTGGCGCGCTCGAAGCGCTCGGCCTCGGCGTCGTTTCGCACGAAGGCCCGGATGACGCGTACCCCGGTGATCTGCTCGCGCAACACCTGGTTGATCCGGTCGATTCGGAACTGCATGGCGCGAAACAGGGGGATGACCCGAACCATCACGATGCCGATGAAGGCGCCCATCACCGGGATCGACACGAGCAGGAGCAGTGAGAGCTTCGCCCCTTCGTGGATCGCCATCACGATGCCCCCGACGGACATGATGGGGGCGATCACCATCATGGTGAGCGCCATCTGTAAGAAGATCTGGATCTGCTGGATGTCGTTGGTGTTGCGCGTGATGAGTGACGCCGTGCCGAAGTGATTGACGTCACGCGCCGAGAAGGACTGCACGCGCGAGAAAACCGCACGGCGCAGGTCGGCCCCCGCGGCCATCGAGACCCGCGAGGCCCAGTAGACCGCGATCACGGCGAAGAGCCCGATCGCGAGCGTGAGCACGACCATCCAGATACCGGTGCGCACGATGTAGTGGAGGTTGCCGGCGACGACCCCGCCGTTGATGATGTCGGCGTTGAGGTTCGGCAGGTAGAGGTTGCCGACCGTCTGGAGCACGAGCAGCGCGCTGAGCAGCAGCACCTGGACGCGATAGGGGCGAAGGTGGGTGCGCAGGAGCTTGATCAGCACGTGGTGGGTCCGTCCTCGCGCTGCGGCGGACTCAGGGCGGCGCCGAGCCGGGTGATGGCGGCGTCGAAGGTCGCCGCTGGGTCGAGCGCGCCGCCGCTCGCGCGCGCGGTAGTCATCGAGGCGCGAAAGGCGGCGGTCGCGACGGCCGTCACCAATGCCGGGTAGGGGTCGCGTTCGCTATCCAGGCCGGTGCGCTGGGCGATCACCTCGACGAGGGCGCGCTCGTAGGCAATGAAGGAGACGAACATGCGTCCGAGCAGGGCGGGGTCGGCGTTGATCGCGCGCATGCGCAGCGGCCATTCGCCACTGGACTCGTGGAAGAGCTGGCCCATGACCACCCGCAGCGCCTCGAGGGGTGCCTCGTCGGCGGGCCGGTCGGCGAGCGCGTCGCGCAGCTGATCCACGCGCCACGCGTCAAAGCCGATGATGGCGTCCTCCTTGGAGGGGAAGTGGTCATAGAAGGTCCGCACGGACACGTCAGCGGCCGTCGCGATCTCTTCGACGGTGACGTCGCGGATTCCGCGCTCGGCCCCGAGGCGCAGCGCGGCGGCGCGCAGCGCGTGATGGGTCGCGAGTCGTTTGCGCTCGCGCCTCCCGATCGGTTCAACCACGGATCCAGTATGCCCGACTCATTGCACGTCGTGCAATGAGTGCATCATTGAACCCAAGGGCGACCGGCGCGGTCGGCGCGCCGTGACGGGTTAGAAGCTGACTACCGTATAGCCCTGGAGGGCGAACTGCTCAACCTCGGCACCGGCGGCGAGCAGCTCGAGCGGACGCACGCTGATCTCCTCGACGATGTCGTAGGCCTCCACGTTGGCTCGACAGGCAGTGGCACCGATGCCGGCGTCGCGCATCTCGGCGAGCTGGAGGTCAATGAGCCCGCTGGCGGCGAGCCGTACGCCAGGCCCGAAGAACAGGACGCGCACGTCCGCGCCTCGGTTGGCTTTCATGCGCGTTGCCATGACCATGCCGGGCACCGCGCGTGCGGGGTCGTCACTGATGATCATGAAGGCAACCTTGGCGGGGGTCTGCTCAGTGGACATGATGCTCCTTTTCTCGATCGAGAGCCGTCAGGTCAGACGGCCGTGCTGCTTGGGACTTCGGCGACGTCGACGATTCCGGTGTTGCGACCGGGCACGAGGTCATCGGACGACCAACGAAGCGGGGCCACACGAGGGCGCCAACCACGGCGACGACCACGATGGCGTCGCGCAACGCGATCTCGGGGATCGGGGTGGCACCGATATAGGCCACCACGGCCGCCGCGACCACTCGACCGCTCACGCAGGAAAGCCTCACGAGTCCACCCTACCGGCGAGGCCACTCGAGCCTTCCGTCGCCATCGACGAGCGATCGGGTCGGACTATCGATTGGACGGGGTGGCGGCTCGCACGTGTGCGAGCAGCGACCTTCCCGCGGGCGAGTCGAACCATCGGGCGTGGCCGAGGAGGTAGGACTGGTAGGCGAGCTCGACGTTGGCCGGTGAGTCGACGATCGAGCCGAAGTACTCGACCTCAGAGAGTGCGAAGGCCACGTGGGCGACGGGCAGGACCGCCGCCAGCGTTGCGAGGTCGTCCTCGGTGAGCGGCGCGACGCTGACGTAGCCGGCGAGCAGCGCGTCGAGGGACCCGTAGTCGATCGAGGGGACGCCGAGGCCCGCGGTGTCCAACCAGTCGACGACACTTCGCTCGATCGCGATGGCGAGGTCGTGCAGCGCGAACGTGCGGTTGGACAGGCCGAGGTCGAGCACGCTCGCGACACGCGCCGCATCGGCCGGACCAGACCACGTCAGGTTCGAGCCGTGCCAGTCGCCGTGAGTCCACTGAGTGGTCACGTGCTCGAGCCGAGCCTTCGCGACACGGATCGGCTCGCGCAGGAACGACGCGAAGTCGCCCAGCACGTCGTAGTCGGCCGTCGCGCGGACCAGGCCGGGTCGGGTGGTGACGAGGCGTCGGTAGGCGTCGTCGGGCTCGGCCGCGAGCACGAGGTCGGCGTCGATGAGGGGTCCGAAGTCCCAGGCCGCGGCGGGAAAGTCCGCGGCCGCTCGGTGGAAGTGCGCGAGGGCGACGCCCGCGGCGTGGGCGTCAGGGTGACTCGTGAAGGGATACCACGAGGGCACGTCGCGGTACCGGTCCTCACCCGGTGCGCACTCGTGCACCTCGTAGACGAAGGGGTCGTGCTCGTAGACGCTCGAGCCGTCGCGCGTCGCGAGGATCGCCGGCGTGCTGAGCCCGCGTGCTCGGAGGTGGCGTGCGAAGGCGTGCTCGAGCGCCAGGCGTTCGGACGAGCGCACGCGAGCGTCGTGGCGCTTCACGAAGTACGTGGCGTCGCCCAGGGTGACGAGTGCCGCGGCCGACATCGGGCGCGGGCTTCGCCAGGTCACCGCTGCGGCCGATGCCTTCGCGCGGTCGTCGGTGAAGTGCGCGAGGACCTCGACGGCCTCGGACTCGGTGATCGCCGGCCAGTCGGGCGTGACGAGGTCGTTCGCCATGCCGTGGACGAGTCCCGCGGGCTGGGTGGGGCCATCGATCGTCGTGATCAGGCCTCGACGTCGGTGACTTCGACGAGCGCCGGTGCGACACGCCGCGCCGATCGCCACTTCACGACCGCGCCCGTGACGAACGTCGCGAGCAGCGACGCCACGAACGAGGTGAGCGAGGCGGACATCCAGCTCGGGGCGTGAAAGTGCAGTGCTGAGCCGATGTGGGCCCACATCGTGACCCACCAGCCGATGTAGCCGGGATTGATCAGCTGGTAGACGACAAAACCGATGCCCCAGGGCACGAGCATCGTCGAGCGGCTCTGGGACCGCGCGGAGAGGTTGAGGTGACCCTTGGCGAGCACGAAGAAGTCAACGATGAAGACCGCGGTCAGCGGGACGAACACCGAGCCGAGCAGGACGAGGAAGTTCTCGTAGTCGGCGATGTTGATCCCGAGCGCCAGGGCCGTGGTGAGCGTGGCCACAACCAGGGCGAGGACGCGGCGGTCCCAGAGGGGCCGGAGGTTCTGGATCGAGACGACGGTGGAGTAGACGTCGGCGAAGGACTGGTCGAGCTCACGCGCGGCGAGCAGGGCGAAGGCGAGCGTGCCGAGGGGCACCGCGATGAAGGCACCGTAGATGTCCGACGGCGATCGGGCCACGGTCACCAGGGCCACGAGGCCGATCACGTAGCAGAGCACCTGGGTGACGCCGTAGCCCACGAAGGCGCCCCAAAAGGCCGTGCGGGGCGAGCGCGAGTGGCGCGTGTAGTCAGCGGCGAGCGGTGCGAAGGAGATCGCCACGGCGATCACGGTGTCAGTCGCCGCCCAAAAGCCAGTCCAGGTCCCATGGGCGAGTGCGGGCAGTGGGTGGCGCAGCAGCTCCACGAAGAGATACACGAGCACTACCAGCACGGCCGGCGTGGCAAATCGGCGCAGGACGCGGATCGCCCCGAGGGGGTAGAGCGTCAAGAGGCCGGTGATCGCACCCGCGAGGAGCACGTAGACCCATTGGGCGAGCCCGGGTTCGACGGTGCGCGCGGCCGTGGCGATCGTGACCAGCTCGAAGATGCCCCAGCCGAGCAGCTGAACGATGTTGATGAGCGTTGGCACGTAGGAGAGCCGACTGCCGAAGACGCCGCGCAAGAGCACCATCGCCGGCGCGCCGGTGCGCGCCCCGGCGACGCCCGAGAACGCGATGGCGAGGGTGCCGAGCACGGTGCCGAGCACGATCGCGGTCAGGGCGGCGATGAGCGAGAGCTCGGGGGTGCCGCCGCCGTTGGGCTGCAGGACGAAGATCGCGCCCGTGAAGCCGAGGAGGCTCACGCCGAGGTTGCCCCAGAGGCCGAACTGGTCGATGACCCCGAGCGGCTGGGGGACGGGCTCGACCAGGGTGTGGGGCACTTCGGCGTGACGGTTCCCCGAAACCAATGTGAACGACGAATCTGGCTGGATGGCCACGATGATCTCCTTACGCCGGCATTACCCGGACAAGTTCGACGGTCGGTGGTACTGCGGCCCGCAGGCCAACCACCCTCTCAGCCCGGTACGTCCGAGCTCCCGTTGCACAACGGGCTCAGCGTACCACCGCGACCGTGAGACGCGCAGTCATGGACACACCCCGGGTAGTGCCGTTCGACGGGCGAATCGAGGCCGGGGGGCGGTTGGACCGTATACCCCACGGGGTATACTCGTCGGGCGTGCCACAGGAGGTAATCAGTGATTTCTGAAGTCGACGTCCGAACGTTCATCGCCGCTCACGCGGACGGTGCCCACGTCCTTGACGTGCGTGAGCCCCACGAGTACGAGTCCGGCCACGTGCCCGGCGCCCGGCTCGTCCCGCTCAGCACCGTGCCCGACGCGGCACACGAACTGCCGATCGGCCCGCCGATCTATGTCATCTGCCAGAGCGGCGGTCGAAGCCGGGTCGCCGCCCAGCACCTCGCGCGGATCGGTCACGACGTGCGCTCGGTCATCGGCGGCACGAGCAGCTGGATCAGCGCGGGTCGTCCCGTGGTGCGGGGGCTGCGGGCGAACATCGCCTGACGCCCCACCGGCGAGAGGCTGTGCAGCGACAGCGGGCCACGGCGCCGCGGTCCCCGGTCGGTGCTAGCGACTGTGCCCGACGTGCCACTTCGCGCAGACGTTGCACTGGTAGACGTTCATCGGCGCCCCATCGCGTTTGGCGAGGACGCGGGCCTGGGCCTCGGCGTCCTCGCGCCGGTCGTAGCCGACCTTCGGTCGACCCCGGGCCGTGGTGTGCGAGCGCGGACCACGACGAAGCGACGTGCCCGGTTTGGCGCGGCCGCCGTAGCGGCCCGACCAGTAGAAGACGAAGGCGACGATGGCGACCGCGACGGCCAGGGTGGCGACACTCACCATCGTCGACCGCCGTCTCGCTCGGTCAGGGCAGGATGAAGTCGGCGACGGCTCGTGCGAACCCCTCCTCGACGTTGGAGCTGGTAACGACCGTGGCGGCGTGCTGGACGGCGGGGTCGGCGTTGCCCATCGCAATGCTGAATCCCGACGCGACGAACATGGACACGTCGTTGTGCATGTCGCCAATCGTCGCAATCTGGCTCGGGTCGATGCGGTAGCGCTCGGCTAAGAAGCGCACGACGCTGCCTTTGGTGGCGTCGGGGTGGGTGACGTCGAGGTAGTAAGACTGCGACCGCGTCGCCGAGACGCGCGTCGTGAAGCGGTCGTTCGTGGCCGTCCACGCGGCCACGCTCGCGTCGACATCGTCACTGACACCGACGATCTTGATCACCCCGCCGACGATGCCCTCGAAGCTCGCGACCACGGTCGGGTCCCGTTGGAGGATCTGCGCCTCCTGGTCGACGTGGGGGCCGAGCGGGTCGAGCACGTACCACTCGTCGGTTCGAAAGACCCAGATCGACATCGCGTGCGACGCCAGGACCTCGATGACCCCGGCGACGACGTCGTCGTCAAGCGGGCGCTCCTCGATGACGTTGAGGTCACCGTCGACGATCGCGCCACCGTTGAAGGCGCCGAGCGGCGTACGCAGTCCCAGGGGCTCGACGAAGTGGATGAGGCCCCTCGGTGGGCGCGCGCTCGTGATGGCGAAGGTGATACCGGCGCGGTTCAGTTCGGCGACCGCGTGCATCGTCGCGGGCGTGAGTTGCTTGTCGGGCGGCACGAGCGTGCCGTCGACGTCAGAGAGCAGCAGGTGGATGCGCTCGCTCATTCGGGTAGACACCACGTGTTGGGTGCGATGAGATCCATCGCGGAGCGCGGTCCCCACGAACCGGGGGCGTAGGGCTCGACGGCGGGGGGAGCGGCGAGCAGGTTCGCGCTCGCCTCCCAGAGCCGCTCGATGCCGTCGGAGCGGGTGAAGAGCGTTCGCTTGCCGAGCATGGCCTCGAGGATCAGGTACTCGTAGGCCTCGAGGTGGTGCGCCTTCTGGAACGAACCCGCGTAGTGGAAGGTCATGCGCGCGGCGTCCAGGCGCATCGCTGGTCCGGGCCGCTTGGCGAAGAAGTGCGCGTCGATCGAGCCCGGGTCGGCGAAGTCGACGACCAGCCGGTTGCCGCGATTGGCCGGGGCGCCCTCGGCGAAGGGGAAGAGTCGCATCACCGGCTCTTCGAAGCCGATGGTGATGACCTGGCGGCTCTGGGCGAGCGCCTTGCCCGTGCGCAGGTAGAACGGCACGCCCTTCCAGCGCGTGTTCTCGATCTCGGCGCGGATCGCGACGAAGGTCTCGGTCGTGGAGTCGGGCGCCACCCCGGCCTCGTCGCGGTAGCCGTCGTACTGCCCGCGCACGGTGTGCGCGGGGTCGATGGGCCGCAGCGTCTCGAACACCTTGTGGACCTCGTCGCGCAGCGGGCGAGCATCGAGCGAGGTCGGCTGTTCCATGGCGATGAATCCCATCACCTGGAACAGGTGGCTCACCACCATGTCGCGAAAGGCGCCCGTGGCCTCGTAGAAGGCGCCGCGCCCCTCGACGGTGAGGGTCTCGGGCACGTCGATCTGGACGTAGCGGACGTGGTCGCGGTTCCACAGCGGCTCGAAGAAGCGGTTGGCGAAGCGCAGGGCGAGGATGTTGTCGATGGACTCCTTGCCGAGGAAGTGGTCGATGCGAAAGACCTGGGTCTCGTCGAAGTTCGCCTTGATGACGGCGTTGAGCTCGCGCGCCGACGCCAGGTCGACGCCGAATGGCTTCTCGAGGATGACGCGCGCGTTGTGGCGTAGGTCCGATCCGCCCAGCATGGTGACCAGACCCAGCACCGCGTCGGGCGGGACGGCGAGGTGAAAGAGGCGGCTGACGTCGCCCCCGATGGCCGCCTCGGCGTCCTCGACC
>JAKAPH010000106.1 GCA_021807265.1 Actinomycetes bacterium | reverse complement strand
AACTGCGTGAGGTGAACGCCAGCAAGCCAGCGGGCTGAAACACTCTCAGTGTTGCTGAACACGGGCGGCGTTCATCGTCACGAACGCCCGTAGCCTTGAAGCATGAAACGAACGCGTCGGCGAGGCATGGTGCTTGGCGCGTTCCTCGCCGCCGTTGTGGTGGTCATCGCGATCGCCATCACCCAAGGCTCGGCTGCTCGTCCCACTGCATTGCGGCTCGGCTCGCCCATCGGCGCCGTGTTTCACCGATCGATCGAGCTACAAGGCGCGTGCGCCGAGGCCCGCGTCGATCACGGCCACGACGTCGATCCGTCGGGTCTCGTGGATCAAGAGAACGACGAGTGCTTCCCCGCCCAGCACGCTAAGCGTGCGCCTGACGGTCGAGTGATTGGTGGCTAAGTCGATCGTCCGCCGCGCCAGCCGCCCGGCGTCACGAACGAGAAATCCGCCACTCGCGCAGGCTCAACAAACCGCCGCTCCGTTACTCGCCGTGCGCGTCAACGCTGGTGGCGCCGTTTTCATCGGCTTCCAGATCCACAGTCCACTCGGGTGCGCTGCCGACCCGGCCCACTCAGTCCAAAACCTTTACTAAACCCATGCTGCAGCAGATCAGTGACGGTTGCCGACTGCGCGACCCATCTGTTCCAGGGCCCCGCGCAGGATCGACTCGGTCGTCGCGAAGTTCAGCCGTGCGTGGCCGACCCCACCAGAACCAAAGGCGGCGCCGCCACTCAGGGCGACGCGTGCGTGCTCGAGAAAGTACGCCGCGGGACCCGACTCGCCAGCCATGTCCCCGCGCGGCGAGTCGACTGGTGATTCCAGGTTGAGAGATCGAAGGTCGAGCCAGGCCAAATAGGTGGCGTCACCGGGCAGGTAACGAGCGTCTGGCAGTTGTTCCGCCAGGAGGTGAATCAGCAGTTCCTGGCGCGCGCATAGGTCCTCGAGCAGAATGTCGAGCCAGTCGTCACCGTCAGTGAGTGCCGCGCTCTGGGCGATCACGCCCAGTTGGCTCGGCCCGGGTACCACTCGCTGACCCAATGCCTGTATCACGTCGGCACCGTTGCGACCCGCGACGAGCACGGCCGCGGGTGCGCCGGCGAGATTGAATGCCTTCGACGCCGACAAGACGGCCACAGCCCGCTCGGCGCCCGCGAGGCGCAGTAGCGGCGTGAAGTCGCCGCGTAGCACCAGCGGCGCGTGGATCTCGTCGGAGATCACTCGCAGTCCGTAGCGGTCAGCGAGTTCCAATACGCGAGTCAACTCGTCGGTTCGGTGCAGCGTGCCGGTCGGGTTGTGCGGGTTACAGAGCAGATACGCCGGACGTACCGATTTGGCACGTGCGCGCTCGAAGGCCGCCTCGAGTTCCTCGAAATCAAGTCGTCCGTCAGCTCCGAGGGGCGCTTCGCTGACCACGCGTCCGCTCCTCTCGGAATACGAGTAAAAAGGCGGATAGACGGGACAGTTGACGACGACGGTGTCGCCTGGATCGGTAAGCACGGCGATCGCGGCCGCGACGCCGGTCATGACATTCGCGACGGGTATCGAATGCGCCGAGTCGATGCCGTCCCAATTCCAACGACGCGCGGCAAACGCCGCGAACGCGACGAGGTAAGCGTCGTCCATCGGGTAGCCGAGGTCACCAATGGCAATCGCATCATGCAGGGCGCGTTGGATCGGCTCGGCGAGCGGGACGTCCATCTCGGCTACCCAAAGGGGCACGACATCAGACGGATAGTGGCGCCACTTCTCACTCGTTCGTTGTCGTAGCTCTGAGAGGGTCAGGCTCGAGAGTGGGCGCGCGTTGCTCATCGTGATCACTCTCGACCCTATCCAGTGCGGTTGACCCTGTGCGAACGCACACGCGTCGCCGTCTTCCGCCGCAGGTGCCCGCCCTCGGGCCACGTATCTCCACGTAATCACTCAGGAGTGTCGACCGCATGGGTGCGCAACACAGCCGCTGGGACCTTCGTCGCAGTGGGCTGTGGCGTTGTGAACGCGAGTCGAGACTGGGGTTTGCGCGACGCCTGTCCCCGCTGCCACCCGTGCCGACGGTGGATGGTGCGACGTCAATTTTCTTCGCACTTCGGATCACCCATCGGTCGCGACTAATGGGACTGGAAGGTTTGTCTCGAGTAGGGCAGGCTTTCCACTGAGCCGCTGACTGGTGAGCACTTGCCGCGACTGAACCTTGAGTTCTATGGCTAGATCGTGCCCCAGTCGGTCGGTGAGGTGAACGGAGAAGGCTGGAGGGGTGTCGTGCCTGGAGCACTGATCCATTAGTTCGCTGCCGTTTCCCTCGGGGCTCGATTCCATCGACCACTGGAGGTGACCACATGATTTTCGTCGGAGTGGATTGGGCCGAGGCTCACCACGACATCTGCGTCCTCGACGAGGCAGGAGATGTTCTCGCCCGAAAGAGGATTCCGGACACGCTCGTTGGCGTTCGGGCGCTGCACGAATTGCTGAGCGAACACGCCGAAGAACCCGCGGAGGTGATCGTCGGCATCGAGAAGGACCGGGGACTGCTCGTCACGTCCATGCTTGGCGCCCGCTACCGCGTCTACGCCGTCAATCCGATGTCGGCCGCGCGCTATCGCGAGCGCCACGTCACCTCGGGATCGAAGTCCGACCCTGGCGACGCCAAGGTGCTCGCCGACCTCGTGCGAACCGACCGGCACAACCACCGCGAGGCGGCCGGCGACAGCGAGAACGCCGAGGCCGTGAAGATCCTCGCGCGCGCCCACCAGAGCGCCATCTGGTCCCGCCATCGCGAAGCCAACGCGCTGCGCAACGCCCTAAAGGACTACTACCCGGGGGCGCTCGTCGCCTTCGGCACCGACCTGGACGACCGCGACGCGGTGGCGATCCTCGAGATCGCCCCCACCCCGCCGCTCGGGCGCCTGTTGTCGAAGGCCAAGATCATCGCGGCTCTAAAGCGCGCGGGCCGGGCTCGCAACCTCGAGCGGCGCGCCAGCGAGATCCAGGCGGCCCTGCTCGAGGCTCAACTCGCCCAGGGCCCGGTCCTCGAGCTCGCCTACGGGCGCACCACCAAGGCCCACGTCGCGATGATCCACGCCTACAACGTCGAGATCGCCGAGCTCGAAACGGCGTTGACGTCGGGTTTTGAGCAGCACCCGGACGCTCGGATCGTCCTGTCCCTGCCAGGAATGGGGACGGTCCTCGGCGCCCGGGTGCTGGGCGAGTTCGGGGACGACCCGAACCGCTACTGCAACGCCAAGTCTCGCAGGAACTACGCCGGCACGTCACCGATCACGAGGGCCTCGGGCAAGAGCCACGTCGTCCTGGCCCGCCACATGAGAAACCGGCGTCTGGCCGACGCCCTCGACCAATGGGCCTTCTGCTCGATCACCAGCTCAGCTGGCGCGCGTGCCTACTACGACGAACTGCGCGGACGGGGCAAGACCCACCGTCAGGCCATCCGTCAACTAGCCAACCGCTGGGTCGGCATCCTGCACGCCTGCCTCGAACAGCGCGTCAACTACGACGAGGACATTGCCTGGAAACACCGCGTCGACCTCGCGGCTTGACATTTAGGGGCTAGGGGTGTCTAGTTAGTTCTTCGTCCCAAAGAAGCCCCGAGCCCGCTCGCGGCGCACCAGCCGATACAACTCGGCGTCAGGATCCTCTTCGGACTGCAGCCACTGCACCAGGTTCCAGAAGATGATGGGCAGGAAGACCGCCGCGGACACGAGCCAGATGGAACTGACACTCAGCTGCTGGTCGGCCGCGAGTGACGGACCGTGTCCCGGGACGTGGGTGAAGGCGTGATACCACGACGATCGCGACATGCCATTCATGTACGCCATGATCCACACGACCCACATCACCACCGCCGAGATGCCGATTCGATATGGACGAGTGGCTCGGGGCGTCAGCGGCGGGGACTCGATCAAGTCACGAAAGAGCGCCACACCGCTGACGCCGAGCGTGACGAACTCCACGACGGTGAGCCACGGGTGCCGAACGACGGCGTCGACCACGGGCGACACGCGCCACAACACGGCGATGGCGAGGAAGATTCCCGCCGCCACGATCGATCGACCGTGGTTGACACCGGTCGCCACCGGATCACGCGAACCGTCCGGATCAGCGACGCTCGACGGCGTCGAGCGCGACCAGACCGGCCAGCGCCGCACGCCGAGGCGGCGCCACGGCCCCCCCGCCACGAACAACACCGGCGCCACGAAGGCGAACGACTCGAACTGCAGGGTCTGGACGTATTCGTACTGGCGGGCCCACGACCCGAGTGGCGGGACCAACCAAATGAACCACCACACGACCCCTAGGACCGCGAGCACGTCGCGGAATCCTCGGTGCCCCAACATCTTCGGCGCCCCCTTTCGTTACTCCGACGGGTGTCGCTGGAAGAACCCCCAGATCAGCACGCCAAACAAGACGCCGAGTAGGACCACCATCGTCTGGACCTGCGGTCCGATGTAGATGTCAACTCCCTGCACGATCGCTTCCTCCTCTCGTCAAACTCGAGTTACAGCAGATAGAACATGGCGAAGAACAGGACGCCACTCAATCCGACGAAGCCCCAGAAGTAGGTCATCGCCGATACGTTGGCCCGGAACGACTGGGCCGTCGCGTGCGCCGAGAGTTCGGGTCGATCGCCGCCGATCTCGCGGTGCAGGCGCAACGAGCGAGCGAGGGCGGTCTCGAGCCAGTAGGCACCAACAACCAACGTCGCGATGTTGATGACGACGAAGCCGATGAACGTCGACGCGTAGCCGCTTGAGCCCGGGTAAAAGGACAACGCCGTCAACTCCCAGATCTGCAGCACCAATGCCAGCACCGCGGCGAAGAGCGCGGTCCAGCCCGCCACCTGCCAGTCCACGACGCCACCCTTGCGCAGTCGCCACTGCCCGTAGATCGCCATCAGAGCGGCGAGGATCGTCAGGGAGAAGATCGTCCAGCCGTAGGCCGTCGGTGCCGTGACGTGATTCGGGCGCCACAGCAGACCGTTGTTGCTCGATCGCAGATAGAAGATCGGAA
>JAKAPH010000105.1 GCA_021807265.1 Actinomycetes bacterium | reverse complement strand
TGACGGTTGGGGGCGCCCCACCGGTGCCCTGGAGCACGCGGCGTCGCTGAACGCCGACGTGCTGATCTGCCCTGAGACCTGGCGAGGTGACGACGGACCCGACTTCTTCGCCGAACTGCAGGACCGGCTGTCGATGACCGGGCTCTTCGTGCCCCTGGCGCGCGCCGAGCGCGTCACGACCGGACGCGCGGGCGCCACCTGGCAGCCTCGGCTCGCCCACTTCACGGGCGAGCACGGCCTCTACTTCACCGAGCACCGGACACTCAGCGCCACCCAGCGGTCCCGGCGCGCTCGCTCTCACTCGGTCGAGACCGGTGACTGGGGTCTGAGCCTGCTCACGCGCTACCCCGTGACCGCCATCCACGCCCAGGCCCTCGGACGCCTACCGCGCGAGCGGGTGCGGCGCACACTCATCATCGCCGACCTCGACGTGAACGGCCGACCCGTCACCGTGCTCGCCATTCACGGCGCCCACCTCAGTCACGGGTCCTTTCGCCAGTATCGGCGCGTGCGCGCGATCGCCGACGCCCTCGACGCGGACCGGGCCGTCCTGCTCGTGGGTGACTTCAATTCATGGCGCCCGCCCCTGCGCCTCTTTCTGCCTGGGTGGCGTACGCTCGCGCGCGCCCGGACCTGGCCCGCCCGTCGCCCCCACTCGCAGATCGACCACATCCTCGGGCGCGGGCCCTGGCGGTCGCTCGCGAGCTTCGCGAGCGACGGCGGCAGCGATCACCGCGCACTCTGCGCCGACCTCGTCCTCGACTAGGAGAGTTCCATCCCCCGGCTCTCGGGCAGCCGTGCGAGCAGCACGATCGAGGGCAGCAGCGGCAGGAACGTCACGAGCGCCGGCACGCGCAGCGAGGCCGACTGGACGCCGCCGATCGCGTCGCCGACCCACCCGAAGAGCGCGAGGCCGGCCGTCGCGCCGAGCACCCCGGCCACCCCCGCCCAACCCGCGGCGGTCGCGCGGAACGCGCGCGGGAAGATCTCGGTGCTGAGCGCGCTGGCCGCCGGGGCCAGCAGACCGGCCGCGCCGACGCCGAGGAAGTACCCGATCTCGAAACTGAGCCGCCCGCCGCTGTAGGCGTAGGCCGAGGTGAGCGCGAGCGCGAGCACGCCGATCGCGACGGTGCCGCGTCGGCCGACGGTCTGAGCGAGGCGACGCCCGAGCAGCAGTCCGCCCAAACCCGACAGCGCGCTCGAGGCGACCACGCCCGCGACGACCGACGGGCTGAGGCGCAAAACCCCTTCGCCGTAGACAAACGTGAAACCATTGGCCGGACCGGTGATCATCCCCACCGTGAAGGCGACGACGGCGATCACCGCTAACCGGCCGCGCAGGAATCTGGGGATAGCGCCGAGACGCAGCGCGTGGGACTCGGCCGAACGCTGGTGAGACTCGGGCACCGCCTGCATCAGCCAGGGCATGATCAGTGCCGGTAGCAGGACAACGGCGAAGAGCCAGCGAAAAGAGTTCGGCCCCCGGATGACCCCATGCAGCACGGCCGAGAGTCCCGCGCCGATCCCGCCGCCCGCCACCATGACCGCGAGACGGTGCACTCGCCTCGCGGCGTTCGAGATCTCGACGGTGACCACCTGGACGAGCGTCGAAGCCGCCGCGAGCAGCGGTCGGGCGAGCGCGAAGCTCGCCACGAAGAACCAGTAGCTCGGACTCAGCGAGGCGACCGCCGTAACGAGCAGCCCGACGACGAGGGTGTCGCGCAAGATCCGTCGCCGACCCCATCGGTCGGCGAGCGAGGCGAGCGGCAGCGCCACCAGTGACGCGAGGCGCAGGACGGCCAAGCCAACACCGAGCACCGAGCCCGACAGACCGACCGCGCTCTTTAGCGAGTGACCCGTGGCGACGACGTGGCCGAAGTGACGCGCGACGTCGTTCAGCGACGAGATCGCGCCGAACTGCGCGAACCCGGCCACCACGGCCACCACGAAGAGCACGACCACGGTCGTTGGCGAGTGGGTGCTCGCTTGCCGCTCGGTGCCGTCAGGCAAGCGTGACGCTCTCGTCGACAACAACCAACGTCTTGCCGTGGTTGCCGCCCGAGAACAGGAGGTTGAGCGCCTCGGGCGCGTGCTCCAAGCCCGACACGAGGTGTTCGCGGTGCACGAGCGTCCCGTCGTGCACCATCGACGCGAGGACGGCCTGCGCCTCTTCGGAGCGGTCCAGGTAGTCGAGCACGATGAAGCCGCGCATCGAACCCCGGCGACTGATGAGCATCGACGTGTTGGCGACGCCCCGCGGGTGGCCCGACACGTTGTACTGCGAGATCGCCCCGCAGAGCACGACTCGCCCGTGCATCGCAATCGCCGCGAGCGCCGCGTCGAGCACCTCGCCGCCCACGTTGTCAAAGTAGAGGTCGACCCCACCGGGACAGGCTGCGCGCAGCCGCCGGGACAGGCCCGGCTCGCGGTAGTCGAGGCAGTCGTCGAAGCCGTAGAGTTCCACGACTTCGGCGCACTTCTGCGGTCCGCCGGCGATACCCACCACGCGACCGGCCCCGCGGGCCTTGGCCAGCTGGCCGACCACCGATCCGGTGGCGCCGGCCGCCCCCGAGACCACCACGGTGTCCCCGGCGCGGAACTGGCCCACCTCGAGGAGCCCGAAGTAGGCGGTGATCCCGGTCGCTCCGAGGACGTTCATCACCATCGCGAGATCGACGCCGAGACCGGTGGGAACGACCGAGAACCGGTTGGTTTCGTCGGCGATGACCCATTCCTGCCAGTTCGTCATCCCGTAGACGATGTCGCCGACCCGGTATCGCTCGCTCTGGCTCTCGACGACCACGCCCGCGCCGCTCGAGCGGATGACGCCACCGACCTCGATCGGCGGCAGGTAGCCCGGCGCGTCGTTCATCCACGTTCGAATCGTCGGGTCGATGGAGAGCATCCCCACTTTGACCAGCGCCTGACCAGGTCCGCACATCGGCACGGGGACCTCGATGAGGCTCGTCGTCGACTCGTCAACCATGGCCGCCGGCCGCTCGCGCAGCACTATCTGTCGATTCATCGTCACTCCCCAGCCTCGACGGTCACCGATGCAACCGAGTGCACTCTACTGAGCAGTCCGGCGCGCGCCATCGCGAGCCCCGAGGCGAGGTCGCCCGGGGTGCGTTCACGACCGCCCGCTCAGCGCCAGGAGCGCGATCGAGGCCGCCATGCTCAGCGGCGTGATCACCGCCCCCCAGCGACTCGCGCGAGCGAGCGACGGCGCAGCGCCCGCCCCGCGCGCGCTGCGCCACCACAGCAGCCACGCCAATGAGCCGGTCACGGCGAGGTTCGGACCCAGGTTGAGCCCGACGAGCAAGGCGAACGGGTGCGACGGGACCCGCGCCGCGAAGATCGACGCCGCGGGCAGATTATTGACGAGCACCGCGACGACGCCGGCGACGGCGGCCGTCACGACGGTGTTCGCGTGGGCGAGCACCTGGGACGGCCCGGACCAGACCCGTCCAATCGCCCCCAGGGCCACCGCGGTCGCGAAAAGCCCGATCAACGCACCGGGTCCGACGACCGATGAGACGTCGCGCAGCGTGACGCGCCGGCGACCCAGGTGCCACCCCGCGGCGACCAGGCCAATCGCGACGACGGGCAGGGCCGCGTCGGCGAGAGAGAACACCGCGAGCACTGCTGCCACGACCGCGACGGTCCCAACGCCGATCGAGGGCGCCGCGACCGGCTCTCGAACCTGGAACGTTCCAAGGGCCCTGCGGCCGAGCACCGCCACCGCTATGGCGGTGACGAGGCTGGCGCCGAGCGCCGGCAGCCACATCCGTGCGGCGAAGGCCGCGCCGGTCAGGTGCAGATGCCCGAGCACGATGAGGTTCGTGAGATTCGAGCCCGGCAACCACAGTGACCCGGCGTTGGCGAGCAGCAAGACACCGTAGAGCCACGGTGCGTCGTCGCCACCGCGCCGGCGCGACGCGTGGATCAGCACGGGCGTCAGGAACGCGACGGCCGTGTCCAAGTTGAGCGTCGCCGTCACCGCGACGATCACCGTCGCCGCGCCGGCGAACACCACCGAGCCGCGCGGGGAGATTCGCGTCAACAGCTCGCCCAGCCATTCGAAGACGCCGTCGTCGTTGGCGACCAGTCCAATCAGGAGCAGGCCCGTGACGAGCACGAACGGCGACCAGACCTGATCAACGGCGGCCCGGGCGACGCTCCGATCAAGCGCGAAGGTGACGATGAGGGTCACCACACCCAGCGTCGCGACGCCCGCCGGGCCGGTGGCGCGCCGCCACGGGTTCCGTTGTGCGCGCCGCATCCGTTCAGTCTCCCACGACCGAGTCTGTCCTAGCGAGGAGTGAGCGGAATTCTCTTGGCCGCATCGCTGTGGATGCAGAGCGGGTCCTCGCCCAGCACATTGCCGGACCGTACGTAGGCCCGAGCGCGTGAACCGCCACACAGCCGGAAGTAGTCGCACCGACCGCAACCGCCCTCGAGGCTGCCGGCGCGGATCGCCGTCAGCAGCGGATTAGTCTGATAGATCTCGCCGAGGGGCGTCACGCGAACGTTGCCCAGCGTCACCGGGAGGAACCCCGACGCGTGCACCTCACCGTCGTGCCCGACGAAGATGATCCCTCGCCCGTCACCCGTCGCGAGCGAGTGGCTGCGCGTCGTGCGCTCCTCACCGCGAGGTTGGCGGTCGAGCCGCTCGTGAAGCGCCGCGTACAGCGGGCCGAGCGTGAACGCGGCGGCGGGGTCCACATCGCCCGCAGCCGCGCGCTCGGCCTGCACTCGCCGGAAGAAGGGAGCCTCCACCGTGCGCACGGTCATGCCGAAGGTGGTCGCGTCGACGAGGAAGTGACACACGTCCTCGGCGTCTCGCGCTGAAATCTCCTGCACGTCCACCCCACGACCCACGCCTACGAGGAAGAAGACCTCCCAGATCGACACGCCGACCGAGCGAAGCAGGACCAGAATGTCCGCGAGCTCGGCGGCGTTGCGGTTCATGACCGTGGTGTTGACCTGGAGTCGGAAACCCATGTCGCGCATCATCGCGAGCGCCGCCATCGTCTGATCGAAGTGA
>JAKAPH010000104.1 GCA_021807265.1 Actinomycetes bacterium | reverse complement strand
GACGGCGCGCGAAGCGCTCGGAGCGGCCGACGACCACGCCGTCGCTCGTCGCGTCGTTCAGCACCGACAGCGCCGGGTACCCCGTCGTCTCCTCGATGGCCTTGGCCGTGAGCTCGATCGAGGCGAGCCCGAGGCTCTGGCCGAATTCCTCGGCGAGCTCGGCGACGATGGTCACGTCGGACCACGCCGAGCCGGGCGCGCCAACCTTGGCCGTCACCGCGCTCACGCGGCCCTCCAGGTTCGTCACGGTGCCGTTGCGCTCGTGCTGGACCGTGGCGGGCAGCACGACGTCGGCGTAGGCGAGCGTCGCGCCGCCGTGGCCGGTGACCGCAACGACCGAGGCACGTTCGAGGGCGGCGGTGGCGTGGTTCACGTCGGCGACGTTGCCGAGCAGGCAGCCGCCGAGCAGCAAGAGGGCCCGCTGGTCGCCGGCGATCATCGCGTCGAGCTGGGCGAGCGCGTCGCGGCCGCGCGCACTCGCGTCAAAGCCCCGGCCGGGCCGCAGCCGCGGGGCGAGTCCCATGTCGAGCGCGCCCATGACGTTGCCGCGCCGCAGCGCGGGCAGGAAGGTCGCGTCGGGGTAGCGCGCCGCCAGGCGGCGGATCGCCGCCTCGACGACGGCGGCCTGCTCGGCCAGGTTGGCGCGACCGACGACGAAGACGACGCCCTGGCCGGTGTCGCCGAGGAGGTGGTGGGCCGTCGTGAGCTCGAACTCGTCGAGGCCGAGGCCGTGAGGCGCCGTGCCGTTGGCGAGTGCCTCGGCGACCTGGTCGACGTCGCCGGGGCGAACCGGCAGCGCGACGCGGGCGTGGCGGCGAAGCGCGCTGGGCCCGGCGGCGAACTCGATGAGGTTGGCCTTGCCCGCGGCGATGCGCGCGCGCAGGCGCAAGAACAGCACGGGCAGCTCTTCGCGCAGGTCGCCCGTGATGGTCACCACCGTCGCCGCGTTGGCGGCCTCGTCGATGGTTGCCTTGGGCAGGGCCTGGATCAGCGTCGCGTCGAGGCCGTCGCCGTACTGGGCGTCGAGGTGTTCGCTCGCGAGCACCCCGCGCACGAAGCGCTCCCAGGCGAAGGCGCCCTCATTGGTCAGTGCCGCGCCGCCGATGGCCCCGACCCCGTCGGGGTCGACGGCCGCGTCGCGCAGGATCGTGGCCGCGGCGCGCAGCGCCTCGCTCCACGAGGTGGCCACCAGCTCGCCGTCGCGGCGCACCAAGGGCTCGGTGATACGGCTGCGCGGGTCGAGCGGGTCGGTGAGCTCGGGGTTGCCGTCAACGGCGTCGAGGGTGAAGCGGCCCTTGTCACACAGCCAGCCCCGGTTCACCGGGTCGCTGTCCACGCCGAGCACGCGCGTCAGGCGGTTGCCCGAGGACTGCACGGCGATCCGACAGCCCACCGCACAGGCCGTGCAGGTGCTCTCGACCTGCTCGAGGTCCCAGGGGCGCGCGGTGAAGCGATAGGGCTTGGCGGTCAGCGCCCCGACGGGGCAGATCTGGACCGTGTTGCCCGAGAAGACCGAATCGAAGGGAACCGTCGGCGACGGCGCGACCTCGATGAGGTCGCCGCGACCGGCGAAGTCGATCTGGGCGTCGCCGGCCACCTCGGCGGCGAAGCGGGTGCAGCGCGAGCACTGGATGCAGCGTTCGCGATCGAGCAGGACGAGCTCACCGATCTCGACCGGCTTGACGAAGTGGCGCTTCTCCTCGACGAACCGGGTCTCGCCCGATCCGTGGGCGAGCGACTGGTCCTGGAGGGGGCACTCGCCGCCCTTGTCACACACCGGGCAGTCGAGCGGGTGGTTGGCGAGGAGGAACTCGAGCACGCCGTCCTGGGCCTTCTTGACCTTGTCGGACTCGGTGTTCACCGACATCCCGTCGTTCACGCGGATGTAGCAGGCCGGCTGCAGCGTGGCGCCGCGCGGCCCCTCCACCTCGACCAGGCACATGCGACAGACCCCGACGGGCTCCATGCGCGGGTGGTAGCAGAAGCGCGGGATGTAGACGCCCGCGTGTTCGGCCGCCTCGATGAGCAGCTCGCCCGGCTGGGCCTCGACGGCTCGCCCGTTGAGGGTGATGGACACGGTGGTTCGCGTCTGGTCAGTCATGCGGGCAGCCCCCGTGTTGTACGTGCGCGTAGAAGTCGTCGCGGAACATCGAGATGGCCGCGTTGATCGAAGATGGCATGGACGGACCCAGCACGCAGATCGTCGTCTGCTGTGGCGGCCAGGTCAGTCCGGGCGCGATGTTGTCGCAGAGGTCGAGCAGGAGGTCGACGTCCTCGATGCGCCCGCCGCCGTGCTCGAGCCGGTACATGATCCGCTCGAGCCAGCCCGAGCCCTCGCGGCACGGTGTGCACTGGCCGCAGGACTCGCGCGAGAAGAACTTGATGATGCGCCACGTCGCGCGAACGACGCACGTGGTCTCGTCCATCACGACGATCGAGCCCGAGCCGAGCATCGAGCCCTTCTCGGCGACCTCGTCCTGACCGAGAGGCAGGTCGAGCAGCTCGGGGCCGAACCACGGCGCCGAGACGCCGCCGGGGATGATGGCCTTGATGGCCCGGTCGTCGATGACCCCACCGCCCAGCTGGGGGTCGTAGATGAGGTCGCGGAAGGTGTTCTTCACCATCTCGATCTCGAAGACCCCCGGGTTGCGCACGCGGCCCGAGAGCGCGAACAGGCGCGTGCCCGTCGACCGGCCCCCGCCGAGCGCCGCGAAGGCGGCGCCGCCGTTGAGCACGATCCAGGGCATGTTGGACATCGTCTCGACGTTGTTGACCACGGTGGGCTCGCCGTAGAGGCCGGTGACCGCGGGGAAGAAGGGGGGCTTGATGCGCGGGAATCCGCGCTTGCCCTCCAGGGCCTCGATGAGCGCGGTCTCCTCGCCACAGATGTAGGCGCCGGCGCCGGGGTGCACGACGAGGTCGAGCGAGAAGGACGAGCCGAAGATCTTGCGTCCGAGCGCCCCGTGCTCGTAGGCCTCGTTGATCGCCTGTTGCACGCGCTCGAGTCCCAGGGCGAACTCGCCGCGCAGGTAGATGAAGGCCTGGGTGACCTGCAGGGCGTAGGCGGCGATGATGACGCCCTCGACCAGCTGGTGCGGGTCGCGCTCGACCAGGTAGTGGTCCTTGAAGGTGGCCGGCTCTGACTCGTCGCCATTGACGACCAGGTACGACACCGGCGACTTGCGCAGCATCGACCACTTGCGACCCGCCGGGAATCCGGCGCCGCCGCGGCCGAGCAGCGACGCGGCGTCGACTTCGGCGGCGACCTGCTCGGGGAACATGGTCAGCGCCTTGCGCAGCCCCTCGTAGCCCCCGGTCTCGAGGTAGCGCGCGAGGGTGTGCGAGTCAGCGAACTTGGCGCGCGATGAAACGATCTTGGGTGAGTCCAGGAAGGCCACTACTTCGCCTCCGTCGCCACGCGGGCCTCGCGCGCCGCGCGCGCCTCGGCGCGCTCGCCGGCGAGCTCCTCGGGATCGACACGGAGTCCACCGGAGCGACGGATGCGAATCAGCGTGCCGTGGGGCGGCACGTCGTGGTCGAGACGGCCGTTGCGCAGGTCGTCCACGAGGGCGTCGAAGAGCTCGGGGGTGGTCGTGCGCACGTAGCGGTGGTTCACCTGGACCACGGGTGCGATGTTGCAGTCGGCGAGACACTCGGTCTCTTCGAGGGTGAACAGCCCGTCAGGCGACGTGCCCCCCACCGCACAGCCGAGGGTCGAGCTCGCGTGGGCGAGCAGGTCCTCGCCGCCGGCGAGCAGGCAGGCGATGTTCGTGCAGACGCCCACGACGTACTTGCCCACCGGCTCGAGGTGGAACATGTCGTAGAACGCGGCCGTGCCGCGGACCTCGGCCGGCGTCGTGCCGGTCAGCTCGGCGATCTCGGCCATGGCCTCGTCGGTGACGTAGCCGTCCTGCTCCTGGGCCAGGTGCAGCAGCGGCAGCATCGCCGAGCGCTTGCGCGGGTACAGCGACACGAGCTCGACGGCGCGCTGGCGAAGGTCGGTGCGAAAATGGGTCATCGGTCTACCTCTCCCATGATGGGGTCGACCGTGGAGATCACGGTGATGGCGTCAGACATCGAGCCACCGCGCATCAACAGCGGTACCGCCTGCAGGTTCACGAAACTGGGGGCGCGCACGTGGATCCGGTAGGGCTTGGGGCCCCCGTCGGACACCAGGTAGCACCCGATCTCCCCGCGTGGCGACTCGATGGCCGAGTAGACCTCGCCCTGGGGGACGTGGAAGCCCTCGGTGAAGAGCTTGAAGTGGTGGATCAGCGCCTCCATGGACTCGCCGATGCGCGCGCGCGGCGGCGGGGTCACCTTGGGGTCCTGGCTGCGGTAGTCGCCGCGCGGCATCATCGAGACGCACTGGCGGATGATGCGAATCGACTCGCGGATCTCGTTGAGGCGAATGGCGTACCGGTCGAAGTTGTCGCCGTAGGTCCCCACGATCACGTCGAAGTCGACCTGGTCGTAGGCGAGGTAGGGCATCGTGCGCCGCAGGTCCCACGGCACGCCCGTCGAGCGCAGCAGCGGCCCGGTCACCGAGAGCGCGAGCGCCTCTTCGGCGGTGATCGGCGCCACGCCGACCATGCGCTCGCGGAAGATCGGCTGGCCGGTGAGCAGCTGGTCGTACTCGTAGGTGCGCTCGTCGATCGTGTCACAGATCACCGTGACGTCGTCCTCCCACCCGTCGGGCAGGTCGGCCGCTACCCCGCCGGGGCGCACGTAGTTCAGATTGAGCCGCAGCCCGGCGGTCTTCTCGAAGAAGGCCAGGATGAGCTCGCGCTCGCGGAAGCCGTAGATCATCATCGACGTGGACCCGAGGTCCATGCCGTTGGTCGCCATCCACACCAGGTGCGACGAGATGCGGTTGAGCTCGGACATCATCATGCGGATCCACGTGGCGCGCTCGGGCACCTCGATGCCGAGCAGGGACTCCACGGCGAGCGAGTAGGACAGCTCGTTGGTCACGGGGCTGAGGTAGTCCATCCGGGTGACGTTGGTCGCGCCCTGGACGTAGCTCAGTTCCTCGCCGGTCTTCTCCATGCCGGTGTGCAGGTAGCCGATGAC
>JAKAPH010000103.1 GCA_021807265.1 Actinomycetes bacterium | reverse complement strand
AGGCCTCGGCGCGGTCGGGCGCGGTCGCGCCGACGACGTCGATGGTGCGCGCTTCGTCTGACACCAGCGCGATCGAGATCGTCACGACGTCGGAACCGAAGACCGGTGCCGCCAGCTCGCCCCACTCGACCACCGCCACGGCGTCCTCCTCGACGAGCTCGCCGAGGGCGAGGTCGACGACCTCGTCCAGGCTCTGGATCCGGTAGACGTCGGCGTGGTGCAGGGTGACGATGCCGAGGTCGTTGTGGCACTGGTGCTGGCGCACCATCGTGAAGGTCGGGCTCGTCGCGCGCTCGCGCACGCCCAGTCCCCGCGCGAGGCCGCGCACGAAAGTCGTCTTGCCCGCCCCGAGCGGACCGGACAGCAGCACGACGTCCCCGGGACGCAGCAGCGTCGCGAACTCCTCGCCCGCGCGCTCGGTCGCCGCCGGCGAGGCGGCGAGGCGGCTCACGGCGCCTCCAGGAAGGCGCGCACGACCGCGAGGTCGGCGCGCAGCACGGAAACGAGCGCCGGGTCGCGCAGGGCCGCGGCCGGGTGGTAGGTGGCGATCCCCGTCGAGTCGCCGAGGTGGCGCGCGCGGCCGTGCACGGCCGACATCGACAGGGTGGCCCCGAGCACCTCGCGCGCCGCGGTCAGGCCGACCGCGAGGGTGACCCGCGGCGCGAGGTCCGCCAGCTGCTCGTCGAGCCACGGCCGGCAGGCCTCGAGCTCGTCACGGGCCGGCACGCGGTTGCCCGGCGGGCGGCACTTGACGGTGTTGGTGACGTAGCACTGGTCGCGCGTCAGCCCGACCACTTCCTCGATCAGCTTGAAGAGCAGCTGGCCGCTGCGGCCGATGAAGGGGGCGCCGCCCTCGTCCTCCTGGCGCCCCGGCGCCTCGCCGACGAGCAGCAGCGCCGCGTTGCTCGGTCCCGTGCCGATCACGACGCGACTGCGCGACTCGCTGAGCCGGCACTTCGTGCAGCTCGAGAGGGCCGCGACATCGAGGCTCATTAGTCCACCAGCACCCGCGGCACCCGGGCCCCGATGCCACAGAGGATCTCCCAGGTGATCGTGCCGGCGAGACGGGCCCACTCGTCGGCGCTGATCGACTCGTCGCCCTGGCGCCCGAGCAGCACGACGTCGTCGCCCACCCCGACCGCGTCGTCGCCCACGTCAACGAGGAGCTGGTCCATCGTGACCGTCCCGGCGAGCGGGTAGCGCCGGCCGTTGATGAGCACGTCGGCGCCGGCCTCGAAGAGCCGGCGCGGGTAGCCGTCGGCGTAGCCGAAGGGCACCGTCACCACGGTCGCCACGGTCGCGAGGGGGCGGCGCCGGCCGTAGCTCGGGCGCTCGCCGGCCTCGAGTCGCCGGGCGGCGACGACCTGGGCGCGCAGCGTGAGGGCCGGCTCGAGGGTCACGCCGGCCTCGGTGAGGGTCGCGGCGAGCCACGGGTCGGGCAGGTAGCCGTAGAGGGCGAGCCCGACGCGCGCCATCGAGAGCCGCGACGCGGGGTACCCGATCGCGCCGGCCGAGTTGGCGGCGTGCACGACGCGCGGGTGCACGCCGCGCGCGGCGAGACGCGTGACGACCCCGTCGAAGATCGCCAGCTGCTCGAGGGTGTAGTCGCGGTCCTCCTCGCGCGGGCCGTCGGCGTTGGAGAAGTGCGTGTAGACGCCCTCGAGGTCGATGGCCGGGGAGGCGAGCAGCACGTCCACGGTCTCGTCGACGAGCTCGGGGGGCACGCCCATGCGGTGCATGCCGGTGTCGATCTTCACGTGGACCCGGTGCAGGCCGCCGAGCCGCTCGGCCGCGGCGACGGCGTGGCGCGCGCCGGGCACCGAGCCGACGGTGAGACTCAGCGAGTGGCTCAGGGCGTCGGGGATCGTCTCGGGCGGGATCTCGGCGAGCAGCAGGATCGGCACCGTGATGCCGCTGCCGCGCAGCTCGATGCCCTCGTCGACGATCGCGACGGCGAGCGCGTTCGCGCCCCCGTCGAGCGCCGCGCGCGCCGCGAGCGGCGCGCCGTGGCCGTAGCCGTTGGCCTTGACGACCGCGCAGAGCTCGGTGTCACCGAGGACGCGCTTCAGGGCCGCGATGTTGTGCGCGAGCGCCGATCGCGAGATCTCGGCCCACGCCGGCCGGCGAACGCCCTCAACGGGCATCGTCGCTCCCGACGACCATCGCGATGGCGCTGAGGTCGCTGTGGGTCAGTGAGACGTTGAAACGGGTCACCCCGCGGCGTTCGGCCAGCTCGGCCGCGGCCCCGTGCACCGCGATGGTCGGGGCGCCGCTTCGCTGGCGGACCACCTCGATCGACTGCCAGGGCACCGAGCCGACGCCCACCCCGAGGGTCTTCATGACGGCCTCCTTGGCGGCGAAGCGCGCCGCCAGGCGCTCGGTCTTGCCCCGCGCGTCGCGCTGTTCGCCCTCGGTGAAGAGACGGTTCACGATGCGCGGCCGACGCGTCAGGGCCAACTGGAACCGCGCGACGTCCACGACGTCCACCCCCACGCCCACCACGCCCACTATTCGACCGTCACCGTCTTGGCGAGGTTGCGCGGCCGGTCGACGTTGCGGCCCAGGCCGCGGGCCATCGCGTAGGCGAAGAGCTGCAGGGCCACGACGTCGACCATCGGCGAGAACATGGGCTCGGTGGCCGGCACGCGCAGCACGTAGTCCGCGACCGAGTCGATCGTCTCGTCGTCGTCGGTCGCCACGGCGACGACGGTCGCGCCGCGGGCCTTCACCTCGGCGAGGTTCGACAGCAGCTTCTCGTGCAGGGCGAGGTCGGTCGCGACTGCGACCACGACGACCCCGGGCTCGATCAGAGCGAGCGGGCCGTGCTTGAGCTCGCCGGCCGGGTAGCCCTCGGCGTGGCGGTAGGAGATCTCCTTGAGCTTGAGCGCCCCCTCGAGGGCGGTCGGAAAGCCCACGTGACGCCCGAGGAAGAAGAAGTCGCGCGCGTCGAGCAGCGCCAGGGCGAGTTCGCGCACCTCGTCGCGGCGCCCGAGCGCCTTCTCGACGAGCGTGCCCACGGCGCCGAGGCCGCGCACCAGCGCGTCGATCTCGGGTTCGGCGAGGGTCTGGCGCAGCTGGGCGAGGCGCAGGGCCAGCAGCTCGAGCGCGGCGACCTGGGCGACGAAGGACTTGGTGGAGGCGACCGAGACCTCGAGGCCCGCGCGCGTGTAGATCACCGCGTCGGCCTCGCGCGCGAGGCTCGAGTCGACGATGTTCGCGATCGCCACCACGCGCGCGCCGCGGCGCTTGGCCTCGCGCACCGCCTGGATGGTGTCGATCGTCTCGCCGCTCTGGGAGACCCCGATGACGAGCGTGCCGACCTCGACGACCGGGTCGCGGTAGCGGTACTCGCTGGCGATGTCGACCTCGACGCTGAGCCGCGCCCAGCGCTCGATGGCGTACTTGGCGACGAGCGCCGCGTGGTGCGACGTGCCCGCGGCCACGAGCACGACGCGCTTGACGGCGCGCAGCTCCTCGTCGCTCACGCGCAGCTCGTCAAAGGTGATCGTCCCGTCGGGCCGGCGCCGGTCGAGCAGGGTCGCGCGCAGCGCGTCGGGCTGCTCGAAGATCTCCTTGGTCATGAAGTCGTCGTGCCCGCCCTTCTCGGCGGTCTCGAGGTCCCAGTCGATGGCGAGCTGGCGCAGGCGCACCGGTGCGCCCTCGAGGTCCACGGCGCGAAAGCCCTCGGGCCCGAGGCGCACGACCTCGTCGTCGTTCACGGCGTAGAAGGCACTCGCCCGGTCCAGGATCGCCGGCACGTCGCTCGCGAGGTACGTGACCCCCGCGGCCGTGCCCACGACCAAGGGCGAGATCCGCCGCGCGGCGACGATGACGTCGGACTCGGTGGCGTCCATCGCCGCGAGCGCGAAGGCGCCGCGCACCACCCCGAGGGCGTCGCGCACGGCGTCGAGCAGGTCCAGACCCCGTCCGCGGGCCTCTTCGATGAGGTGGGCGAGGACCTCGGAGTCGGTCACTGAGGTGAAGACGTGCCCGCGGGCCTCGAGGCCCTCCTGGAGCTCGGTGTGGTTCTCGATGATGCCGTTGTGGATGATCGCCACGTGGCCCGAGCAGTCGAGGTGCGGGTGGGCGTTGATCGCCTCGGGGGCGCCGTGGGTGGCCCAGCGGGTGTGGCCGATGCCCGAGCGGAACCCCGCGGGCGCGTCGTCACAGGCCAGTCGCAGGGCCGCGACCGACTCGGTGCCGTCCGCGCAGCGCGCCCGCCAGGTTTCCCCGGGGCGCACGAGGGCCACGCCCGCTGAGTCGTAGCCGCGGTACTCCAGGCGTTCGAGGCCGGAGAGGAGCGTCGAGACGGTGTCGGTATCGCCGACGACCCCGATGATGCCGCACATGGGGGTAAGCCTACTCGGGGGTCCGCGAGGGCCTTCTCGCTAGGCGACGAAGGCCGCGCGCAACGCCGTCGTGAAGTCCTCGACGAATCGGCCCTCGAGGGCCTCGACCATCACGCGCACGACGGGCTCGGTGCCCGAGGGTCGCACGACGAGCCGCCAGTCCTCGTCGGCGATCCCGTAGCGCGCGACGAGGGCCTCGGCGAGCGTGCGCACGACGTCGTCGTCGAAGTCCTCGCGCGCCACGTTGACGAGCGCCTGGGGCACGCGGTGCCACGCGGCGCTCGCCTGGGCGGCGAGCGGCCCACGGCGCACGATGAGATCGAGCAGCAGCATCGCGGTCAGGAGACCGTCCCCGGTGGGCGCGAGCTCACAGAAGATCAGGTGGCCCGACTGCTCGCCGCCGAAGCACCAGTGGCGCTCCTCGAGGGCGAGCAGGACGTTGCGGTCGCCCACGTCGGTCTCGACGACCTCGAGGGACGCCTCGCCGAGCGCGCGGCGCAGTCCCAGGTTGGACATCGTCGTCACCACGACGCCCCCGCCGAGCGCGCGGCGACTCGACATGTCGAGCGCGAAGAGCACCATCAGGTCGTCGCCGTCGCGAACCGTGCCGGCCGCGTCGACCGCGATCAGCCGGTCGGCGTCGCCGTCAAAGGCGAGGCCCACGTCCGCGCCGAGCTCGCGCACCGTCGCCACGAGGTCCTCGACGTGGGTCGAGCCGCAGCGCTCGTTGATGTTGACGCCGTTGGGCGTGTCGTGGATGACGCTCACGCGCGCGCCCGTCGCGCGCAGTAGCGCGGGCGC
>JAKAPH010000015.1 GCA_021807265.1 Actinomycetes bacterium | reverse complement strand
GGCGGTGACCATGCGCACCCGATTATGCATCCAGCCCTCAGTCAGCAGTTGGCGCATCCCCGCGTCGACGAGCGGAAAACCCGTCTCACCGCGCGCCCACGAGCGAAACCGCGCCACGGCGGCGCTATCGCGGTCCACGCGCAGGGCCTCGAAGCGCGGCTGCAGCGCCCGCCACGCCGAGTCGGGTTGGTGAAACAGCACGTCAGCGTAGAACTCCCGCCAACCGAGCTCGGCGCGAAAGACCTCGCGACCGGCGGTGGGTCCATCGGTCGCCGCCAGCACGGTGCGCGGGTGCAGTGCGCCAACGTGCAGGAACGGACTCAGTCGACTGGTCGCGTCCAGGCCCGGCTGGTCCCGCGTCTCGCCGTAGTCGTCGACGCGCACGAGGAACCGATCCAGTGCCGCGTGACCGGCCCGCTCGCCCGCGGGGGGCGCCTCGGGCGCGGGCTCGTCGGGCAGATCGGTGAAGTAGGCCGGACGACGACGGGCCGCGAGCTGCACGATCGAGGACGGCTCAACGCCGTCGAGTTCGACCCAGTCGACCTCGGGCGCCGCCGGGGGCACCGCGCCGAGGTGAGTTTCCCACGACCGTCGAAACGCTCCGAAGACCCGGTAGGGCGCGCCCGATGCCTGACGGACGGTTCCCGGCTCGACGACGTAGGGCGAGTCCATCGTGATCAGCTGACGACCGGCGGCGCTGAGCGCCTCGGCGACCGCTCGGTCCCGCGCGCGCGAGCGTGGCGTCACGTCGGCGCTCGCGTAGACGCACTCGGCGCCGGCTTCGCGCGCGACCTCGGGTACGACGGACCGCGGGTCGCCAATGCGCACGACGAGTCGGCCGCCAATGGACTCGCGCAGCGCCGCGACACTCGCCGCGACGTAGGCGGCACGCGTCAAGCCGACGGGCGCCACGATGTCGGGGTCGACGACGAAGAGCGCGATCACCGCGCCGGCGCGCGCGGCGGCACAGAGCGCAGGATTATCCGCCAGGCGCAGGTCGCGGCGGAACCAAAAGATGACGGGGTTGGACACGGACTCCTCGATGAACGTGGGCACCTTACTGCGCGCTCGGCGTCATTCGCGCAGCCGTTGCGCTGGCGATGTTGGCGTCGCGAGCGGCTCAGCGCCCGGGGTCTCTCGGCGGCGCGACGCGCGAGGCGCGGAGCCGTCGGCCAAAGTGCAGCTCGATGGCCTCGTGCGCGAGCGACGCGACCTCCCCCGCTCCCGGCGGGTCCGCTTCGCGCAGCACGGCCGCGAGATCGCCCCCCGTGATGCGGCGCATCAGGGCGAGCGCGTCAGACGACAGCGGGCGACCCGAGCGGCACTGCGGGCACAGCGCCCCGCCGGTGGCGGCGTCAAAGGCCACCAGCGGCTCGGCGCGCCCGCAGTTGACACAGGCGTCGAGCACCGGCGCCGAGCCGTCGTAGGCGAGCAGGCGGAAGAAGAAGGACGCGGGCACCAGTCCGGGGTGAAACGTCTCGTCGTCCAGCGCAACCAGCACCCGACGCAGCAGCTCGAAGATGCCCTCGTCGGCCACGTCTTCGGCCGGAATCGCGTTGACGACCTCGACGACCGCGTAGCCGGCCGCGATCCGGTCGTAGTCCGCGCGTAGGGTCGCGTAACGCTCGCGGTGCACGACGTGGCGCACGATGTAGCGCTCGCCTCGCCCCTGGACGAGGTCGACGCCCACGTGCGCCAGGGTCTCCAGTGCCCCGCCGAGGCGGCTCGAGGTCTTGCGCGCGCCCTTGGCGAGGACGCGCAACTTGCCGTGGTCCCGGGTCCACAGGACGGCCACCCGATCGGCCTCGCCCGACGTGTAGGTGCGCAGCACGATCGCGTCGTCGGCAAGGTCGCTCACCCCTCGTCCTCGTCCTCGTCCTCGTCCTCGTCAACGGGGAACTTCGGCCGGTGCGGCGCGATGCCCACGAATCGATTGAGGGCGAGACCCGCCCAGATCAAAACCACGAGCACCAGCGGGATCACCAGCGGCGCGATGAGGTTCGATACGCCATTGACGGCGAGGACCCAGAGAAAGACGTAGAGCGCCACGCCCGCGAGCGCGACCACCCGCGACAGCTTCACTGCTCGAGCCCCCCGAAGCGCCGCTCGCGGCGCTGGTACTCGCCGATGGCCTCGTAGAGATGCTCGCGGCGAAAGTCGGGCCACAGGACGTCGGAGAAGACGAGTTCGCTGTAGGCCATCTCCCAGAGCAGGAAGTTCGAGATGCGGAACTCGCCCGAGGTCCGCACGACGAGGTCCGGGTCGGGGATCTCCGGGTGGTACAAGCGCGCGCGGATCGCCTTCTCGTTGACCGAGCCCGGCGAGACGCCGTCGGCGACGAGGCGCGCGACGGCGTCGACGATCTCGGCCCGGCCGCCGTAGTTGAAGGCGATGTTGAGGGTCATTCGCCGGTTCGCGTCGGTCAGGGCGCTGGCCTCGTTCATGCGCTTGAGCACCTGCTTGGGGACCCGCCAGTCCCGGCGTCCCGAGAACGTGATCCGCACGCCCTCGTCGTGCAGCTCGTACTGGCGCCGCTCGAGCAGGCCCTTGTTGAAATTCATGAGAAAGCGCACCTCGTCGACCGGCCGGCGCCAATTCTCCGTCGAGAAGGCGTAGACCGTCAGCACCGCCACCCCCGCCGCCAACGCGCCGTACGTGGCGTCGATGAGGGCCTCTTCGCCCGCGGCGTGGCCGGCCGTGCGCGCGAGGTTGCGCTGCTGGGCCCATCGGCCGTTGCCGTCCATGACAATGGCGACGTGACGAGGGACGCGAGTCCGGTCGAGCCACGCGGGCACCAGAGTGGGGCGAGGATCGGGCACGACAAGAAACTAGTTCGTTCCGCGTAAATCCACGCCGACACGTAGAGTTCTACGGTGCGTTCCTTCGACCCCGACGATGAGACGCCCTACGTCGAACCCGACGCCGATGTCGGCGTCGACCTCGACGCGGACGTCATCGCCGTCGACGCCGACCGGGCCATCGCCCTGCTCGACCTCATCACCGGCGACCTGCCCAACGGCGGCGAGCAGCGCCCGGGGCAGCGCACGATGGTCCGCCTCGTCGCCGAGGCGTTCACGCGGTCCAACAACCTCGTCGTCGAGGCCGGCACGGGCGTCGGCAAGTCGCTCGCCTACCTGATCCCCGCCGCCCTCTCGGGCCGGCGGGTCGTGGTCGTGACCGCGACCAAGAACCTCCAAGACCAGCTCGCGACCAAGGACGCCCCGACCGTCGCCGCCCACCTGCCGGGCGTGCGCGTCGCGGTACTAAAGGGACGCTCGAACTACTTCTGTCGCAACCGGGCCCACGAGATGGGCGCCGAGCAGTTGCGCTTTGACGACGACACCGACGTGCCGCGCACCGTGTCCAACCAGATCCGCCGCGTCGTTCGCTGGTCCAACGAGACCGACACCGGCGACCTCGACGAGCTGACCTTCGACCTCGACCCGCGCACCCGGCGCGCCCTGACCGTGAGCGCCCAGGAGTGCCTCGGGCGGGCCGAGTGCCCCCAGGGCGCATCGTGCTTCACCGAACTCGCGCGCGACCGGGCGGCCGCGAGCTCGATCGTCATCGTCAACAACCACCTCTACGCCTCGCACCTCGCGTCGGGCTCGATGCTGCTGCCGAGCCACGACCTCGTCGTCTTTGACGAGGCGCACGAGACCCTCGACGTCTTCGCCGAGCTGCTCGGCACCTCGCTCACGCCCACGCGAATCCGGGCGCTCGCCGGGGTCTGCCAACCGCTGCTCGGCTCGGCCAACGCCGCGCCCGCGGAGCTGGCGCGTCTCGCCGATCGCCTCGACGACGCGCTGGCGCGCCAAGTCGCGCTCGCGCGCATGACCGGGCTCGACGAGGATGCGCGCACCGTGCTCGAGCGTGTCGGCGAGCTCGTCACGACCATCGTCGAGGAGCTGCGGGGGCTGGCCACGACCGACCTCTCCCACGAGTTTCGGCGCAAGCGCGCCCTCGGCCCGGCGATCCACCTCGCCGGCGACCTGCAGCGGCTGCGCCAGACCGACGACGACGAGCTCGTCTACCTCGTCGCCCACGAGCGCGAGGTCACCGTCGAGCTCGCCCTCATCGACGTCGGGCCCCGGCTGAATGAACTGCTGTGGGGGCCGGTGACCGCGGTGCTGACGAGCGCCACCATCCCGGACTCCTTGCCGCGCGCGCTGGGACTCGGCGAGCTCGGCGTCGAGCGAGTGCCGAGCCCCTTCGACTACCAGCACCACGCGTTGCTCTACGTGCCGAGCGGTTTTCCCGGTCGAACCGCTGACGGCGCCGAGGCCGCCATCGTCGACGAACTGGTCCACCTGATCGACGCCGCCGGGGGCCGAACTCTCGCGCTCTTCACGAATCGGTCGGTGATGAACCGCGTCGCCGAGGCCGTCGCCGAGCGCATCGCGACGCCGGTGCTCGTGCAGGGGACGCTCTCGCGACAGCGCATCCTCGAACGCTTCCGACTCGAGCACGACACCAGCCTCTTCGCGGTGACGAGCTTCTGGCAGGGCGTCGACGTGCCCGGCCACTCGCTCAGCCTCGTCACGATTGACCGATTGCCCTTCGCCGTGCCGAGCGATCCCCTCGCCGTCGCGCGCCGCGAGCGCGTCGCCCGGCCGTTCTACGAGGTCGACCTGCCACGCGCGGTGATGCTGCTCGCCCAGGGCGTGGGCCGGCTCATCCGCAGCGCCGAGGACCGCGGCGTGGTCGCGGTGCTCGACACCCGGCTCGCCGAAGCCTCCTACCGGACCCAGTTCTTCCGCCGGCTCCCGCCCATGCGCCGCACCCGCCAGCGCGCCGACGTGACCGAATTCCTGCGCGACCTGCGCGAACAGGCCGATTCGGCGACGTCGGAGTCGTAAATGACTATAATTTCACTAGTAAAACTGGTTTAAGGAACCCCTCACTCGTGCACCTTGACGTCCTGCTCATTCTCGCCAGTGCCGTGGTCGGCCTGCTCGTGGGCATCACCGGGACCGGCGGCGGCGCCGTCATGACCCCGATGCTCGTCTTGCTCTTTGGCGTGGCCCCCTCCGCGGCGATCGCCTCGGACCTCGTCGCGACGCTCGTCATGCGCCCCGCCGGGGCCCTCGTCCACTGGCGCCGCCACACGGTCCAGCGGCGGGTGGCGGCACTGCTGTGCGCGGGCTCGGTGCCGTCGGCCTTCCTCGGGACCTTCGTGATGGACCGGATCGGCACGTCGGCCGGGGCCGAGTTCGACCTTCGCCACCTGCTCGGCGTAGCCCTCGTCCTCGGCGGCGCGGCGATGATCGCGCGGCCCTACCTCAGCGCCGGCGCGGCGAGCCCGTCGGGAGTGCTCGCGGTGCGCACCGTGCCCACCATCCTCACCGGCGTGGTCGGTGGGTTCATGGTCGGGCTCACTTCGGTGGGCGCGGGCTCGCTCATGATGGCCGCGCTGGTCTTGCTGTACCCGACGATGAGCGGCTCGGAGCTGGTCGGCACGGACCTCGCCCAGTCGGTCCCGCTCGCCTTCGGCGCGACGGTGGGTTCGCTCCTCTTCGGCCACGTCGCCTTCAGCCTCACGCTCGCGGTCATCATCGGCGCGGTGCCCGCGACCTTCGTCGGCTCGCTCATCTCGTCGCGCAGCGCGAATCGGCTCATCCGCCCGCTCATCACCGTCATGGTGCTGATGAGCGGACTCAAGTATCTCGGACTCGGCTCGCTCTACCTCGGGATCGCGCTCGTCGCGGTCGTCGCCCTCGCCCTGGTGAGCCTGCGACGGTCCACGGCTGGGGTGTCGCGCGAGGGCGTCACTCAGTAACCGAAGCGGTCAAGCGCGTCGTCGCGGCGCTGCCACCCCGGCTCGACCGACACCCGCAGCTCGAGGAAGGTCCCCTCGGGCAGCTGACGACGCGCGGCGATGCCGACGTCCTTCAAGAGCTGGCCACCGCGGCCGATGACCATGCCCTTCTGGCTCTCGCGCTCCACGAGGATCTCCACGGTGATGTGGGGCCACTCGAACTCGGTCACCCGGCAGTGGATCGAATGGGGCAGTTCCTCGCGGGTCTTGCGCACCAGCTGCTCACGCACGAGTTCGGCGACCCACTCGCGCTCGGGCACGTCAGAGACCTCGTCCGAGGGGAATAGGAAGGGCGACTCGGGCATGAGCGACGTGACGAACGCGCGCAGTCCGTCCACCCCGGCCCCGGTCTTGGCCGAAACCGCGAAGTACTCCACGCGCGCCGCGGCCGCCTCGCGGCCGCCATCGGCCGCGATCTCCTCGACCGCGCGCGTCGCCGCGAGCAGCTGCGCCGCGACCGCCTCGCGCGACGCGCGGTCCACTTTGTTCACGACGACGACCGGCGTCGGCCCGTTTCGCCGGGCCACGTCGAGCAGGGTCGCGAGCACCGTGCGGTCGCCGGGCCCGATCGCGCCACCGGCCTCGATCACCGCGAGGATCACGTCGACGTCGTCGGCGGCCTGTCGCGCCGCGTTGTTGAGTCGACCACCCAGCGAGGTTCGGGGCCGGTGCAGTCCCGGGGTGTCCACGAAGACCACTTGCACGTCGCCCTCGGTGATGACTCCGCGTACCGCGCGCCGGGTCGTATTGGGCGAGGCGGCGGTGATGGTCACCTTGGCCCCGACGAGCTCGTTGACGAGGGTCGACTTGCCCACGTTGGGCCGACCGATGATCGTGGCGAGACCGGACTTGGTCATCGCGGCGCCACCGGTTCGACGCGAACTTCCTCGATCCGTCGGCCGTCCATGCGCACCACGGTAAGGCGATACTCGTCGGTCTCGAACTCGTCGCCCGGTTCAGGCACCCCGCCGGCCAGGTCGAGCACCAGTCCCCCGACGGTGTCCCAGCCGTCCTTGGGCAGCGCGAGGTCGAAGTCGACGTTGGCGTCGTCGATGTTGAGCCGTCCGCTCAGGGTGATCCCCGCGTCAATGGACTGGTTGGCCACGTGCGTGGTGCGCGGATCGGACTCGTCGGCGATCTCGCCGACGAGTTCTTCGAGGATGTCCTCGAGGGTCACGATGCCCGCGGTCCCGCCGTACTCGTCGACGACCACGAAGAGGTGGACGCGCGCGCGGCGGATCTCGGTCAGCAGTGCCGCGACACGCTTGGTCTCGGGCACGAAGTGGGCCTCGCCCATGTGATCGCCGACGAGCGCGTCGCCCTGGCCCTCGGCCTGCAGCGCGGCGAGGTGGCGCAGGTTGACGATACCCACGACGTCGTCGACGCCCTCGCCGAGCACGGGCAGGCGCGACCGACCCGTGCTGATCGCGAGGTCGAGCGCTTCGCGCACGGTGGCCGAGGTCGCCACGTCGACCATGTCCGGCCGGGGCACCATGACCTCGCGCACGATCGTGTCGCCGAACTCGATGACCGAATGGATGAAGGCCCGCTCGTCGGACTCGATCGCCGCGTCCTCGTGGGCGACGTCGGCCATCGCGAGGACCTCGGACTCGGTCACCCGGTGCGTCGTAGCCCCGGCGCCGAAGAGTCGCATCACGCCGTTGGCGATCGAGAGCAGGAAGCGCGAGATCAGCTGGATGGGCCAGAACCGCAGGATCCGACTGACGACCGGCGCGGTCAGCAGTGCCGCCGCGTCGGGGTGCTGGACGGCGAAGTTCTTCGGGATCGCCTCGAAGATCACGAAGATGACCACGACCTCGGCCACGGTCGCGACGAAGACGCCGGCCGCGCCGAAGAGATGACCCGCCACCACGCCGACCATGGTGGCCGACACCAGCTGGCAGATCAGCACGAGCAGCAGCAGCGGGTTGAGGAATCGTTCGGGCGCCTCCGCCAGGGCGACGAGTGCGCGCGACCCACGCCGCCCCTCCTCGCGCAGGGAGCGCGCCCGCGACTTGTTCATGCGCACGAGCGAGGTCTCGGCCAGCGCGAAGAATCCCGAGAGCAGGAGCAGCACGAAGACACTGGCGACCAGGGCGCTGTCGCCTCCGGTCCAGATCGCGCCGATCACGGCCGCTCAGCGCGATAGTGGCGAGCCAGCAGCTCTCGTTCGCGCGACTCCATCCGTTCGGCTTCCTCGTCGAGTTCGTGGTCCCACCCGAGCAGGTGCAGCACGCCGTGCACGACGAGCAGCGCGATCTCGTCGTCGAAGCTGCACTCGTGCTCGACGGCGTTCCTCGCGGCGACGGCCGGGCAGATGACGATGTCCCCGATCAATTGGGGAATCTCGGGCAGCGGCGGGTCGCCCGGACCGCTGCCGCCGGCGTCGGGCACGCGCCCGCTCGGCTCGGGCTCGTCGTCGATCGGGAAGCTGAGCACGTCGGTCGGTCCCGACTTGCCCATGAACTGCTGGTTCAAGGTGGCGATGGAGGCCTCGTCGGTGAAGATCAGCGAGAGTTCGGCCAGTCCGCGCACCCCCTCGTCAACGAGGGCGGCGTTGGCCAGCTGGACCCACCGGTCCAGGGCGATGGCGAACTCGTGCTGTTCGTCGGCGGCGTAGATGTCAATGCTCACGAAGAACGCCGATCATAGGCGGCCACGATGTCGGCGACGATCTTGTGACGCACGACGTCCTTGGCGGTGAGGTGGACGAAGCTCACCGCGTCGACCCCGCTCAGGATCGACTCGATCTGGTCCATGCCGCTCGTCTTGCCGTTGAGGTCGATCTGGGTCACGTCACCGGTCACCACGACCTTGGAGTTGAAGCCGATGCGGGTCAGGAACATCTTCATCTGTTCGGGCGTCGTGTTCTGGGCCTCGTCAAGGATGATGAACGAGTCGTTCAGCGTCCGTCCGCGCATGAAGGCCAGGGGGGCGACCTCGATGGTCCCATTGGCGATCAGCCGCTGGGCGCCCTCGGGACCGAGCATGTCGTAGAGCGCGTCGTAGAGGGGCCGCAGGTACGGGTCGACCTTGGCCATGAGGTCGCCGGGCAGGAAACCGAGCCGCTCGCCCGCCTCGACCGCCGGTCGGGTGAGCACGATGCGCTGGACCTGCCGGCGGTGCAGCGCGTGCACCGCCGCGGCGACGGCGAGGTAGCTCTTGCCAGTGCCCGCCGGGCCGATGCCGAAGGTGATGATGGAGCTGTCGATCGCGTCGGCGTAGCGTTTCTGCCCCGCGGTCGACGGGCGGATGGGCTTGCCCTTGGCGGCGCGCACCACCTCGTGACCGAGCACTTCACTGGGACGCAGGTCGTCGTCGACCATGTCGATCGTGCGCGCGATCTTGGCGGCGTCGAGGGACTGCCCGCCCTCGAGGACGAGCACCAACTCGTCAAAGAGACGCAGGATCTTCGCGGCGTCGCGACCCGCGACCGTGATCTCGTTGCCGTGGATGGCGATCTTCGACTCGGGATACGAGCGCTCGATCGCGCGCAGGTTCTCGTCTCGGGGACCGAGCAGCCCGGCCAACAAACTGGTGTTGCGCACGTAGGTGGTCGCCGTCATCGCCTCGTCGGCTGACTCGTCGACCGTCATCCGGGTGGCCACTCCAGTCGACGGCCCCCGAGGATGTGCAGGTGGAGGTGGGCGACCGTCATCTGGGCGTCGCGACCGACGTTGATCACCAAGCGGTAGCCGCTGTCGCGGATTCCCTCGCTCTCGACGACCTGTTGGGCGAGGATCACCATGTCGTCGACGACCCCGCCGTGGGACGACGCGACCTCGTCGGCGCTCGTGATGTGCTGCTTGGGCACGACCAGCACGTGCACGGGCGCTTGGGGCGCGATGTCGTAGAAGGCGTAGGCCGACTCACTCTCGCCGGCGGGGTTGGACGGGATCTCCTTGGCGACGATCTTGCAGAAGAGGCAGTCAGTCATAACTGCTCTCATCATTACCCAAGTCACGCGGCCCGTGGGGCCACGGCCAGTCTGCGCCGTGAAAGGCGAGCAGCGTGGCCGCCGCGACCGCCGCCGTCTCCGCGCGCAGCACCGTTGGCCCGAGCGAGAGCCGCGGACGGTCCTGGTCCCACTCGCCGTCGTCCCACCCGCCTTCGGGGCCGATCGCCACGGCGCTGATCCCCGCCCACCGGGCCCCGCCCGCGAAGTCCGCGACGGCCACGTCGCCGGGCACCTCGTGGGGCGACACGGGTTCGCCGATCGTCGGGTAGTGGACGCGCCGCGATTGGGCGCTCGCCTCGCGGGCGAGTCGCCGCCAGCGCGCGAGGATCTTCGCGCGCGCGTCGGCGCGGAAGCGCACCGCGACCCGCGCGCTGAGTAGCGGCACGATGGCCGCCACGCCGAGTTCGGTCGCCTTGATCACCGCCCACTCGCTGCGATCGCCCTTCAGCGGCGCGAGGTAGAGCGTTCGCGGCTCGGGCGCCGGCTCGCGGGTCACGTCGGTGACCAAACGCACGCCTGACGGCTCGACCTCGGCGATGGCCCACGCCCCGGCGCCATCGGTCACGACCACGGTCTCCCCGGGCGTGGCGCGCAGCACCGCACGCAGGTGGTGGTCGTCATCGCGCGCGAGCACCGGGACGGCGGGGTCGTCCACGAGGAACTGACCCAGCGCCGCGACGCGTGCGAGGAACCCGTCGCTCACCGCTTGGCCCGGCGTCGGAAGAACCCGCCCGCTTCGGCCGCCACTGCTTCGCCGCGGTGCTCGGCGAGCTCGCGCAGCAGCGTGGCGGAGGTCTCGTCGAGCTCGGTCGGGACGTCCACGACCAGGTGAACGAAGAGGTCGCCGCGTCCGCGCCCGTGCAAGTGGGCCACGCCCTCGTGGCGCACGCGGTGCACGGTCCCGTTGGCGCTTCCCGGAGCGACCTCGAGGGTGAAGGACTCGCGCAGCGTGGGCACCTCGATGGTCGCGCCGAGCGCGGCCTGGGTGAAGGCGATGTGCGCCTGGTGGTGCAGGTCGTCACCGGCCCGCTCGAAGCGCTCGTCGGGGGCCACGCGCAGGTGCACGAACAGCCGACCGTTCGTGCCGCCGCGCGGACCCGCGGGACCCCGGTCGGCGAGGCGCATGGTGGAGCCGTCCTCGACGCCCGCGGGGATCTGGATCGTGAGCGTGGTCGACGTCTGGGTGCGCCCGTCGCCGCGACACTCGGGGCAGGGCGTTTCGATGCGGGTGCCGAACCCGCCGCAGCGCGGGCAGACGGTCGCGGTGACCATCTGGCCGAGGATCGAGTTGCGCACCCGGCGGACCTCGCCGGCGCCGCTGCACTCGTCACAGGTCGTCGGCGACGTTCCCGGCGCGCTGCCGCTGCCCTGGCAGGTGGCACAGCGCAGTGGCAGGGTGATCGTGATCTCCTTGGAGGCGCCGAAGGCGGCCTCGTCGAGCGTGATCTCGACGGCGATCTCGGCGTCCGGACCGGGCTGGGGACCGCGACGTTGCGGCGCGTGGCCCATGCCGCCAAAGAACATGTCGAAGATGTCCTGGACCGAGCCCGCGCCGAACGGCCCGGCGCCGCCCGCGCCGACGTCGGCGCCGAAGCGGTCGTAGTTGGCCCGGCGCTCGGGATCCGAAAGGATCTCGTAGGCCTGCGAGACGTCCTTGAACCGTGCTTCGGCGGCGGGGTCGTCGGGGTTGGCGTCGGGGTGGTGCTGACGCGCCAAGTTGCGGTAGGCCTTCTTCAGATCCTCCTGGGTCGCCGATCGGTCGACACCGAGGATCTCGTATAGGTCAGGACTTGGCACGGTCATCTCCATCGAAGTGCTGGGTGAGTTGGGCCGAAACCGCCCGCGCGGCGGCCATCGCCTCGCTGTACTTCATCCGGGTCGGCCCGAGCAGCCCGACGGCGCCCGAGGGGTGGCCGTCGATGGTCACGGGCGCCACGACGACCGCGCACGACGCCAGCGGCTGGAAGCCGTGCTCCGAGCCGATCGCGACCGACAGGCCCTGGTCGAGGATGTCCTGGACGAGCGAGACCACGAGCAGCTCCTGCTCGAGGGTCGCCAGGACCTGGCGCACCGTCTCGACGCCGTCGAAGGACTCGGCGACCTTGGACGAGCCACCGATGAACACCTGCTCGCCCTCGAGCGTCGGGGCCTCGGCGTGCAACGTCGCGACCGCCTCGCGCACGAGCGTCGCCACGTGGTCGGTGCGCGAGGGCACCTGGACCCGCGCGCCGAGCACCGTGCCGATCAGCAGCGCGTGGAGCTGGCGCGAGGCCTCGGCGACCTCCACGTGGCTCACGTCAAAGGACGAGAGGACGCTGTGCTTGGTGACCGAGCCGTCCGCGAAGACGGTGACCACCAGCTGGTGGCGGGCGTCGAGACTCACCAGCTGCACCGACAGGATCGAGCTCTGGGCGTGGCCCGTGCCCACGACGACCGAGGTGTAGCTCGTGAGCTGGCTGAGCAGCGTCGAGGTCTGGGCGAGGACGTCCTCGACCTCGCCACGCACGTTGGCGAAGAAGTCTTTGATCTGCTGTTGCTGGGCCTCGCCGACGATGCCCGCCTGAAGGTGGTCGACGAAGTAGCGGTAGCCCTTGTCGGTCGGCACCCGCCCGGCCGACGTGTGGGGCTGGGCGAGGTAGCCCTCGCGCTCGAGGGTGACCATCTCGGAGCGCACCGTGGCCGAGGACACGGCGAGGTGGCTGGTGGCCGCGACCGCTGACGAGCCCACCGGCTGGGCCGTGTCGATGTGTTCGCGCACGACGGCCTCGAGGATCGTCGCCTTGCGCGAGTCGAGGTCGGCGGTGGGACTGGGTTGGCGGATTGTACGGCGAGCCACGGCACCTCCTTGTTGGCACTCAATTCTACCGAGTGCTAACCCAGCGGCGACGCGTTAGTCCTCAAGCTTCAGCGCGGCGACGAACGCCTCCTGGGGCACCTCGACGCGCCCGAGGTTCTTCATGCGCTTCTTGCCCTCTTTCTGCTTCTCGAGCAGCTTGCGCTTTCGGGTGATGTCACCGCCGTAGCACTTGGCGAGCACGTCCTTGCGCCGTGCCTTGACGGTCTCGCGGGCGATGACCCGACCGCCGATCGCCGCCTGGATCGGCACGTCGAACATCTGGCGCGGGATGAGCTCGCGCAGCCGCTCGGCCATGCGCCGTCCGTAGTAGTCGGCGTTGGACTTGTGCACGATGGTCGAGAAGGCGTCGACCGGCTCGCGGTTGATCAGCAGGTCCACGCGCACGAGTGACGACGTCACGTAGCCGCTCACCTCGTAGTCGAGGCTCGCGTAGCCCTTCGTGCGGCTCTTGAGCGCGTCGAAGAAGTCGATGACCACTTCGGCCAGGGGGATCGAATAGCGCAACTCGACGCGCTCGGTGGAGAGGTAGTCCATCTTCTTCATCTCGGCGCGGCGCGACTGGCACAGGTCCATCACCGTGCCGAGGTACTCCGAGGGGGTCAGGATCGAGATGTCGAGCATCGGCTCGTCGATGTGGTCGAGCCGGCTCGGCTCGGGCAGGTCGGTCGGGTTGTCCACGTCGACCTCGGTGCCGTCGGTGAGAAACGCGCGGTAGACGACCGACGGGGCCGTGGCGATCAGGGCGAGGTTGAACTCGCGCTCGAGGCGCTCGCGCACGATCTCCATGTGCAACAGGCCGAGAAAGCCGCAGCGGAACCCGAAGCCCAGGGCGTGGCTGGACTCGGGCTCGAAGGTGATCGAGGCGTCGTTTAGTTTGAGCTTGTCGAGCGCGTCGCGCAGGTCCGCCAGGTCGTCGCCGTCGATCGGGTAGATCCCGCAGAAGACCATCGGCTTGGGGTCGCGGTACCCGTCCAGTGCCGTCGCGGCCGGACGCGCCGCCTCGGTGACCGTCTCGCCCGAACGGGCGCCCGCCACGTCCTTGATCCCGGCCACGAGGTAGCCCACCTCGCCGGGTCCGAGCTGCTCGACGGGCACCATGTCGGGAGTGCGCACGCCGATCTCTTCGATCTCGTGGCTGGCCCCGGCCTGCATCATGCGCACCTTCACGTGGTCGCGCATCGTGCCATCGACGATCCGCACCGAACTGATGACCCCGCGGTACTGGTCGTAGTAGGAGTCAAAGACGAGCGCCCGCAAGGGCGCGTCGGGGTCCCCCGTCGGGGCGGGGATCCGCTGGATCACCGCGCGAAGCAGTTCCGGCACCCCCTCGCCGGTCTTGGCCGAGATAGACAGCACCTCACTGCTCGGCAGCCCGAGCACACGCTCGAGCTCGTCCTTGCAGCGCTCGGGGTCCGCGGCGGGCAGGTCGATCTTGTTGAGCACCGCCACGATCTCGAGGTTGTGCTCGATCGCCTGGTAGCAGTTGGCGAGCGTCTGGGCCTGGATGCCCTGGCTCGCGTCCACGAGCAAAATCGCGCCCTCGCAGGCCGCGAGCGACCGCGAGACCTCGTAGCCGAAGTCGACGTGGCCGGGCGTGTCGATCAGCTGGAGGATGTGGTCTTCGAAGCGCACCCGGACGTTCTGGGCCTTGATGGTGATCCCGCGCTCGCGTTCGATGTCCATCGAGTCGAGGTACTGGGCGCGCATCAGGCGGGGGTCCACGGCGCCGGTGATCTCGAGGATCCGGTCCGAGAGGGTCGATTTGCCGTGGTCGACGTGCGAGATTATGGAGAAGTTCCGGATTCGTGAGAAATCAACGGGTACGGTCAAGGAGCTCACGGTGCAGCAAGGCTACCCGGCCCGCGCCGGCCCGAGCGCGGAGCCCGGCGATTCTGCTAACCTTGTTCAGCCCGCCGGACCAACGGCACCGCTATCGAACGAGGTTGTTTTCGTGGCCAACATCAAGAGCCAGATCAAGCGCAACAAGCAGAACGAGGTCGCGCGCGAGCGCAACAAGGCCGTCAAGTCCGAGCTGCGCACGCGCGTCAAGACGGCGGTCAGCGCGGTCGGCAGCGAGACCGAGGCCCAGGCCCTCCAGGTCGCGGTCAAGCGTATCGACATGGCAGCCGCCAAGGGCATCATCCACAAGAACCAGGCCGCCAACAAGAAGAGCGGCCTGATGCGCCGCATCAACGCCCTGCGCGCCAGCGCGAACTAGCGCCGCGCGCTCGCCGTCAGCCGAGCGAGTCGAGCCACCAGCACCTCGATCACCATCAACTCCGTCGCGTCAGCGGCCGACGTGTCGTCGCCCGAGCCGAAGGTCACGCCACCCTTCAGGTCCATGTCGGCTCGCGTGATGAGCCGCACCGCCTCCACCACCCGCACGTCGCCCAGCCGCCTGGCCGCGTTAAGCGCCTTGCCGGCGGGAAACGACTTGATGCCGAGCAGACTGGCGGCCTCGTCGGCGTCGCGCACCGACGCGCCCGACAGGCGAGCCAGACGCAGGAAGTGGCGCTGGAGCAGGTTGACGATCTGCAGCCCCGCGCGCCCCTTGGAGTCGAGCATGCGCCGCGCCACCGTGATTGCGCGCGAGGCGTCGCCGGCGTCGATGGCGTCGGTGAGGTCCCACTCGGGCACGCCGCCGGGGTCACCGAGGTAGGGCTCGATGTGCGCGGCGTTGAGCGGCGCCGTGCCGTAGATCGAGTGCAGTGTTCGCGCGAGTGCGTCGACGCGCGCGAGGTCGTCGCCGACCCGGCTCACGACCACCGACACGACGGCTCGGTCGACGGTTACCCCGTACTGGGCGAACTTGCCCGCGACGAACTCGTGCCGGTCGGCTTGGCGGCTCCCCACGTTCACGTCCACGAGCTCGTCGGCCGCCTTGACCAGTTTGTTCGTCTTCGCGCCGACCACGGCGAGCACCAGCACGGTCTCGGGCGTCGGCGAGGCCATCCAGCCCTGGAGCGCCTTCACCTCGTCAGCCGTCAGGTACTGTGCGTCGCGCACCACCACCACGCGGCGTTCGACGAGCATCGCGGGGGTGTAGAGCGCATCGAGCACGCGCGCGGTGCTCGACTCGCCCGCCGAGGAGTCGCGAGCGGTGAAGTCCTCGAGCGCGACCGTCGGGTCGAGGGTGCCGAGGGCGTCGTCGACCACGTTGCGCACGGCGTCGTAGACCATCGTCGCGTCGGTGCCGACGACGCAGATCGACGAGGCGCTCATCGGTCCTCGAGGATCCGCGCCAGCACGTCGCGCGCGCGAACGCTCGCCGCGACGTCGTGCACGCGTACCACCCGGCACCCCGCCGCGATACCGAGGGTCGTCGCCGCCACCGAGGGGTTCTTCCGATCCGTCACGGGTAGGTCGAACAAGACCCCGAGGAACGTCTTGTTCGAGGCCGAGAGCAGCAGGGGCGAGCCGAGCTCGGCCAGGGTCGCCGAGTCGCGCAGGAGCTGCAGCGAGTGCGCCGCCGTCTTGCCCAGGTCGAGCCCCGCGTCGAGCACGATCCGGTTGGCCTCGACGCCCGCCTCGATCGCCCACTGGCGCCGCTCGAGAAGGAACGAACGCACGGTGGCGGTCACGTCGTCGTAGTGCGGCGACGGGTCGGCCACGCGCGGACGGAGTCGAATGTGCGTCGCGACCACCGTCGCGCGTGCCTTGGCCGCCACGGGCAGGTAGTCGGGGTCGGCGAAGCCGCTGATGTCGTTGCCGACGGCCGCCCCCTCGCGGTAACAGGCGTCGGCGACCGACGCCCGCCAGGTGTCCACACTGATGGCCACGTCGAATCGGCGGTGCAGTTCGGCGACGACCGGCACGACACGATCGAGCTCTTCGGCCTCGCTGACCTCCTCGCCCGGACCCGCCTTCACCCCGCCCACGTCGAGCAGGTCGGCGCCGTCAGCGACCAGGCGATCTGCACGCTCGAGCAGCGCGTCGAGGTCGTAGGTCGCCGCGGGTGCGTAGAACGAGTCGTGCGTCCGATTCAAGATTCCCATGACGAGCGCCCGCGTCGTGACGTCGTAGGTTCGCTCGCCCATCGCCAGTTCGATGGTCCGATCGGGTCGGAACGGCCGCACTAGTAGAGGCGGCTTGCCAAACGGCGCCGGAAGCCGACGTAGCGCGGGTCCTGGGGGCCGAGCGCGTCGAGCAGCTCGAGCAAGTTCTCGCGCGCCGACGGGTTGGTCACCGACTGGTCGAGCAGGTGCTCGAGGGTGAGATCGATGTCCCCGTCGAGGCGCACGCCGCTTCGCTCTAACCGGATTCGCGCGAGGATGGTCTTCACCTCGACGACCGACGCCAACGGCTCGAGGACCGCCTCGGCCTCGTCGAGCCGACCCGCGACCCGAAGTAGTTCGCCCAGCGCCACGACCACCTCGGTGTTCGCGGGATCGAGTCCGTGGGCCTGTCGCAGCGACGCCTCGTCGCCCGCCGCCAGCAGGCGCTCGATTGGCGAGGCGCTCGGCGCGAACTTCTTGACCCAGTCACGAACGGCGTGCTCGGGTAGGGCGCCGACGAACGACTCGACGACCTGGCCGTCCTTCAAGGCGAACACCGAGGGAATGGACTGGACCCCGAAGGCCTGGGCGGTACGGGGGTTGGCGTCTACGTCGACCTTCACGAGCTCGACCGCGCCGTTGGTCTCGCCGATCACCTTTTCCAGGGTTGGGGTCAGCGTGCGGCACGGTCCGCACCACGCGGCCCACAGGTCGACCACGACGGGCACCGACTTGGACCGTTCGATCACGGCCGTGCTGAACGTGGCGTCGGTTACGTCGGTCACGACCGAATCCTACCGGCGCCCACGGCGCGCGTCGTCACGACGCTACGAGCGCGCGGCGAGCTTCGTGATGAATTTGCGGACCGCTCGCTCGCTGCGAGCGCCGACGAACGAGTCCACGACCTGACCGTCCTTGAACGCGAAGACCGACGGAATGGACTGCACGCCGAAGGCCTGGGCGGTGCGCGGGTTCTTGTCCACGTCCACGGCCACCAGTTCCACCGAGCCGGCGCTCTCGTCGACCACCTTCTCCAAGATGGGCGTCAAGACGCGGCACGGTCCGCACCAGGCCGCCCACAGGTCGACGACGACGGGCAGTGTCGCCGAGCGATCGAGGACCATCGAGGAGAACGTGGCGTCGGTGGCGTTGTGCATGTGTCCAGGCTACCGTCGCGTCGTCTCCCCCGCTCCGGTCGCTGTTAGCCTCCACGACTATGGAGACGATCGCGGGGATCAACGTTGGTCCGGTGACCAACTGGCTGGCCGAGCACGTCGGCCTGGTGGCACCGCTGCAGTTCGAACTCATCGCCGGGGGGCGGTCCAATCTCACCTTCCGCGTCACCGACGCTGCGTCGCGCACCGTGGCGCTGCGCCGTCCGCCGGTGAGCCACGTCCTGCCCACCGCGCACGACATGGTGCGCGAACACACGATCATCGCGGCCCTCGAGCCACTCGGCGTGCCCGTCGCCAAGCCGCTCGGACTGTGCACCGACCCGACGGTGAACGACAGTCCGTTCTACGTGATGGCCTTCGTCGACGGGTTCATCCTGCGCGACCGCGACCAGGCCGAGGCCGCCTTCGATGAAGCCACGCGCGCCACCATCGGCGAGAACCTCGCCGCGACGCTGGCGCGCTTGCACGACGTCGACCCGGACGAAGCGGGCCTGGGCGACCTCGCCCGACACGACGGGTACGTGGAGCGCCAGCTGCGACGGTGGCGCACGCAGTACGAGCAGATGCGCGTCGACGGCGCCGATCACCACCGCTTGATCGAGGACGTCGGGGACCGCCTCGCGGCGCGGATCCCCGTCCAGCAGCGCACGGCCATCGTGCACGGCGACTACCGACTCGACAACACGGTGCTCGATGCAACGGGCTCGGTCGCCGCGATCCTCGACTGGGAGATCTGCACCCTGGGCGACCCCCTCGCCGACGTCGGGGTCATGCTCGACTACTGGTCCGAGCCGACCGACGAGGTCGCCGCCCTGCTCGGCGCGGCGCCGTCCACCGCGCCGGGGTTCATCAGCCGCGCCGAGCTGCTCGCGGCGTACGGTCGCCACTCGAATCTGGACCTCAGCGAGGTCGCCTACTATCAATCGTTCGGATATTGGAAGTTGGCCTGCATCCTGCAGGGCGTCTACGCGCGCTACAGCGCCGGGGCGACCGCGGGTGACCAGGGCAGCGTCACCGATTTTCCAAAGCACATCGCAACGCTGGCGGAACTCGCTCGCCAGATACTGGAGCAGTAATGGACGACGAAATCTACGACCGCATCATCTTCTTGGCGGACCCCGTGCTCAACGAACCCGTCCTTGTTATCGGGCTCGAGGGCTGGATCGACGCGGGACTGGGCGCGAGCACCGCCATGTCCACACTCATGTCGACCATCCCGACCGAGGTACTCGCCACCTTTGACACCGAGTACTTCATCGACCAGCGCGCCCGCCGGCCGGTGGTGCGCATCATCGATGGGGTCACGACCGAACTGACGTGGCCCGAGATCCAGCTGCGCTACGGCCGCGACGGCGACGGCGCGGACATGCTGTTTCTGGTCGGTCCCGAGCCGGACTTCCACTGGAGCGACTTCGTGGACGTGGTCACCGATTCGGCGGGCCGCTTCGACGTGCGCCTCACCGTCGGTCTGGGCTCGTTTCCCGCCCCGACGCCGCACACGAGGCCGGTGCGCGTGATCGGCACCGCACCGGCCCAGAGCGCCCACCTGCTCACCGTCATCGGCACGATGGCCGGGGAGATCGAGGTGCCGGCCGGGATCTCCGCGGCGCTCGAGCTCGGCTTCGCCGAGGTTGACATGGACGTCGTCACCATCTGGGCCCGGGTCCCCCACTACGTGGCCTCCATGTCCTACCCCCAGGCCGCGGCGGCCCTGATCGACGGGCTCGCGCGGATCAGCGGACTCACCCTGGACGCCAGCGAACTGCGCAACTCGGCCGACGAGGTCCGCCAGCGAGTCGACGACCTGATCACGAACAACCCCGAACACAGTTTGATGGTCGAGCAACTCGAGCAGGCCGCCGACGCCGACGGCGAGCACCCCAGCGAAGAGCTCCCGAGCGGCGACGAACTCGCCGCCGAACTCGAGCGGTTCCTACGCGGTGAATCCAGCTAGGCGGGACTAGACCACGTCGCCGGCTTCGACGGCGAGACCCAGTCCGAGGGCGTAGCCCTCCAGAAAGACCGTGGCGTCACGCTGCCGGGGGTGGCGCTCGGCGATCTCGTAGAAAGCCGCCGAGTGGTCGACCTCGTGCAGGTGCGCGAGCTCGTGCACCAGCACGGCGTCGATGACCCACTCGGGGCACTGACGGAGTCGACTGCTGACGCGGATCTCGCGGGTTGCGGGCGAGCACGAGGCCCAGCGCGACCGCTGGTTGGAGACCCATCGCACCGATGCGGGCAGGACGGCGTCGGTGTAGAGCTCGGCGAGCACCCGGCACCGCTCCTCGAGCGACGCGTCGCCGGCCGCGTTCTGAGGGCGGTGGGTCACCAGGCGCGCCACGAGGTCATCGACGAAGGCTGCGCGCTCGCGGCCGCGCAGGCGCGCGGGAATCTGCACGATGATCCGGCTGCCCGACCAATGGGCAGAGCCGGTCTTGGTCCGCCGGCTCGACGCGCGGATCTCGACTTCGGGTCGGTCGAATCGGGGCGGTTCCACGACCACCGAGTTGCGGGACGTCGCGCGGGTCACCATCACACGATGATGTTCACCAGCCGCGGCGCCCGCGCGACGATGCGTGACGGCGTGGCGCCAGCGAGGTACTGGCGAACAGTCTCGTCGGCCATCGCCGCGGCACTCGCGGCCTCGTCGGTGATGTCGGCGCGGACCTCGAGGCGGGCACGGACTTTGCCGTTCACCTGGACCACCATGGTCAGCGTCTCCTCGACCAAGAGGTCGGGGTCGGCAACGGGCCACGGCTGGGCGTGCACCGATGGCTCACCGGGGTGGCGGATCTCCCAGATCTCGGCCGACACGTGCGGGGCCATGGGCGCGACGAGGCGGACCATCACGTCGAGGGCCTCGGCCAACACCGATGGCTCTACGCCGTCGTCGTGGGCCCACTTGGACACGGTGTTGAGCAGCTCCATCACCGCGGCCACCGCGGTGTTGTAACTCCACCGGTCCAAGTCAGTCGTGACGCGCTTGATGGTCCGGTGCACCGCGCGCTCGACCGGCCGGTCGAGCGACTCGTCGCGGGGCCGCACCTGCAACGTCGCGTCGGTCGCGAGCCGATAGATGCGGTCGAGGAAGCGCGCGCAGCCCTCGATGACGTCCTCGGTCTGAGCGGTCCAGTCGACGTCGTCGCCGGGCGGTCCGACGAAGAGGTGAAAGACGCGTAGCGCGTCGGCCCCGACGCGGTCGAAGTACTGCTCGGGGGCGATCAGGTTGCCCTTGGACTTGGACATCTTGGAGCCGTCGAGGCGGATCATGCCCTGGGTGAAGAGCCGGGTGAAGGGTTCGCGCGGCAGACCCGGCGCGAGGCCGATGTCCACGAGCGCCTTTAGGTAGAAGCGCGCGTAGAGCAGGTGCAAGATGGCATGCTCGATGCCGCCGATGTACTGGTCGACCGGCATCCACTTCGCCGCCTGGGCCGGATCGAACGGGCGACCCTCGCTGAACGGGTCGGTGTAGCGCAAGAAGTACCACGAGGAGTCGGTGAAGGTGTCCATCGTGTCGGCCTCGCGTCGCGCCGGCCCGCCGCAGACGGGACAGGTGGTGTCGCGAAACGCGGCGTGGGTCGCGAGCGGCGACTGGCCGTTGCGGTCCATCACGACGTCGTCGGGCGCGACGATCGGCAGCTGGTCCTCGGGCACCGGCACCATGCCGCACGCGTCGCAGTACACGACGGGGATCGGGCAACCCCAGAACCGCTGACGCGACACCAGCCAGTCGCGCAACCGGTAGTTGACGGTGGCACGGCCACGGGCCCGCTCGACCAAGAACGCCGTCGCCGCCGCCTTGGCGTCGGCGACGTTGAGCCCGTCGAGGAACCCGGAGTTGATGTGGGACCCGTCGCCGGCGTAGGCGCCGTCGGCCGTCCCCTCGGGTCGCTCAACGGTGTGCACCACGGGCAGGTCGTAGGCGCGGGCGAAGGCGAGGTCGCGCTCGTCCTCGCCGGGCACCGCCATAATCGCGCCCGTGCCGTAGGTGCCGAGCACGTAGTCCGCGACAAAGAGCGGCACGGACTCGCCCGTGAACGGGTTGAGCACGTAGCGTCCGGTGAAGGCGCCGCGCTTCGTGAGGCCGGTGCCGCTGTCTGACGACGAGGTCCGCTCGACCTCCGAGAGCGAGGTGGCGCGCGCCACCAGGTCCTCAACGGCTGGTCGCTGCTCGTCGGTGGTCAGGGCATCGAGCATGGGGTGCTCGGGCGCGACCACGGCGTAGGTAATGCCAAAACCGGTGTCCGGACGGGTCGTGAAGACCCGCAGGACCATCGTCGGGTCGTCGGCCACTACGAGGTCGAATTCGACGCCCTCGCTTCGCCCGATCCAGTTGCGCTGCATGGTCTTGACGCGCTCGGGCCACTCGAGCGAGTCGAGGTCGTTGAGCAGTTCGTCCGCGTAGTCGGTGATCCGAAAGAACCACTGCTCGAGGTTCTTTCGCTCGACGACGTCGCCCGAGCGCTCACAGGTCCCGTCGGCCAACACCTGCTCATTGGCGAGCACCGTCGCACAGCCCGGGCACCAGTTGACGGGCGCCTCGGCGCGATAGGCGAGGCCCGCGCGAAGGAACGCGAGGAAGATCAACTGGGAGTACTTCATGTACTGCGGGTCGTGGCTCATCACCTCGCGGCGCCAGTCGTAGACCGCACCGAGGCGCTGGACGGACTGCTTGAGCTCGGCCATGCGCGACTCGGTGAAGATGCGAGGATGGCTGCCGGCCTTGATCGCGGCGTTCTCGGCGGGCAGGCCGAACGAGTCGAAGCCGAACGGCGACAGGACGGCCTTGCCCCGCATGGTCTGGTACCGGACCACGAGGTCACCGAAGGTGTAGTTGCGCACGTGGCCCTGGTGGGCTGCGCCCGACGGATATGGGTACATGCACAGGGCGTAGTAGCGCTCGCGGGGATCGTCGTTGTCGACCTCGTACGTGCCGTCCAGACGCCATCGTTCTTGCCATTTGGCTTCTACGGATCGGACGTCAAAGGGGCGGGCCATCTCGACATTCTAGGGAAGCATCGGCCTATCCTCGAAGTGAAAGTCGAGGTCCCAATGTCTGAACCCACCTACCTGCTCGTCCATGGCGCATGGCACGGCGCCTGGTCGTGGCGACTACTCACCGAGGAGTTCGACCGCCGCGGCGTTGCCTGGCGCACCGTCGAACTGCCGAGCGCCCACGACGAGGGCGACGGGACGAGCGACCTCGCCGCCGACGTTCGTACCGTGATCGCAGCCGCGGACCTCGCCGGGCCGACCGTGTTGGTCGGACACAGCTACGCCGGTGGCGTCATCGCCGAGGCCAGCAGTCAGCTGCCGTCGGTGAGCGGCCTCGTGTTCATCGCCGCGCTGATACCCACCCTCGACCAGAGCGCCACGGACGTCTCGCGCCTCGGCGGCGTGCGCACCGAGTTGGACACCGCAATGGTGGTAGACGGACCGCGTCTGCGCCTCGACCCAACGCTCGCGCGCTCAGCCCTCTACGGCGACTGTGACGAATCCATCGCCAATGACGCCACGTCGCGACTCGGGGCACAGACGATTGCGAGCTTCCGCGCCAAGCGCGCCAATCCCGACGTAGCCGTGAAACGCCACTACATCCGGTGCACGCAGGACCGGGCCATCGATCCGTCGCTCCAGGCCCTGCTCGCCTCGACGTGCGATACATCGGTCGACCTGGCGAGCGACCACTCACCCTTCCTCTCGCATCCGGGAATCTGCGCCGACGCGATCCTCGACCGGTAGCAGTTTCACGAACTGCTACGATTGTCTGACCGTTGGGGGTATAGCTCAGTTGGTAGAGCGCTTGACTGGCAGTCAAGAGGTCAGGGGTTCGAATCCCCTTACCTCCACCGATGTGAAGTATCGCGACATCGTTGATAGATGAGTCGCGACACCGTTGATAGTCACCGCTGCCAGCGGCCGGGTGATCACAGGCGATTTCGCGACTAGTTGCGCCTCGCCCCGATCGTTTTCTCGAGACGCCCGAGGCAGTACCTACACTCTTCGGTCATGACCGAGCGAGAAGTTTTGACCTACGAGCGATTCGGACAGGCGACCCGGGAGTTGGCGCAGCGCATCGCCGACGACGGGTATCGACCGGACGTGGTGCTGTCGA
>JAKAPH010000102.1 GCA_021807265.1 Actinomycetes bacterium | reverse complement strand
CGCCCGGCGTCGCGGCCGTTCGCGAGCTGACCGGGCTCGCCGCCTATCGCGGCGAACGCTGGAACATGGCCAAGATCCACCTGCTCGCGCACTTCACCCTGACCGAGGACCCCGAGCACCTGCCGCTCGTGATGGACTGCGATCGCGCCCACCGGCGCTACCGGGCCGTGGAGAAGACCTTCGAGCAGCTCGAGGCGAGCGAGCCGACCGCCGACGTGCTGACCGAGGGCCGGATCGTGATGGCCGGAGCACTGGCCGATCAGCGCAAGTTCCACGAGGCGATTGACTTGCTGGTGCGAGCCGGCGGCACCAAGCAGCTGCGGAACCCCTCGTATCGGCACGTGCGGCTCTGGTACGCGCTCGCTGACGCCTTTGACCGGGCGGGCGACGCGGGATCGGCGCGCGAGCTCTTCGCGCGCGTGGTCCTCGCCGAACCCGACGCCTACGACGCTCAGGCCCGCCTCGCCGAGTTGGGCATGGACGCGCCGCGCAAGAATCGCAAGCGCCGCACGACGCCCGTGTCAAAGAAGCGCGTCGACTGACGCCACGAGGCGTCGCGTCTCGTTGCAGTCGGACGCCGCGAGGCACCACGGACGGGCCGGAGCCTCGCGAGGCAATCTTGTAGGGTGGGCTCATGGACATCGCCGCACTGCTAGGTGACGAGGCGTCGACCCTGCTCGACCACCACGCCACCGCGTTTCCCAAGGAAATGCTCACTGTTCCAGGACCGAACTTCATCGGTGAGGTCATGGCCTCGAGTGACCGATCGCCGACCGTGCTGCGCAATCTCGGCGCCCTCTACAACAACGGTCGGCTCGGCAAGACGGGCTACGTGTCGATCCTGCCCGTGGACCAGGGCATCGAGCACTCGGCCGCGGCCTCCTTCGCGCCGAACCCGTCGTACTTCGACCCCACGCGCCTGTGCGACCTCGCGATCGCGGCCGACTGCAACGCCATCGCCTCGACCCTGGGGACCCTGGGCGCGGTGTCGCGACGGTACGTGCACCGGATCCCCTTCATCGTGAAGCTGAACCACAACGACCTGCTCAACTACCCCAACACCTACGATCAGATTCCCTTCGCCAGCGTTCGCCAGGCGGCGGACCTGGGCGCGGTGGGTGTCGGCGCCACGATCTACTTCGGGTCGCCCGAGTCGGGCCGCCAGTTGCGCGAGGTATCGGCGGCCTTCGCCGAAGCCCACGAGCTCGGTCTCTTCACGGTCCTGTGGACCTACCTGCGCAACCCCGCGTTCAAGACCGCCGAGGCGGACTACCACGTCAGCGCCGACCTCACGGGCCAGGCGAACCACCTGGGCGTCACGATCGAGGCCGACATCATCAAGCAGAAGCAGCCCGAGAACAATGGTGGCTACAACGCGCTCAAGTTCGGCAAGACCAGCGCGAAGGTCTATAACGAGCTGACGACGGAGAACCCGATTGACCTGACGCGTTGGCAGGTGGTGAACTGCTACGCCGGGCGCATCGGCCTGATCAACTCCGGTGGCGAGTCCAAGGGCGCGGACGACCTCGCCTCGGCCGTGCGTACGGCCGTGATCAACAAGCGTGCGGGCGGCCAGGGTCTGATCCTGGGCCGCAAGGCCTTCCAACGCCCGATCGACGAGGGCGCGGCGCTGGTGCACGCGGTCCAGGACGTCTACCTCGACGCAGCGATCACCGTCGCCTGATTCAGCGTCGTGGATGAGGTCAGCCGCGACTGGCGAACCTGGCCGAACCTGATCACGGCGGTCCGACTGGCGCTGCTGCCGGTCTTTTTGTGGCTGCTCTTTGGCACCGGGCACCGCGCGGAGGCGGCGTGGCTGCTCGGCGCGCTCGGCGCGACCGACTGGATCGACGGCTACGTGGCGCGCCGGCTCCAGCAGGTCTCGACGATCGGCAAGGTGCTCGACCCCGTGGCGGACCGGGTCTTGATGATGACCGGGCTCATCGCGGTGGCGGCCGCGGGCGGCGTTCCGTGGTGGTTCGCGATTGCGACGCTGGTACGCGAGGCGCTGGTGTCGGGACTGACCATTGTGCTCGCCATGCTCGGCGCCGCGCGCATCGACGTGCTGTGGTGGGGCAAGGTCTCGACCTTCGCGCTGATGGTCACGTACCCACTGTTCTTACTCACCAGCAATGACCACCACGCGGCGCTCGCGACGTGGCAGCAGTGGGGCCGTGACGCCTGCTGGGTCATTGGGCTGAGCGGTCTCGCGCTGGCGTGGGTGGTCTTCGTCGGCTACATCGGGCCCGCAAAACGGGCCCTTCGGGCCGGTCGCGCGGGGCGGCGGTTGGAGTAGATTTCATCGCATGAAGACTCCCGAGGAATTGCGATACTCCCGTGACCACGAGTGGGCCCACGTGACGGGCGACACCGTGCGCGTCGGCATCACCGACTTCGCCCAGGATGCGCTGGGTGACGTGGTTTTCGTAGACCTGCCCAAGGTCGGCGCGACGGTCGACGCGGGCGACGTCATCGGCGAGGTCGAGTCGACCAAGTCCGTGTCGGAGATCTACGCGCCTGTCTCGGGGACCGTGATCGCGATCAACGAATCGCTGCGCGGCGCACCTGAGACCCTGAACGCTGACCCCTACGGTGAGGGCTGGTTGTGCGAAATCGGCAGCGTCGACGGCGCGACCGTTGACGCCCTGCTCGACGCCGAGGCCTACCGCGCACTGACCACGAATTAAGTCGGCGGCGCCGATGGAACTTCAGTAGGGTGGCTCGCGTGAACTGTCGTCGTTGTGGCGAAATCCTGAATTCGAACGCGAATTTCTGCTGGGCGTGCGGTGCGCCCCAGCACGATTCGTCCTCGCCCGAGACGATCGCCATCCCCGTCGTGAGCGTCCAGGAAGTGCTGCATCCCGGGGCCAGTACGGGTCCCCAGGGGAGCCACACGGACATGCTGGTCGTCGCCTCGGGCAACGCCGCTGGAACGCGCTTCGAGCTCGAGAAGGAAGTGACCAGCGTCGGTCGCCACGAGAACAGCGACCTCCTGCTCGACGACGTGTCGGTCTCGCGACACCACGCCATCATCACGCGTACGGCCAGTGGCCGGGTCACGCTGCGCGACCTCAATTCGCTTAACGGGACCTACGTCAACGGTGCACGGGTCGAAGAGACCACGCTGCACACCGCCGACGAAGTCCAAGTCGGCAAGTTCAAGCTCGTCTTCTGGGAGGCGACATCATGACGCCCACCGTGGGTGCGATGCGCATCGGTGAAGTGCACGCCGTATTGCGCGAAGAGTTCCCCGACGTTGAACTCTCCAAGATCCGCTACTACGAGGACAAGGGGCTCGTCCAGCCCGCTCGTTCGCGCAAGGGCTACCGCCTCTACTCCGAGCGCGATCTCGCGTGCCTGCGCGAGGCGATCCGCCTCGCCAACGAGGAGTTCGTGCCGCTGCGCGTCGTACGGCTCCGTCTCATCGAGCAGGGGCTGCTCGATGACGTGCCGGCCGTGCGCGTGACGCGTCAGGCGGCGCGCGAGGCGGCCGCGGCGTCGGTGCGCGCCATCGTGCCGGCACCCGAGCGAGCCGCCCTGAGCGTCGTTGGCGAATCCGTCGCACCCGCTCAAGACCCGGCGACACCCGAGCACTTCACGACCGCCGAGTTCTTGTCGGTGACCGGACTCGAGGCGGTCGAGGCCAACGAACTGATCGCGGCCGGCCTCGTCACGCCGTCGACCGTGGGACGCGAGACGTCCTTCAGCGCGATCGACGTGCGTGTCGCGACCGCGGCGGCCTCGCTGCTCGCTCGCGGTGTGGACGCTCGCCGGCTCGCGACCTTGCGCCGCGTCGTCGAACGCGAGATTGGCATCGTCGACGAGTGGACGATGCCGCTTCGCCAGCCCGGCGCGTCGATGGACCGTGACGCCGCGGCCAAGATGACCAGGGATGTCCTGAGCGAGGCGGCGGCGCTGCGCGCGGCACTCTTCGAGCGAGCGCGGGCCGAGTACCTCGCCGAGTAAGCCGTCCTGCGACGTCCAATCGTCCCGGGAGCGGTCTAGGCTGAAGGCGTGATTGAAGTTGTCCTTCGAGCGGTTCGAGTGGACGTAGGGTCGTCCACGCCACTGCTGCTGCTCGAAGAAGTGGGCGGTGACCGTGTGCTGCCCATCTTCATTGGTGCCCCCGAGGCGACGGCGATTGCCTACGCGCTGCAGCACGTCGAGACGCCGAGGCCGATGTCCCACGATCTCATGGGCCACGTCATCGCGGCCCTGGGCGCGCGGGTCTTCTCCGTGGAGATCACCGATCTCGATGACAACACGTTCTTCGCGACGTTGCGACTGGCGCGCGACGGGCAGGAAGTCACGGTGAGCGCGCGACCGAGCGACGCCGTCGCCCTGGCGCTGCGGGTGGGCGCACCGATTCTCGTTCGCGACGAGCTGATGGCGGCCGAAGGCAAGGTCATGCACCTCGAAGACGGCTTCGAGGTGGTCGGCGAGCCCGACGACGAGGCCGAACTCGTGGCCGAGCTGCGAGAGTTCCTCGACACCGTGCGGCCCGAAGACTTCAACGAGTGAGGCGCGGTCTCATCTCGGTGGGGCTGTTCGCGGCCTTCGTGATCATCGTGACGCTGAGTCGGCACCACGCGACGACGAGCACCACCACGACGACGACCGCGACCTCGACGACGACCATCGCACAGTCGACGACGACCACCACGCTCGCCTCGGCCAACGGCTCGACCTGCCAGGGTTCGGACTTCTCGGGTGCGGGCGGATTGAGTCAGGGCGCGGCGGGAACGATCTACACGTCCTTCACGCTCACCAAGTCCACGCCGGGCTCGTGCACGCTCAACGGGTGGCCCGTGATCAGCTTGGCGAACCAGGCCGGCGCGGCGCTGGCCGCGCACACGATCAGGATTCCCTCGCCGGGCAACCCGGGCAACTTTCTCACACCCGCGGCCAACCGCGCGCCAACGACGTTGATCTTGACCCAAGGTTCGACGACGAGTTTCTCGGTGTCCTTCAGTGACGTCACGACGGGCACGCAGGCGTGTCCGACCGTCGCCGTCGTGCGCGTGGGCACGGGCGTCGGCACGTCGACGACACCGATCGCACTCACGTATCCACTCGAGCCCTGCAACGCCGGCACGCTAAACGTCAGCCCGTTCTACTAAGTCGGGCCGAGCCGCCGACTGCGTTACCGAAGGGTAACCGTAATGATGTTCGGGTTTGTCGAGCGCCCCTGAAAATTTTTTCGATTTTAGGTTTGATAATGCATAGCGCGCCGCTTGACATCTACTACTTTCAGGGGACGCGTTGCTCGCAGCGCTAGTGCGCAATGATGCGCACGTTATTCGTAGGAGGGTGTATG
>JAKAPH010000014.1 GCA_021807265.1 Actinomycetes bacterium | reverse complement strand
CGCTGGGGGCGCCCACGTCACCGCCGACGACCTGACCTGGGCCGAGTCGATCCTCGGCGCGGTGGGCACCGTGGTGCGTGTCACCGAGCGCAACATCGACGCCGTGACCGGTCTCTCGGGCCCGATGCCCGCCTACCTGTATCTCATCGTCGAAGCCCTCATCGAGGCCGGTGTCTACCAGGGGCTGCCCCGCGCCGTCGCCGAGACGCTCGTCGTGGACAGCCTCGAGGGCGCGGGGGCGCTCTTGAAGCAGACCGGAGCCGCGCCCGAGGACCTCCGACACCAGGTCACCTCACCTGGCGGCACGACCGCCGCGGGCCTGCGGGCCCTCGAGAACCGGGGCGTGCGCGCCGCGATGATCGACGCCGTCTCGGCCGCCGCGGATCGCAGTCGCCAACTCGGTCGCTGACGGTACCGATCCTCCTATCGATTGTCAAGTCGGTCGAGATCTGGCGGACAGACCAATCATGAGCCATCCAGCGGAGGCAGCCTCTTATGAAGTCACGCCGTCTCGAGATGGGGCCGGGTCGGGGTGGGCAGATCGGTGTGAGGTCAGCCTAAAGGCGACAGGTAGCGTTTGGGCCACACCCCGACCCGACGATCTCTATCTGCGCGGGAGGTGGTGGTAGACCTCGCGCGCCACGTAGCGCTTGAGTGAGCGCATCACCTCGCGTGTCGAACGCCCCTCCTTGGTGCGCCGTTCGACGTAACAGCGGGTGCGCGGGTCACTGATCATGCGCACCAATACGATGCGCCACAGTGCGCTATTGGCGTGGCGGTCCCCGCCGTGGTCGAGGCGATGACGGCTCACCTTGCCCGAGGACGCCGCCAGTGGCGCCACCCCGCACAGGTGCGCGAAGGCGGCCTCGGACCTCAGGCGCTCGGGGTTGTCGCCCGCCGCCACGAGCAACGCGGCGGCGGCGCGGGGACCCACGCCGTGAAGCCCCCGCAGCCCCGGGGCCGCACCCTGGGTCAGTTCGTCGATCCCCGCAACGAGCTCGGCGCGTTCGGCGTCGAGGTGCTCGATGCGCGCCGCGAGGGTCCTCAAGGAGCGCTTGGTTGCCGCCGTCACGTCCGCGATGTCGGGCCCCGGTCGTAGCCGGGCGGCGCGGTGCACGAGGGCGTCGGCGCTGAGCGAATGGAGCCGTTCGCGCAGTTCGTCGGGCCCGCAGTAGAGGAGGTGACGCATCTGGACGAGGGCCTTGGTGCGCGCCTGGGTCGCCGAGCGGTGCGCGACGAGCAGGACCCGCAGCGACTCGACCGCGCCGCGACGCACCTTGGCACCTCCCGCCCCGCCCGCGAGCGCGGTGCGCGCCGCGACGATCGCGTCGAGGGTGTCGCTCTTGCCCTGGCGGCGCCGGACCTGGCGGTTCGGCCGGTCGACGTCGAGCACCGCCACGCTCTGGTCGCCGAGGTAGCGCGCGAGACCGGCACCGTAGGCACCGGTGCCCTCGATCCCGACGACGCTCACCTCCCCGAAGGCGCTGAGCCAGCGGAGCAGCGCGCGATAACCCGAGGGCCGGGTGGCGAAGCTGGCGGTGCCGAGAACGCCGCCCGCCTCGTCGACGGCGGCCGCCACGTGGACGTCGCCGTGGGTGTCGACCCCGCCGACGACGCGCCGGATGTCTTCTAGGGTGGTCATAGTCATCCCTTCTCTCGTAACGGTTCAAGGGTTGACGCGGCCGTCCCCGTCAGGTGACGGTGGGCGTGGCGGTTGCCTCTGCCACGCCAGCTACACCTAGCCGGAACGGGACGCGCCGCACCTCGTCGTCACCTTAGGACTGTCGTTCGTCGTCCTCTCGATCGCCTCCAAGATCATGATTGGTAGCGTGGTCGGTGATTTTCACGCGCGAGGCGGGTATTTCTGAGGATGGCTGATGTTCGAGATCCGTCAGTTTGACGTAGACGAGGCGAAACCGGTGATCACCGACGATGAGTTGCGTCGGCGCTGGGCGCAGTTCCACGGCAACATTCACATGGTCTCGGGCAATCGCCTCCGGCGCACCATCGGACGGATGCTGGGCGAGGACACGCGGCGCTACCACGTCGCGCGCTTCTTCGGCCGGCCGCTGCTCAAGGTGATCCGTGCGCTGCGCGGCACGACCAAGCCCGAGCCGACGACCAAGCTCGTCGTCGAGGCACCCGACGAGGTGTTCTTTCCGATCAACTACCGACCCCACCTCCTCGACCAGCCCTACCGGTCCGACGAGGGCATCGCCGCCACCGACGTCACCATCGTGCGCGTCGACGAAAGCGCCGCGAGCCCCGACGAGTTCATCGTGACGCTCAACGACGTGGCGGCGCGGGCCACGACGACCTGGCTCATGATCGCCGACTCGGCGGACCCAACCGGCGACGCGATTTTGGCCCGCGAGGTCCTGCGCACCGCCGCCCGCGACGATGACGACGTCGTGTTCGCCGACGAGTTCGGCCCCACGCCCCACGCCCCCACCTTGAAGAGTCCCGCCGTGGGGCCGCACACGCTGCTCAGTTACAACGTCGTGGGACGGCCCGCGCTCATTCGCATGGAGTCGATCCGACGGGTTGGCGGCTTCTCGCCCGAGGCGGGGTGGGCCTACGAGCACGACCTGTTCCTGCGCCTCAGCGAGATCGACGCCACGTTCCACCACGTGGCCGAACTCCTACTCGGTGGACGTCGAACGTCATCCTTTGAGCGCTCCCACCTGGACGCGGACACGTTGCGGGTCGTGAAAGCCGCGCTCGACCGGCGCGGCTGGTCGGGGTCGGTCGAACCGGGAGCGTTCGCCGGACTCGTCAAGTGGCGCGTCGACGTCCCGACGCCACCGCCGTCGATCGACATCGTCATCCCGACGCGCGACCGGGTCGACCTGATGCGCCAGTGCATCGACGCGATTACCGCCAAGACGACGTACCCGAACTACAACATCATCATCCTGGACAACGACTCGGTGGATCCCGAGACCCTCGCCTACTTCCGCGACTGCCCGTACCAAGTCGTGCCGTGTCCGGGACCCTTTAACTACGCCCACATCGTGAACCGCGGGGTCGCCCACGCGACCGCCGACTACGTGCTCACCCTCAACAACGACACGATCGTGGTCACCCCGGACTGGCTCGAACGACTCGTCTCGCTCGCGGCGCTGCCCGGCGTCGGGTTCGTCGGGGCCTGCCTGCTCGACCAGGACGGTCGCCGTGAGCACGAGAGCATTGTCATCTCGCCCTACCCCCAGCACCTGCGGACCGACTCGAACTACTGGCACGCCGACAGCTTCGTGAATGCCACGCGCGACGTCGCCGCCGTCACCGGTGCGGTCCAGATGGTCGAACGCGCCTGGTGGAACGAGCTCGGCGGCATGGACGAGCAGCTCAAGGTCGTGATGAATGACGTCGACATCTGCCTGCGCAGCCACGTGGCCGGCCGCTACGTCGTCTACACCCCCGACGTGCAGCTCTACCACCACGTGAGCTCGTCGCGCGGCTCGCTCGACCCGCTCGACGACCGGAACCGGTTCATCCGCCGCTGGGACATCTTTGGCACCTTTGCGGACCCGTACTTCCCCGAGTCGCTCCTGCTACTCGGCGAGACGATGTACTACCGCTTCCGCTGATAGGGCGTCTCGACGATCGGGCGCCCGCCCCGGTTCGGCCCCTCTTGTAGCCTGGCCTGGTGAATTCGCTGCGTAGCCGAGTAGTGGCCGCCAACCGACGACTGCCCTCGTGGACGTGGCCCCTGGTCATCATCGTCGTCGCCGTGCTCGCGGGCAACGCGATGTACACGACGGGTCTGGCCAACAACAACCCCATCGCCTGGACGAGCGGCATCGCGCACTCGCTCTGTCGCATCACCTGCGGGCGCCCGATGATCGACCCCAACGTCGGCTACATCACCCAGCCGCTCGGCCATCTCTCGGCCATGGACATCCTGCACGGCCACGTGCCGTGGTGGAACTACTTCGAGGGCCTCGGTCAGCCGCTCGCCGGCGAGATGCAGGCCGCCTCGCTGTTCCCCCTGACCCTCGTGTTCGCCCTGCCCAACGGGCTCTACCTCTTCCACGTCGGCCTCGAGATCATCGCCGGGATCTCGACGTTCTTCCTCGGCCGTCGCCTCGGCATGGCGACGAGCGTCGCCACCGGGATCGCCGTGGTCTTCGCGCTGAACGGAACCTTCGCGTGGCTCGGCAACGCGACGCTCAACCCGGTGCCGTTCCTGCCCATGCTCCTGCTCGGCATCGAGATGATCTACGACGGCGTGGCCGATCGAGCCCGCGGGGGCTGGTACGTCGTCGCCTTCGCCTTGGCGCTCTCGCTGTACGCCGGGTTCCCCGAGACCGCCTTCCTTGACGGACTCCTCGCACTGGTCTGGGCCGCGGTGCGCCTCGCCTCGGTACAGCGCGACCGGCGCCTGCTCGCCGTGCGCCGCCTCGGCCTCGGCGGCGGCGTCGGCATCTTGCTGTCGCTGCCCATCGTGGTCGCCTTTGTGGACTTCCTGCACGTCGCGAACATCGGCAGCCACGTCGGCGCCGTCGACGGGACGGCGGTCTTGCCGAACCAGGCGCTGCCGATGTTCCTCGACCCCTACGTCTACGGCACGATCTTCAGCAACCACAACGTGATGAACGCGTGGGGCAGTATCGGGGGCTACCTCCTCGCGGGTTCCTCCACCCTGGCTATCCTCGGGCTCTTCGGGCGCCGGCTCCGTCCACTTCGCATCGCCCTGGGGGCCTGGATGCTCCTCGGCGGCCTCGCGATGTTCAACGTGGCCCACGTGCGGCCCCTGTGGAACCTGATCCCCTACGTGAAGCAGATCGCGGTGTCGCGCTACATGATGCCGAGCCTCGAGATGGCCGTGGTGGTACTCGCCGGCCTCGCGATCACCGACCTCGCCACGAGCGGCGCGGCGCGCCGGCTCTTCTTTGTCACGACGGGCATCGGACTCCTGCTCACCATCTGGTCGGCGTTCGCGGCCGCGCCGGGCAACGCCGGCGTCGTGCTCGCGCACCGGACCCGCATCATCTTCATGGGGCTCGACGCGCTGCCCTTCATCGCCATCGGACTGATCCTGCTCGTCGGGTTCTTCTCCTCGCACCGCATCGCGCCCACGCTCTTCGCCATCGTCCTCGCCGGCGAGGCACTCGTCTTCTTCTTCGTGCCGACCGCCGAGGCGGCCAAGGTCGTCACCGTCGACCAGGCGCCCATCACCTACCTCCAGCAGCACATCGGCGAGTCACGCTTCCTGGACTTCGCCGTGCTCTACCCGAACTGGGGCTCGCAGTACAGCCTCAGCTCGCTCGGCGCCATCGACCTGCCCTTCCCCGAGGCCTTCGCGAACCTCATCTCGACCGAGCTCAACCCCACCCTCGTGCCCGCGCGTCAGTTCATGGTGTCCGGCGGCATGGCCGGGGTTCTCGAGCAGGAGAACGCCTTGGTGACCCACCTCGCCGCCTACCAGGCGACCGGCGTGCGCTACCTGCTCTTCCCCGCCGTGGCCCCGCCGAGCAAGGCCCTCGTGCACCTGGGGATCAAGCTGGTGTTCTCGGACTTCCGGGCCCACATCTACGAGCTGCCGACGACCACGCCCTTCTTCTCCTCGCCCACCTCGGGCTGCACGGTCACGAGCACCGCCGTCGACCTCGCGACCGCGCACTGCACCGGCGCCGGGACCCTGGTGCGCAGCGAGCTCATGATGCCCGGCTGGCACGCCTCGGTCAACGGCCACGCCGTGCCGATGACCACGACCGACGGGGTCTACCAGACCGTGGCGCTGCCGAGCGGCACCTCGACGATCACGTACAAGTTCCTCCCGCCCCACGAGGAGGCCGCCCTCGCGGGATTCGCCATCGGCGTCTTGGCCCTGTTCCTCGTGCCGGCGTGGACGCGTCGGCGCCGCGGCCGCCACGCTCGCCCGTGACGTCGGCGCGTCGCCTCGCCGCCCTCGCACTCGCGGCCGCGCTCGCGATTGGCCCCGCCGCCGGGGCGGCGGGCCATCACCGACTCCTCCCCCAAACGACGAGGCCCCCGACGGGTAAGACCCTCACGGTTCGCGTTCGCGAGCTCTGGCACGCGATCCGCACCAACGACATCGCCCAGGCCGGCGCGCTCTTCTTCCCGCTCGCCGCGTACGTCCAGTTGAAGGCTGTCTACAACCCGACGACCGACTTCCGCTACCGGCTGTGGGCCTTCTACCGGCTCGACCTCGCCGCGTACCACGCGGCCACCGTCGACGCCGGCTCGTTCATCGGCATCCGTGTCGACAAGGCCGACATCGGCTGGATTCCGCCGGGCTACTGCGAGAACCGCATCGGATACTGGCACCTGCCCGGCGTGCGACTGCTCTACCACGAGGGCGGCACCGTTCGCTCCGTAGGGATCTTCTCGTTCATCTCCTGGCGCGGCGTGTGGTACGTCGTGCACCTCGGGCCCAACCCCCGACCCTCCAATGTCGGCACTGTGGACGCGCCGGCCCTGGGCGCGGGCGTGCCGGGCGGGGGTGGCTGCTAGCCGACCGGGGTAATCGCGCCGGTGGGGCCGATGAGCGCGGCGCTCGCGCCGAAGTCGCTCGCCGACAGCTGGTTGACGAAGGTTGCCGCGGCGCCGGACGGGTCGAACTGGGGCAGGCCGGCGGCGCTGAGCACGAAGGACGTGAATCGCCCCGCGACGAAGGACCCGTTGGCCCGAAGCGTCACGCGCAGCACCGCCGAGTACTTGAGCGGCCCGACGGTCGCGAAGTCGTAGTAGTTCACGAAGTCCCCGAGGCTGTAGTCGATGAGGTGGCCCCGGTACCACTGCAGGCCGCGCAGCACGTGCGGGCCGCTCGCGATCACCAGGTCCGCACCGTCGTCGATCGCGGCGTGGGCGAAGGCGTACGGGTTCCCCCGGTTCTCGCCCACGAAGGTCTCGGTGCGCCGCGTCACGTGCGCGGCCCCGGGTCCCTCGGCGCCGGCGTGCATGTAGACCACGACCACCTGGGCCTCGCGGTGCGCGGCGGCGATCAGGGTCGCGGCCTGGGCGAAGTCGAGCATGTTGTTGGTGTTGTAGTACGGCGCGAAGTCGACGAAGGCGACGCGCACCGCGCCGTCGCGCACGACGCCGATCTGGCCGGGCAGTCCCGCCTGCACGATCCCGGCGCCCGCGAGGGCCCGCGACGTGGCGGCGACGCCGGCCGCGCCGTAGTCGTAGGCGTGATTGTTGGCGCTGTTGAGCACGGTGAAGCCCACGGCCCGGTAGTCCCGGGCGAAGCTCGGCGGCACCTTGAACGCGTAACAGAACTTCGGTGTGGCCAGGCACTTGGAGCGCTTGGTCGAGGTCATCGTGCCCTCGAGGTTGCCAAAGACGATCGGCGCCTCGAGGTACGGGCGCAGCGGCGCGAGATAGCCCAAGGGGTCAGGCGGGAGCGTGGGCGTGTTGCCGAGCTCGGTGTCCCCCACGGCGTCGATCGTGACCGTGGGCGGCGCCGTCGTCGTGGTCGTGGGCGGCACCGTCGTCGTCGGTGTGGTCGTCGTCGTGGTGGTGGGGGGCGGCAAGGACCGCGTCGCGACGAGGGCGACGCCAGCCACCGCGACGACGGTCACCCCGACGAGGGCCACGATCCAACCGCGGCGGCCCGACCTCGTCGCGTGGTGCCCTACCACGGTTGGGCTTCGCCCGGGGTGCTGGACTGGAAGACCGCGAAGAAGTCCTTGGTGCTCGGGTAGAGGAACCGGCCCGGGATCTGATTGGGGTTGGGCACGACGAGGGTCGCGTCGCCGGCACCCGGACGGCCGTAGGCGACGAAGATCGGCCACTCGGGGTTGATGTCGAGTTCCATGGCGCGCACGCAGTGCAGGTCCACCATCACCCGCGCGAGGCTCGCCGCGGTCTGGGCCGGGGCCGCCGCGTAGACGAGGTTGCCCGACGCGTCGACACCGAGCGCCGTGCGCCACACGGCGGGCGCGCCGTGCAGGGTGAGCCCCCAGGCGGCGTTGTCCGCGGCGAGCGCGGTCGGACGCCCGTTGGCCACGAGCAACGGCAGGTTCTGGCGGGCCACGACCACGTTCGCCCCGGGCCGCGGCCCCCCGGCCCAGCTCACGACGTTCACGACGCCGTTGGTGTAGCGCACCACCGTCGCGAGGCCGCGCACCATCGGGAAGTAGAGCGTGCGATGCGCGTAGAACCCCGCGGCGCTGTCGGCCTCGTAGAAGCCGGCGTTGAAAGTCGCGAGCAAGCGGTCGCGCGCCGTCGGGGGGACTTCCTCGGGCCCGCGCGCCAGCGTCGTCGCGCCGGGGCCGAGGTAGCCGGGATAGAGCGCCAGGATCGACGCCGAACTGCGCAGCCACGTCGCGTACACGATGGTCGCGGCGCGCGGGTCGGGCCGAAAGGTCGTGGCGTACACCGTGGGCACGCGCGACCACGGGTCGAGCCGGCGCCACCGGGCACACGTCGCCCCCGGCCCGGGCGACGCGGGCGTCGAGCCGCGCAGGCACACCGGCCGCGGCTGGCTCGCCACGGCCGAGGACGCTCCCGCGAACGGGAGCAGCGCCGCCACGGCGGTCGCCGCCACCCAAGTCCTCGCGCGCATCGCCCCTCCTGGGATCAATCCTACGAAGCGCGACCAGACGCGCACGACCACGTGCGATACCGTGACCAAGAGGCGAGCGTGGAGGGTGATGAGCAAGTCCATCGATGGCATCGACCTGTCGGCCAAGCTCTCGCGTGAGGAGTCCGAGTCACGAATCCTCGCGGCCCAGCGCCGGCTCGTGCACTTGCGCCTCTTGACCGCGGGACTGCTCGAGCCCCACCAGACCGGTCCCGGGCTCATCGTGCTCTTCGAGGGATTCGACGCCGCCGGCAAGGGCGGCGCGATCCGCCGGCTCACCGGCGCCCTCGACCCGCGCCACGTGCGGGTCATCCCGATCAGCGTGCCCTCGGACGAGGAGCGCCGCCACCACTTCCTCTGGCGGTTCTGGCCGCACCTGCCGGGCTGGGGCGAGATGACGGTCTTTGACCGGTCCTGGTACGGCCGGCTACTGGTCGAGCGGGTTGAGGACCTGATCGACCACGACACGGTGCGGCGCTCGGCCGACGAAATCGTCGAATTCGAGCGCTCGCTCGTGAACGACGGGGTCACGATCGTGAAGCTGTGGCTGCACATCTCCGACGCCGAGCAGCTGTCGCGTTTCAACGACCGCGAAAAGGACCCCCTGAAGCACTGGAAGCTGACCCCTGACGACTGGCGCAACCGCGGCCTGCGCCCGGCCTATCTCGAGGCGTTGGGCGACATGCTCGACTGGACCGACCACGGACACGCCCACTGGGACCTCATCGCCGCCGAGGACAAGCACTACGCCCGGGTGGCCGTGCTCGAGACGGTGATCGATCGATGGGAGCACGACCTCGAACGCCGCGGCTTCACCGTGCCGCCCGCCCGCGGTGATGACTACCTGCACTAGCGCGTTCTGACACACTGGGGCATGGCCTCTCGCTACGGCATCACGATCCCCTTCGACGGCGTCTCGCTACTCGAGCACCGCGAGTGGTACACCCGACTCGTCGACCTCGGCTACACCGACGTGTGGTCTGCCGAGGTCGACGGCGTCGACGGGTTTACGCCGCTCGCCCTCGCCGCGGCCTGGGAGCCACGGCTCAACCTGGGCCTCGCGGTGGCGCCAACCTTCACGCGCGGCCCCGGCCTGCTCGCGATGACGATCGCCGCACTCGCCGAGGTGGCCGGCGAGCGGCTCATCGTGGGCCTGGGCGCCTCGAGCCAGCCGGTCGTCGAGCGCTGGAACGGCATCGCCTACGAGCGGCCCTTCGCGCGCACCCGCGACGTGCTGCGCTTCGTCAACCGGGCGCTCGCCGGCGAGAAGATCGACGAGGCGTTCGACACCTTCACGATCCGTGGCTTCAAGCTCTCGCGCCCGGTGAGCCAGCGTCCGACGATCCTGCTCGGGGCGCTTCGTCCGACCATGCTGAAGCTGGCCGGTGCCGAGGCCGACGGGGCGATCCTCAACTGGCTGGCGGCCGAGGACGTGGCCCAGTGCCGCGCCGAAGTGGGCCTCGACAAGACCATCGCGGCTCGCCTGTTCGTCGTGCCAACGGCCGACGCGGATCTCGCGCGCACCGTGGGACGCCGGATGATCTCCTCCTACCTCACGGTCAACGCCTACGCCGAGTTCCACCGGTGGCTCGGGCGCACCGAGCAGCTCGGCCCGATGTGGGAGGCCTGGGCCGCGGGCGACCGCAAGCTCGCCAACGCCGCGATCCCCGACGAGGTGGTGGACGCGCTGATCATCCACGGGTCCTACGACGCCTGCCGCGACCACGTCGCGCGCTACGTGGAGGCCGGCGTGGCGGTGCCGACGATCGCGATCGTGCCGGTGGGCGTCGCCCTCGAGGACGCGATCGTCGGACTCGCGCCTCGCTGAGCGGTCCCTACACTGGCGGGGGAGGTAGCGATGTCTACGAAAGATTCCACGGCCCACGACCCGGTGCGCATCGGGGTGGTGGACACGATGTTCGCCCGCTACGACATGGGGGCCGCGGCGCGCGCCGAGCTGGCCGAGTGTCCGGGGTTCGGCGAGCAGTTCACGGTCGTCTCGCGGACGGTCCCCGGCTTCAAGGACCTGGCCGTGGCGGCGAAGAACCTCATCGAGCGCGACGGCTGCTCGATCGTGGTCGCCCTGGGCATGCCCGGCAAGGCGCCCATCGACAAGCAGTGCGCGCACGAGGCGGCGCTGGGCATCATGCAGGCCCAGCTGCTCACCTCGACGCCCATCCTCGAGGTCTTCGTCCACGAGGACGAGGCCGACGACCCGGCCGTCTTGGCCTCGGTCTTCGAGAACCGCTCACGCAAGCACGCGCGCAACGCCTACTGGATGCTCTTTGAGCCCGAGCAGCTGGCCCGACGGGCCGGCCAGGGCGTCCGCCAGGGATTCGAGGACGCGGGCCCCCTCGACCTGGGCTGACGAGGTCAACCAGTACCGCTGTTACCAATGAGTATGCTCTCGAGATTGCTTAGTTCCTGAGGAGAAACCAATGCCAGAAGCCGTAATCGTCGCCACCGGCCGTACGCCGATCGGGCGGGCGTTCAAGGGGTCGCTCGTCGACATGCGCCCCGACGACCTCGCCGCGCACGTCGTCGCCGAGGTGCTGGCCAAGGTCCCCCAGCTCGACCCCACGACGATCGACGACCTCATCATGGGCTGTGGCCAGCCGGCGGGCGAATCCGGCTTCAACCTCGGACGCGTCGTGGCGATCCTGGCGGGCCTGGACACCGTGCCCGGGGTCACCGTCAACCGGTACTGCTCGTCCTCACTCCAGACGATCCGCATGGCCGCGCACGCGATCAAGGCCGGCGAGGGCGACGTCTTCATCGCCGCGGGCGTGGAGACCGTGTCGCGCTTCGGCAACGGGGCCTCGGACATCGCCAAGGCCATGAACCCGCTCTTCGCCGACGCGATCGCCCGGACGGCCTCGCGCTCCGAGCGCGTCGGTGATCCCTGGACCCCGAGCGCGGGACTCGCCGACGTCTACATCGCCATGGGCCAGACGGCCGAGAACGTCGCGGAGTACGAGCACGTCTCGCGCGTCGAGATGGACGAGTTCGCGCTGCGCAGTCAGGAGCTGGCGGTCGCCAGCCAGCACAACGGCTTCTTCGAGCGCGAGATCATCCCCGTCACGCTCCCCGACGGCCGCGTGATCAGCACCGACGACGGCCCGCGGGCTGGCACCACGCTCGAGAAGCTCGCCTCACTCGCCCCGGTCTTTCGCGAGGGCGGCACCGTCACGGCGGGCAACGCCTGCCCGCTCAACGACGGGGCGGCCGCCGTCATCGTCATGAGCGACACCCGCGCCAAGGCGCTCGGCCTGACGCCCCTCGCGCGCATCGTCTCGAGCGGCGTCAGTGCGCTCAACCCCGAGATCATGGGCCTCGGCCCGGTCGAGGCGAGCCGCCAGGCCCTGTCGCGCGCCGGCCTGACCATCGACGACATCGACCTGGTCGAGATCAACGAGGCCTTCGCGGCCCAGGTGATCCCTTCGGCCAAGCACCTGGGCATCAGCTGGGACAAACTCAACGTGAACGGCGGGGCCATCGCGCTCGGCCACCCCTTCGGCATGACCGGTGCGCGCATCATGACCACGCTGCTCAACGGCCTCGAGGACCGTGGCGCGCGTTACGGGCTCGAGACGATGTGCGTCGGCGGCGGCCAGGGCATGGCCATGATCGTCGAGCGGCTCAGCTAGCGGGCCGGCCAGTCGAGCGGGCCGTGGGGTCCGCGGCGTACTGGTCTCGCTCCTCGTCCGTGACGGCACGCGCCTCGTCGGGCAAGAGCACCGGGATCGACCCGCGGACCTCGTAGGCGACGCCCCGGCGCGGGTTGTAGAGCACGCTCGCGTTCTCGAGGTACACCAGCGGCCCGTGGTCGACGGGGTCCTCGAGCAGCTCGAGCAGGAAGGCGTCCAGGGCCATCACGCCTCCTTGATCATGGCGACGACCTCGTCGACGTGGCGCGCGCAGCTCGCCTCGTCGGCGGCCTCCACGTTGAGCCGCAGCAGCGGCTCGGTGTTGGACGGTCGCAGGTTGAACCACCACGACCCGTAGTCGGCGCTGAGCCCGTCGAGCTCATCGACCGCGACGCCGTCGGCGGCGAGGCGCCGGGCGACGGCCCGGACCGTGCCGGCCGGATCGGCGACTTCGGTGTTGCGCTCCCCCGACGAGGCGTAGCGCCGGAACGGCGCCTGCAGCGCGGAGAGCGGCTCACTGGCGCGACTCAGCAACTCGAGCACGATGAGCGCCGTGATGACGCCCGAGTCCGCGCGGTAGTTGTCGCGGTAGTAGTAGTGGCCCGAGTGCTCGCCGCCGAAGATGGCGCCGGTCTCGGCCATGACCTGCTTGATGTAGCTGTGGCCCACGCGGGTGCGCACGCCCACACCGCCGTGCTCGGCGATGACCTCGGGCACTGACTTGGAGCAGATGAGGTTGTAGAGCACGGTCGCGCCGGGATTGCGGTCGAGCAGGGTGGCGGCGACCATCGCGGTCGTCGTCGAGCCCGACACGGGTTCGGCGCGCTCGTCGACGACGAACACCCGGTCGGCGTCACCGTCAAAGGCGAGGCCGATGTCAGCCCCGGTCTCGAGGACCCGGCGCTGCAGGTCGACGAGGTTCGCCGGATTGAGCGGGTCGGCCGGGTGGTTCGGGAACGAACCGTCGAGTTCGGGATAGAGCACCTCGAGTTCGACGGGCAGCCCCGCGAAGACGCGCGGGGCCACGAGGCCCCCCATGCCGTTGGCGACGTCGGCCACGATCCGCAGGGGCCGCAGGGCCGTGACGTCGATGAAGGAGTGCACGTGGCTGATCCAGTCGGGCCAGAGGTCCCGCTCGATCCGATCGGCCCGCGGTGGCGCCTCGACCCCGAGCCGGCGCTCGGCGTCGGCTGCGATGTCGAGCAGTCCCGACTCCACGCCAACCGGTCGGGCGCCCGCGAGGCAGAGCTTGATGCCGTTGTAACGCGCCGGATTGTGCGACGCGGTGAACATGGCGCCGGGCGACTCGAGGAACCCCGAGGCGAAGTACAACAGGTCCGTCGAGACGAGTCCCAGGTCGACGACCTCGACGCCTTCGCCGCGCGCACCGTCGCTGAAGGCGCCGCACAGCGAGACGCCCGACTCGCGCATGTCGCGACCGATCACGATCCTCGGGGACTGGGCGAAGCGGGCGAAGGCGGCACCCACCGCACGGGCCACGACCTCGTCGAGCTGGTCGGGATACGTGCCGCGGACGTCGTAGGCCTTAAAGATTGCGTCGGTATCCACGCTGGTCATGCTACCCCCGGGACCGTCGACGCCTCCGGCGAGCGAACCACGCGACGACGATGCCGAGCCCCACGGTGACGTCGGTCACCCAGTTGCCGATCGTGGTCGCCGGCGTGGATCCGTAGGTCAGCGTCACCTCGTGGCTGGTGGGCACGACCACCATCAGGTTCGGGCTCACCCGGAAGGGTCCCGTGGCCCCGGTCGCGTGCCAGCGAGGGTAGAACGAGACCTTGACGAGGGTCGGCACGCCCAGCCGGTCGACGTGGAACGAGAGTCGCTGCAGGCCGACGTCGACGCGGGTCACGGTCTCGCTCGGCAGGTGCACGCCTCCGCGCAGGTCGTTGATCGACGAGACGCGCGGCCACGAGGACGGGCCGCTCGCCGCGGCGAGCACCGGCCACTTCGCCGGGTCGAGCCACCACGCCGTGTTCGCCCTGAGCCACGCGACGCGGCTCGCCAGGCCGCTGACGACGTTGGGGTCGGTGGTGAGTCCTTGGACCAGCGGACTCGAGTCGATCCGGTAGATGCGCCAGCGCACCCCGGGCGACGGCCAGGCGCGGGTCTGGGCGACGAGGTGGAGCTGGCGGTCGCCGTCGGCCTCGGCGACGGCCAGGGGCGAGAAGGCGATGTAGTAGCGCACGCCGAGCATCTGCAGGTGCGTGACCCCTTCGGCGACGTTGAGCTGGCCGTAGGGCAGTCCGACCTGGGGATTGCTCGGCTGGCTGCTCAACTCGGCCTGATCGAGGAAGTGGTAGGGGGTCGTCGCCGAGGACTCGAAGAAGAGTCCCTCCATCGAGTCGATGCAGTTGTTCGTCCAGTACGGCAAGAGCATGAGCGCCATCGTCGTGCCGAAGCGATTCTCGCTCGGCGAGTACTCCCACATGGCCCGGCCGCAGCCGTAGCGCGCCCCGACGCGCGCCATCGTCGTCATGAGGTTGTGGTACTCGGGCCAGGCGGGCTTGCCCTGGTAGCCCGAGTAGTTCCACGCCGCCCAGCTCGAGACCTGGTTCCCGCTCGTCGAGAGGTCCAGGGCCGAGGCCGAGGCGGGAATGAGCCCGGGGACCGTCGACGCGAGCCCGGCCAGACCAACGATGACGGTGGCGACGATCGAGCGGCGAGCGCGGTGCGCGCGCACCTCGGCCTCCTCGCGCGCGACCACGCGCGTGGTCGCTTCCGCCGTCGCGGGGGCGACGAGCGACGACTCGCCCGACGCCGGTTCGAGCGTGCCGGCTGCCGAAACCTCGAGTCGTGCCTCGTCGATGGGCTCGGGGGCGTCGGCGGGCTCGGAGCGGACGTCGTAGAGCCGCACGTGCGCAGACCAGCGCGCCAACGGGTAGCCGACCAGCCAGCCCGCGGCGAGGTGGATGGCGATGAACCAGAACGGCACCAGGCGTTCGTTCCAGATGACACCTTGGGGGTCGGCGATGAAGGCGACCAGGGTGACGACGGTCACCGTGGCGAGCACCATGCCCAGGCGATCGCGAACGATAAAGGCGAGAATCACCGCGACCGCCGCCATCGCGATCACCCACCGGTCCCCCGCGGCACCGCCCGCGGCGGTGTACCAGCCCAAGGTCGTGAAGATGGCGTGCAGGGTCGAGACGTTGTCGTTCGTGTAGCCCATCGAGTTCGTGAGCTGCTGGCTGAGCCCGAAGGGCAGGAGCCACCACGCGCCGAGCCCCGCCGTCAGCAGGCCGGCGCCCAGGGCGAAACGGAAGGGTCGCGCGGCGTCACCGAGCACGACGCGATCGCGGGGATCGCCCCACCCGTGGCGCGCCAGGATCTCGAAGACGAGCAGGACACCCACGACCCCGACGACGAAGAAGAAGGGCAGGACGTGGGCGAAGAGCGTCAGGGCGAGGCCGATCGCCGCCAGCCAGTAGCCGCGCCCGGTGCGCATGCCGCGCGCGAAGAGCCCGATGGTCACGAGCGCGAGCGCGAGTGACAGCGAGAACGCGTACTCGCCCGCCATCGTCGAGAAGAGGTTGCCGCCGTCGATGGTGAAAGACGCGTCAAAGAGGAAGGGCAGCGTCGCCGCGGCCAGGGCCGCGGGGACGGGCCGCGGCGCGCGCATCAAGCGCCCGAGCACGTAGGCGCCGATGGGCATGAGCAGCGACCCGAGGATCGTCGCCAGCTTGAAGGCGAGCGCGGCGTTGATCACGTAGCTCGCGAGCGTTGCGAGGAGGTCGGGCAGGATGAAGTAGTAGGTGTAGGCGGGCATCCCGGCGAACCACCCCGGGTACCACGGCGTCAGGTCGAACGGGTTGCCGAGGCTGCGCAGGTAGGCCGGCAGCGCGAGGTGGGCACCGGTGTCCCCGCCCGTGATGGTGCTCGTCGAGAAGACGAGGTTCGGGTGCAGCGACCACAGCGTGACGACGATCACCGACCCCACCACGAGGGCGTCGAGCCACGCGCCGGTCGACCAGCGCCGCATCAGTGCACCCGGTGCGCGATGACCGAGGCCATCGCGACCGCGTTGAAGGACACGTGGGTGAGCACGTTCGGCAGGAGCCGTTTGGTGCGCCACGCCACGACGGCGAGCACCACGCCGAGTCCGGCGAGTCCGGCGAACTGGCGGGCCTCGCCGTGGACCGAGGCGAACACCAGGGCGCTCACGACCACGCCGATGGCGACCGCCAGTCGTGGCCAGCGCGGCGACGCGAACGCGACGATGCCGCGAAACACCACGCCGCGAAAGAACCACTCCTCGACGATGGGCGCGCCGACGGTCGTGAGCACCACGAGCAGCACGAAGCCCGCGCCGTGGGCGGCGCCAAAGAGTTTGTCGACGGGCGCGTTCAGGTGGCGCAGGTGGAAGGGTCGATACAGCACGCCGACGGCGACCTGGGCAGCCACCCCGAGCACGACGAACCACAGGTCGCTCCATACGAAGCGCCACTGGTGGGGCCACGGGCGCAACCCGCCCACCCGGGTCGCGGCCACGATGGCCACGACAAAGCCCACCCAGAGCCCCACGAGGCTCAGGGAACTCGCCCACCAGGGATTTTCACGTGCGGCGGCGAGGCCCGCGAAGCCGCCGGGATAGTGCGTGAGCGAGGTCACCGTGCCCACCAAGGCCGACGCCAACAACTCGCCGATGACAAAGCCCGCTACGGCCGCGACGAGGACGGCGCCGGGCCGCACCGATCGCTCGACGACGGGCGCGTTGTCCACAGGCCCCTACGCTAACGCGTCGCCCGATTCGCACCGTGCGGGCCTCGTGTCGCACGCAGACCTCTAGATTGGGATGGTGAGCACACCACCCAACGAAAAGCCCGGCCTGAAGCGATTGCTGCCGTCGGGCGAGCGCCCGATGGCCCCCGAGTCGAGGCGGCGGATCATCACCATCGCCATCATCGCCTTCGTCGTTGGCATCCTGTTCATCCCGTCGCTGTTCCAGAGCAAGACCGTGCGCACGATCTCGTACTCCACGCTGCTCGGTGACGTGCACAACCAGAAGGTCGTCTCGGCGACGGTCGACAACGCCAACGGCGTGATTTCGGGCCAGCTGGTCGATGGCACCAACTACACCGCGAACGGTCCGGCCCCGGCGATCTCGAGCGAAATCGACACCCTGAAGGCGAACAACGTCAACGTCACGTTCTCCAACCCGTCGAGCTTCGCCTCGACGTTCCTGCCGTACCTGATCTGGATTCTGATCTTCGCACTGTTCATGATCTACGCCGGGCGCCAGGCCCGCGGCCAGATGAACGGCATGATGTCGGTCGGGCGCTCCAAGGCCAAGCAGTTCAACCAGGACAAGCCCAAGATCACCTTCGCGGACGTCGCGGGCTACCTCGGGGTCAAGCAGGAGATCAGTGAGGTCGTCGACTTCCTGAAGAATCCGGGGCGCTTTCGCGAAGTGGGCGCGCTGATCCCCAAGGGCCTGCTCCTCGTGGGCCCGCCGGGCACGGGCAAGACCATGCTCGCGCGCGCGGTTGCCGGCGAGGCCGGGGTCCCCTTCTTCTCGGTCTCGGGCTCGGACTTCATGGAGATGTTCGTCGGCGTCGGCGCGAGCCGGGTGCGTGACCTCTTCAACACCGCCCGCAAGCAGTCCCCCGCCATCGTCTTCATCGACGAGATCGACTCGATCGGCCGCAAGCGCGGTGCCGGCGTGGGCGGTGGCCACGACGAGCGCGAGCAGACGCTGAACCAGATGCTGAGCGAGATGGACGGCTTCGACCCCGCCGAGGGCGTCGTCGTCATCGCCGCCACCAACCGGCCCGACGTACTGGACCCGGCGTTGCTGCGACCGGGCCGCTTCGACCGCCAGATCGTCGTTCCCCTTCCTGACCTCGAAGAACGGCTCCCGATTCTCGAAGTGCACTCCAAGAACAAACCACTCGACCCGAGCGTCGACTTGCACATGGTCGCGCGCGGCACCCCGGGCATGAGCGGCGCGGATCTCGCGAACCTCGTGAACGAGTCGGCGCTGCACGCGGTCCGGCGCCACTCGGCCACCATTGGCATGGAGGACTTCGAGTCCGCCCGTGACCGGGTCATGATGGGCCAGGAACGCGACACCATGATCCTGCACGACGACGAGCGCGAGCGCATCGCCTTCCACGAGAGCGGCCACGCGCTGCTCGCCTACGTGCTCGAGAAGTCCGATCCCCTCCACAAGATCACGATCATCCCGCGGGGCATGGCCCTGGGCGTGACGATGACCCTGCCCGAAGAGGACCGCCACATCATGTCGCGCCAGCACCTCGAAGATGCCCTGTGCATGCGCATGGGCGGCCGGGTCGCCGAGCTGCTCGTCTACGGCGACCTCTCGACCGGCGCCGCCGACGACCTGCAGCGCAATACCGACCTCGCGCGCCGGATGGTTCGCGAATGGGGCATGTCCAAGGAGATCGGGCCAATGGCCTGGGGCTCGAACAACCAGGTGTTCCTCGGCGAGGACCTGATGCACACCCGCGACTACTCGGACCACACCTCCCAGATGATCGACGACGAGGTCGAGCGGATCCTGCGCGAGCAGGAGTCCCGGGCGATCGAAGTGCTCACGCTGCACCGCCGCGGCCTCGAGGCGCTCACCCGCTCCCTGCTCGAGCACGAGACGATCGACGGCGAGGAGGCCGCACGGCTCATCGACGAAGCCCACGGCGAACCGGTGCACCCCCAGGGCACCAAGACCGTGAGCACGCTGTCGGGCATTGGTCGCGCGTCGGCCCCGTCGGCCCCGTCGGCCCCAGCGCCCGAGGCGCCGGTGACGGTGAGCGCTGACGTGACGCCCTCGACCTGGCAGCCGCCGACGCTACCCTCCGTTTAGGGCGGACACGACGACGATTCCCGCCGGGGTCGTCGGGAGCGTCGTCGTCACGATCAGGCCAGCGTGGGCGGTGCTCAGCAGGAACGACCGGCCGCGCAGCGTCGTGGGCAGGCCGTTGCGTCCGCGCAGGTCGATCGTGTCGCCCGGCGCAACGGTAAGAACGTGACTCGTGGCGATCGTGCCGAGCTCGGTCACGGTGAGTGTGAAGGGGCGGGCGCTTACGTTCGTCGCGGTCATCGCGTCAAAGCCAAGCCTCGCGAAGTCGCTGACGAGGTAGAGCCGCGACGCCGTCGAGGGCGCCGACAGCGACACACCGTTCACTGTGCCCGTCGCCAGGCTCGCGCCGACCGGGACGCTGGCGCGCAGCCGCACCGTGGCGTAGCCGTGGGCCGGTACGGCGGAGTTGGGCGTGATCAGGATCGAGCCCGTCGAGTACGGCGCGACGGTGACCGTCTGGGGGGCCACGGTATAGGGCGCGAGGCCGATGGTCGCCGTGACCGACGCGGTCGCGTCAGAGGGATTGGTGACGAGGATCTGGGCGAATGAGCCGCTCACGGTGGTGACGCGCGGGAACCACGCGGTACGCGTCAGCGACGGCGAGCCCGGGTAGAAGGACGTGAACGAACCCGACTGCTGCACCGCGGTGCTGACGATCCCGCCGCGGATGACCCGTACGTGGATCCCGATGTTCGCCTGGTCCACGATCCGGATCCCGAGATCGAGGGCGACGACGCGGTGCGCCGCGATCGCCACGCCCTGATACGGGGCCGGCGCCGAGAAGCCGGTGGCCGTCTCGGCCGTGACGTTCACGACGGCCGAAGTGGAGGACGGGTTGTAGAGCACCAAGTAGGCCTTGGACCCGACCCTCGTGTCCAGGCCGCTCGCGAACCAGTTGGTCGTGCCCGCGTCCAGACACGGCGTCTGCGCGGTGCCCGCGTTGTTGAGCTCGTCTGCCACGACGCCGCGGCCGTTCACGACGAGCGACACCCCGTACCAGTGGCCGGCGGCCGGCGTGGCCACCGAGGCCGAGCCGTGGGCCGCGAGTCGCAGGTGGCTCGTCGTCGCGGTGCCGAGGTCGGTGTCGATCTCGACCGCGACGTCGCGGGCGTGACTGGCGGTGTTGAGCACGACCACGTGTCCGGCCGGCGAGCCCGACGCACCGAGCCCGGTGCAGTACAGGGCGGTCGACTCGACCGGGCCGGTGGCGAGGCTCGCGGCCGGTTCGGTCGGGTTCGAGGCGTGCAGCACGGTCGTGGCCGCGGCCGCGGCCGCGATCGCCGCCGCGAGGACGAGCACGAGGGGGCCGCGTCTCACGACCGGTCCTCGTGCACGGCGCGAACCGTGCGCCGTCGGCGCGCGAAGATCCACTCGATGCGCTGGACTGAGCCGATGCCGAGCCACACGATGGCCCACAGCCCCAGGGTGAACAGCGCCAGGAGCCCGTTGAGGGGGAACTGGTGCAGCACCAGCTGCGCGGTGACCGGGCCGGTGTAGTGGTTGACGAGGTAGGTCGGCGCCCAGCCGTAGGCCGTGCGCCGCGTCGCGGCGACGCCGTTGACGTCCAGGGCGAAGGCGCTCGCGGGCGCGAGGCCGGCCACCACCGTCGCGCCCGAGCTCACGGGACCGGTCCCGAACGTCGGGCCGGTCAAGGGTGACCAGCCCGTGCGCGACGTACGCGACGACTGAGACACGAGCCCGTGGAAGTCGGCGTTGCTGTAGATGGTGACCGACGGCGACTCGAGTTGCAGGGCGAGGTCGGTCTGGCGCGCGAGCGAGGCCTCGAGCGCGCCGGGCACGGCGCGCGTGGGCACGTCCTGGGCGCCCGCGTAGTCGGGGGCGGGCGAGGTCATCACCACGACCGTGGCGACGCCAGCCTGGGCGAGCAACGAGCCCAGGTGAACGGTCCGGTTGAGCAGGGCGAGGTTGATCGCCTCGAGCAGCACGTCCGAGGTCCCCGAGTCCGGCGGCGCGAAGAGGGTCGAGCCGCCCGGCAGCCCGTTGGTCGAGGTCGCCGCGGCGAGACCCGGCGCCACCGACCAGCCCGCGATCGGCAGGACCGACGGGTCCCCCAACCACAGGATCCGGTACCCGCTGGCGCTCGGCGGCTCAGCCGCGCTCATCGACTCGGCGACGCTGGTCACGGGCAGGTTGAACCGGCCGCTCGCGAAGTCCCCGAGCAGTGGGACCGCCGACGCGACGATCGCGGCCACGAACAATGCGGCCGCACTCTGGCGCCACCCGAATCCCGCCTGGCGCAGGTCCGACTCCAACGCGCCCACCCCGAGACCGATGAGCGTGGCAATGGCGATGGCGTAGAGGGTGAGGAGCACGTCGATGTCGGGGGCGAAGTCGCCGAGCCAGTGGCGTGCGACGAGCGACGCGAGCACGAGCGACAGCGTGGCGATGGCGGCGACCTTGCCGGCGATCACACGCCGATCACCCCGGGTCAGCAACAGCGCGATGAGCGCCGCGCCGGGCAGGAGCCACCCCCACCACGAGGCGCCAAATCCCCCGTCGGCGCCGCGGGCGAGCAGCGCGAAGGACGGCGCCGACCAGGGGCCGCGCGCGAGCCCGAACACCTCGAGGGCCCGTCGTCCGGCCAGCGCGACGTCCACGGTCATCGGCGCAAGGAAGACGGCCACGCCCCCGAGGACCGCCCCGAGGAGTCGCCACGGTCGGCCCTGTCCCGCGTCGGGCTCGAACCAGCGCGCGAGCACAACCCCGAGCACGACCAGCACCACGGCGATGATCGTCGCCGGCGCCAGGGCACTCATGATGGCGATCTCCATGACCGCGATCGTCCGCTGGCCCGACCGCGACGCGGGCCAGCCCCGGTTCCCGAAGGGCGCGGCCGGCGGGTACGGGGCGTCGCGATAGCCCGGTACGCCAAGCAGTTCGAAGAGCCGTCGCATCACGAAGGGCAGGCCGGCGGTGACCACCAGCACGTCGATACGACCCTGGCTGATCATGTTCAGCGCGATCGGGGCCGCCACGTAGGCGAGCACCGCCACGAGCCTCGCCCGGTTCGAGACGCGGCCCCGCAGGAGCCGGCCCACGCCAAAGGCGCCCACCGGCACGGCGAAGATCAGCGCGAGGCGCGGCAGCACGCCCATGCGACCCAGCACGAAGGTTCCCGCGAAGGCGATGACGCCGTAGCCGGGCATGCCCGGGGTCCCCGTTCCCAGGCCGTTGGGTGACCACGACGCGAAGAAGTGTCGCCACGTCGACCACCACGAATCAAGCGGTGCGAGGCGCCCGATCAGCGGCAGGTGCATGGCGACGAGGTTGCGCGAGCCGATCAGCCAGAGCACGACCGCGAGCGCGACCGCGAAGGCCTGGGCGCGAAAGCTCGTGAGGAACCGCGACGGCCGGCGCACGGCGAAGTCCGCCCGCTCGGGGATGTCGTCGAAGGCGTCGACCTCGGCGAACGCGGCGGCAAAGCCGACGCCCGCGTCCACGTCGGGCTCGGCGAGCGGCTCGTCGGGCGGCAGGATCCCACGGGCGCGGTCGAGCCCGTCGCGTAGCAGCGTGGCGATGAACTTGCGCAAGCGCGTGGCGCCGCCGACCTGGAGTCGCCGCAGTTCCTCGTCGGTGAGCACGGTGTAGACACGCCGGTGCCGACGCCGCTCACGCACCAGGCGCCGGTGGCCCGCGAGCCAACGCCACGACCCGAGGATGGCTCCGGCGCGGTCGCCGTCGCGCCCGGCGATGGCGACCACCAGCTCGACGAGGTCGAGCACGACGAGCATGGCGAGCGTGCTCAGTGCCGTCCAACGCCCCCAGCCGGTGGCGACGACCAGCAGCCGGTGGCGTCGCTGCAAGTCCTGGCGACTCGCCTTGCGCGTGCCGATAGCGGTGACGGGCCGCTCCCCGCTGGCCACCGTCTGGCGGTGCGCGACGCGCGCGCTGGGCGCGACGACGATGCGCGCGCCGGCGAGCTGGGCCCGCCAGCAGAAGTCGAGGTCCTCGCCGAGCGCCGGGATCAGCGGGTCGAACCCGTGGAGGGTGACGAAGAGGTCGGCGCGGATCAACGTGACCCCGCCGGGCGCCACGAAGACGTCGCGCTCGAGGTCCTGCTGGCCGTGGTCGATCTCGCCGGGCTCGACGCGCTCCTGGACGACGCCGAAGCGGTCACAGGTCTGACCGACGTGCAGCAGGGTCATCGGATCGTCGTAGGCGACGACTTTGGGCGTGAGGACACCGGCGTTCATTCGGAAGGCCGCTTCCACGAGGCGGTGGACCACGTCGGGGTCCAGGCGCACGTCGTCGTGGCAGAACAGGAAGAACGTCGCCCCCTCGACCGCGAGCACCGCCTCGTTGCACGCGTCGGCGTAGCCGCGGTTCTCGGCCAGCACCCGGACGTAGGCGTCCGGGGCGACGGCCGCCACCCGCGCCGCGACGTGCTCGCTCTCGCCGTTGGCTACGACGAACAGGCTGAGTTCGGCGTAGTCCTGAGCGACGAGCGACGCGAGCGTGGCCTCGAGGCCCGGGCCCGGGCCCGTAGTAACGACGACGGCGACGACCGCCGGTGCACGAACATCCATCAAGTACTCCAGGCTAGTTGGCCGTCATCACCCGAACTGGCACGTCTGCCACGGGTGTTCAAGCGGTTGATCAGGACTGATGCCTGGTACGGCCGGCTTCTAGCTCCGCGACGACATCCTCGAGGGACGCGCTGAGCGCTATTCGCGGCTCCCACCCCGTCACCCGCTGGAGCTTCGCGAAACTGCCGCGCGAGACGGGAACCTCGACGGGGCGCAGCAGTGCCTCGGCGACCCTGAGCTCGACCTGCGGCGCGATGCGCGCGACGAGCCACGTCGCGACGTCACCGATGGCGACGTCGTGGCCGGAGGCGACGTTGTAGACCTCGCCCGCGACGCCAAAGGCCGCGAGCAGCCGGTACGCGCGCACCACGTCGCGCACGTCACAGAAGTCGCGTCGCGCCGACAGGTCGCCCACGGGCACGCTCGAGGCACCCTGGTCGCGCGCGTCGAGCAGCCGGGTCGCGAGGGCCGGCACGACGAAGGTGGCGGCCTGGCCGGGTCCGATGTGGTTGAAGGGCCGCACGATCACGACCCGCTGACCCCGGTGGGCGGCCTCGCGCGCGACACGCTCGGCCTCGATCTTGGACTGGGCGTAGGGACTCGCGGGTCGGGTCACGTAACCCTCGTCGAGGGGCAGTTCGGCAATGTCGACGACGCCG
>JAKAPH010000101.1 GCA_021807265.1 Actinomycetes bacterium | reverse complement strand
GCTCGTCGAGCGCTTCGGGGCCGACCGCGTCGGACTGTTGACGGGCGACACGTCGATCAACCGCGGTGCCGAGATCGTCGTGATGACGACCGAGGTCCTGCGCAACATGCTGCTCACCGACTCGGGGCAGCTGCGGTCCCTCGGGCTCGTGGTGCTCGATGAGGTGCACTACCTCCAGGACCCCTACCGCGGCGGCGTCTGGGAGGAGGTCCTCATCCTCACCCCGCCGGCGATCCGCTTCGTCGCCCTCTCGGCGACCGTCGGCAACGCCACCTTCCTCGGGGAGTGGTTCAGCGAGGTCCGCGGTGCGACCGAGGTCGTCATCGAGAAGAACCGGCCGATCACCCTGCACAACCACGTGGCCGTGGTACGCCGGGGCCAGAGCGCCGCGGAGATCGACGACCTGCTCGGCGAAGGGCGCCTCGCCGACGGCGCCCGACGAATCGACAACCTGATGAAGGCGTCGCGCAAGTTCCGCCCCGGTCCCAAGTGGCACGGACCCAAATCGTCGGCCCCGCCGCCACCCTTTCGCACGCCGCGGCGAAGCGAGCTGCTGCACGCGCTCGAGGCCGAGGACCTGCTCCCGGTCATCGTCTTCATTTTCTCGCGCGCCGCGTGCGACGACGCCGTCTCGCAGTGCCGACGCGACGGGCTGCGCTTCACCTCGAGTGACGATCGCGCCGCGATCGAGCGGATCGCCGAGCTGCGTCTGGCGAGCTTCACCGACGACGAGCTGCGCGCGCTCGAGTACGGCGAGTTCATCGAGGGACTGACCCGCGGACTCGCGGCGCACCACGCCGGGATGGTCCCGGCCTTTCGCGAGATCGTCGAGGCGTGCTTCGAGCGCAACCTGCTCGGGGCGGTCTTCGCGACCGAGACTTTGGCACTCGGTGTCAACATGCCGGCGCGCTCGGTCGCGCTCGAACGCTTCACGAAGTACTCCGACGCCGGGCGCCAGTTCCTCACGAGCGCCGAGTACTCCCAGATGACCGGCCGGGCCGGACGGCGCGGCCTTGACGACGAGGGCCACGCCATCGTCTGCTTCAGCCCCGACATCGCCCTGCACGACGTCGGACGCGTCGCGCTCGCCGCCCCGGGTGACCTGCACTCGTCGTTTCGCCCGACGTACAACTTCACCGCGAATCTCATCGTCCACTTCGACGAGCCAACCGCGACCGAGGTCGTCGAGCGCTCCTACGCCCAGTTCGAGTCGACCCGACGCCGGGGGGTCACGAGCCGCTCGCTCAGCGAGCAGCTGCGCGCACGCCACCGCGTCCTCGAGTCCCTCGGGTACGCCGACGGCTGGCGGCTCAACGCCGAGGGCGAGCTCCTGCGCTCGCTCTACCACGAGAGCGACCTCCTCGTCGCCGAGGCGATACGAGCGGGACTCTTCGAGGGACTCGACGCCGCGGCCTTCGCCGGACTCGCGTCGTGCTTCGTGTACGAACCGCGACGCGCCCGGCGGGCGCCCAACGCCGCCAAGGCCGTGTCGACCAAGAAGCGTCGGACCATTCCCGATCGGTTGGGCAACGACCGGCGCAGCTCGCTCGGCGAGCGGATCCGGGCACTCACCGTCATCGCGGCGACGGTGCGCGAAGCCGAGGACCGGTTCCAGGTGCCCCACGGCCGCGATCCCGACGGCGCCTTCGCCACGACGATCGCCGCCTGGTCGAGGGGGGCGCCGCTCGGGACCGTGCTCGACGTCGCCGACGTCGAGATCGGCCAGACCTCGCCGGGGGACTTCGTGCGCATCGCCAAACAGGTCGCGGACCTGTGCGAGCAGCTGGCGCGGCTCGACCAGCTCGGCGACGTCGCCGACCAGGCCGCGCTCGCGCGCGATTCGGTGGTTCGCAGCGTCGTCGCCAGCGCCACGACGGTCCACCCCTTGGCCTGAAACGGGCCCTAATCTCTACGTGTCATGCACGCTTATGTCGCGGAAGAGTTCACCGAGGCGGAGCGAGCAGTATTACGCCGGTACTTCACGAACCTCGATGGACCTGTGTTCGCCCTGGTCAACCTGCCTGAGGTGGTCAAGGGGGCGCTGTTCGCCCGCTACTCGCGCGCGACCAAGAGCTTGCGGCGACTCTTCCTCGACGAATTCGTCGAGGACCTCGATCTGACCGGGGACGCGTCCATCGACGCCACCGTGGGCGTCGGACGCGCCGACGAGCTCTACCAGCGGATCTTCTTCGAGTACGGCGACGACTCGGTTGCCCAGCTCGGCGGCGTCCACCTGGCCTGTGAACAGGCGAGCAACCTGCTCACCAAGGTCCTCGAGCGCGGGCGGCTGATGAGCTACCTCGAGCAGTCGACGCGCTACCTCGGTTACGACCGCCGGCTCGCCAACGGCCACTACCGCTTCTACCGCGACCACGACGTGCTCGAGTCGCGCTTCGGTGCGCGCTACGTCGGCGAGATGGACCGGATGTTCGACACCTACGCCGCCCTGCTGCCGCGGGTGACCGAGTGGCTCAGCGTGCGCTACCCCAAGACCGCCGAGGACACCGACTTCGTCTATCGCCAGGCCATCCGCGCAAAGGCCCTCGACGCCGTGCGGGGCCTCCTGCCCGCGAGCGCGCTGTCGAACCTCGGCATCTACGGTTCCGGCCAGGCCTACGAGAACCTGCTGCTGCGCATGCGCGCCCACGCCCTGCCCGAGGTCAACCACTACGCCGGGCTGATGCAGCGCGAACTGGAGAAGGTCATCCCGTCGTTCCTCAAGCGGCTCGACATCCCCGAGCGCGGCGGCGAGTGGGTCACCTACCTCGCCGATCGACGGGCGCGAACCACGGAACTGCTCGAACGCTGGGGGACGCCCGAGATCGAGGCACCCGGGGAGTCCGCCCGGGTGCGGTTGATCGACTTCGACCCTGACGGCGAGCGTCGCGTGCTCGAGGCCATCGTCTTTGAGACCGCCGGGGTGTCCACGGCCGCCGCCGCGGCGACCGTCGCCACGCTCACCGTCCACCAGCGCGCCGAGCTGCTGGCAACCTACGTGGGCGAGCGCCGCAACCGGCGCCACCGGCCCGGGCGGGCCTTCGAGCAGACGGCCTACCAGTTCGAGCTGGTCACGGACTACGGCGCCTTCCGGGACCTGCAGCGCCACCGGCTCACCACGATCGAGTGGCAGGCCCTGTCGCCCGACCTCGGCTACGAGGTGCCCGAGGTCGTCGCGAGCGCCGGTCTCACCCAGCCCTACGTCGAGTCCCTGGAGCGCTCGGGTGACCTCGCGCGCGACCTCGCCGAGGAGTTCCCGCTCCAGGCCCAGTACAGCGTGGCGCTCGCCTTTAACGTCCGCTACCGGATCTTGATGAACGCCCGCGAGGCAATGCACCTGATCGAGCTGCGTTCGAGCCCCCAGGGCCACCCCAGCTACCGGCGCGTCGCCCACGAGATGGCCCAGCTAATCCGTTCCGAGGCCCGCCACGGGCTGATCGCAGATTCTATGCAGTTTGTAGACTATTCCGACACTGACTTGGAGCGCCTGGAGGCTGAGCGGCGCGCCGAGCGCGCTCGCGCCGAGCGACGCGGGCCGGGACTTTCGTAACAGATTCTCCAGGGTCCCGCACGCACGCACGAAAAGGCTCTACACTGCCAGCGCTACTGAGAGGGAATTAGATGGTGCGAGACAGCGAAAACGACGAGGTATTCGACGAAGAGGAGCTGGCCGAGGGCTTCGACGAAGAGATCGTGGGCGAGGACCTTGACGCCGACGAACTTGACGGCGACGACGCGGAGGTAGACGAGCTCGAGGTCGACGAGGCCGCCGATGACGCTGATCTGGTGGAAGATGCCGACGACGAAGACGGCGACGTCGTCGAGGCGGCCGTGGCCGTCATCGACGATGACGACGTCGTGGACGACTCGGACGTGGAATTGGCCCTCGACGAGGTGCTCGCCGAGACGATCCTGCGCACCAGCGTGCCCGAGGACGACGACGAGGTCAGCGACCCCGAGCTCGGCGTGGACGTCACCGAGGCGATTCTGCCCAAGCAAGACGACGAGTTCCGCTGCGCCTCGTGCCGGCTGCTCAAGAAGACGAGCCAGCTCGCCGACGCCGCGCACATGCTCTGTCGCGACTGCGTCTAGCCGAGCGGTCCGCGGGCGCCATGATCGAACGCGTGAGCGCCGTTGATACGGCGCTCCGCGGCGCGTGGCGCGGCGCTGTCGATGACGTCCGAAGTCGCCGCGGCGGGCCGCGCTACCTCGAGGACGTGCTCGCCGGGGTCGAGCCCAACGCCGCCCTCGGTACGTTCATCGCGGCCGGTGCGCTCTGGCGCGACGACGCCGGGTCGTTCATGGTCGTCGTCGATCGAGTGATCGTCGCGCTCTACGTGGCCCCCGCCAACCGTCGGCGGGGGAGGGGACGGGCCCTCGTGACCTTCGCGCGCAGCGACGCCCCACGCGCGCGTGACGCCCTGGCACTGCCCGGTGACCGGGCGATGAAGTCCCTCTATGAATCAGTGGGGTGGAAGGCGCGACTGCTTACGCTGGGCGACGAGTAGCCGGACGGCGCGTCGGACGCGCCATCGGCGGCGGCGGCGGCACCTTCATGCCGAGCAACTTGGCGAGTTCGGGGATGGCACCGGCGTTCTTCACCGCGAGCGCGTGGCACTCGGGGTCGTCGGGGATGCCGACCGGTTTCACGTTGCGCCGGATCGACGTCTCCACGGCCAGGGTCACGATCTCGCGCCAGCGAGCTGGCTCCTGTTCGGCCGTGAGCGACGAGGAGACCAGGGCGATCACCTTGGCCGCCATCTCGGCGCTGACGCGCGTGGACATGTCCGGCGGGCGAATCACCAGTTCCAGGGCCGTGACCGGGTTCGACGCCTCGATCGCGGCCTCGAGCTTCTCCGCCCACTGGGTGCGAAGGGTCTCGAGACGGGCCGTCAGGGAGGCCTGGAGCTCCTTTAACTGGGTGCGCGCCTCGTCATCGAGCGACACGGTCTTGGCGGAGGTCACAACCGCGCGCAGGTCGCGCAGGCGCAGCTCGCGACCAGCGGCGATGCCGCCCGCCGCGCGGTCCTTCCACATGGCCAGATTGGTCCGGCCGAGCAGGTCCTCGGCGATGCGGTCGATCGTTACCGGGTCGACCGTGGCACGGCCCTGGGCCGTGGCGTTCTTGTTCTGCTCGGCGACCGCCGTGCGCACGGCGGGCATGCCCCCGCGCAGCAACTGCTCGGCGACGGGCAACTGCTCGGGCGACAGCGTCGCGAGCAGGGCGTTGCGGTGCGTCGTGGTGACCGGGGGACCGACGGGACGAGGCGGGCGCTGGGGCCGCGCGTCGCGGCCACCGGGTCGCGCCTCACGGGTTGTCGGGCGAGCACCGCGACTCGCGCGCTCGCTGCGCTCGGGACGGTCGCCGCGCTCGGGACGGTCCGTGCGCTCGCCGCGCTCGCTCGGGGCACCATCGCGGGCGGGGCGGCTCGAGGGCCGACGCGAGTCGTCACGACGTGCGCCGTCACGGCCGCCACTGCGGCCACCGCGCGCGCCATCGCGCTCGCTGTCGCGGCGCGGGCCGCGGCTCTTGGTCGCGTAGGTGACCACGACATCCGGAACCGGCTTAGTGCTGGGCAGGAGTTCGATGCGCTCCTTGCGCGGGTCGAGCGGTGACGCCGACTTGGGCGGCATGACCGAGACGACCTCGATGCCCTCCATGTACTGCTCGACGTCAGCCCGGTAGACGCTGCCGACGACCGGACCACCGGGTACGAGGTCGACGTTGAGCA
>JAKAPH010000100.1 GCA_021807265.1 Actinomycetes bacterium | reverse complement strand
CTAAACCAGACGGCTTTGCCTACGGGGGTTCAAATCCCTCCCGGCCCACCGCTGGCCGACCCCGCCTCTGGCGGGGTCGGCCATCAGCAGTTATCGCCGAACCGTTCGAGACCCAGGGAGGAGTGGCGTGCAGCGAATCCGGGCGTTGACCGAGCGAATCCGCCACCACTACGAGCGGCTCGCGAGCGGATTCGAGTCGGGCGTCCAGGTACTCGAGCGCCGCTACACGCCCCTCGGCCGCTTCACGCCCGGACCCTTCGAGGGCTGGTCGTTCCTCTGGCAGCCGGCCGCGCTCGGCCTGCTCGCGATGGTCCTGATACTGACCGGCGGCACCTTCACGAACTCGCCGTTCAAGCTCAACATGGCCGGCACGTGGTTCTTCGGCGAGCCGTCGGTGAACCCGACGGGCGTGCCCAGTGAGACCAAGTCGCTCGTCGCGATCGTGCTCGTCTACGGGGGATTGCTGCTGTTGATGCGGGTGTGGCTGCGCCTCGTCGAGGTGATGAAGATCCACCCCGGTTCGCCGACGCGGCGGCTGTGGATCATGCTCGTGCTCTGGAGCCTGCCGATGATCATCGCCCCGCCGATGTTCTCGCGCGACGTCTTCAGCTACGCGGCCCAGGGCGAGATGACGAGTCACCACCTGAGCCCCTACGTGCTCGGGCCCTTCTCGCTCGGCTCGAGTCCCTACGTCAATCCCGTGGACCCGCTCTGGGGCAACGCGCCCGCCCCCTACGGCCCGCTCTTCTTGTTCCTCGACGGCAGCATCGCGCGCCTGACCGGCCACCACCAGCTCGCCACCGTCGTCGGGCTGCGGCTGCTCGAGGTCGCCGCCGTCGCACTGATCGGACTCGGCCTGGTCATGCTGGCGCGCGCGCTCGGGCGCGACCCCGGCGAGGCCTTCGTCCTGGGCGCGATGAACCCGCTCGTCCTGCTGACCCTGATCGGCGGGGCCCACAACGACGCCATCATGACCGGCCTGCTCGTCATCGGCATCGCCTTCGCGGTGCGAAAACAACCCTGGTGGGCACTGCTGTTCTGCTCGCTCGCCACCGCGATCAAGGCGCCGGCCGCGCTCGGGCTCGCCTATGTGGCCTGGACCTGGCTCGGGCCGAGCGCGAAGATCAAGGAGCGCCTGCTACCCATCGCCAAGGCGACCCTGGTCGCCGCGGCGACCCTCGGGATCTCCTCGTGGCTCGCCGGGTTCGGCTTCGGGTGGGTCCAGAACCTGCTCTCCAACGGCACCGTGCGCTCCTGGGCGGCCCCGGCGACGGCCCTGGGGATGGCGCTCGGCAACACCCTGCACGCGGTGGGCCTGCACGCGATCTCGACGACCACGGTGCTCTCGGGCGCCCGGGCACTGGGCCTGGGGATCGCCGGGGCCTTCGCCCTCTGGCTGCTCTGGCGCGGCGAAGAGCGCGGCTGGGTCCGCTCGCTCGGGGTGTCGCTGCTGCTCGTGGTCGAGCTCGGCCCGGTCGTGCAGCCCTGGTACCTCGCCTGGGGCCTGGTACTGCTCGCGGCGAGCTACCGGGGCCGCGAGCACTTCTGGCTGCTCGCACTGACGATCACCGGGCCCTTCATCGGGCTGCCCGGCGGCCGCCAGCTGCTCTCGGGGCTCGTGCACGCCAACCCCCTGCTCATCGCGGGCGCGGTGGCCATCCTCGGGGGCGTGCTCGTCGCGCCCATGGGGCGCTGGACCCAGTGGTCCTGGCCCGAGGAGCGGGCGCTCGTCAGCTAGGACCGCGTGGGCATCACGTACTGGTACTCGACGACGTCGAGCCAGATCCCGTGCTTGCGACCGACCTCGATCTCGGTTCCCACCAGGTTGAACCCGCACTTCTCGTGCAGCCGGATCGACCCGTCGTTCTCCCCGACGATCCGCGCGATCAGGGCGTGGAAGCCCGACTCCTGGGCGACGGCGATCAGCTCGCGCAACAGCAGCTCGCCGACCCCGCGCCCGCGGGCCCCGCGGTGGACGTAGACCGAGTTCTCGACGGTCGTGAGGTAGGCCGGGCGCTCGCGGAAGGGCGAGACCAGGGCGAAGCCGATGATCCGGTCCCCGTCGGCGCCGACCTCGCCCACGTCGTCGATGTCGTTCACCGCCACCAGGCAGGGGTGGGTCGCGCGGTGCCGGCGGATCCAGGCGACTTGCTCGTCGTAGGTCCGCGCGACGAGGTCGAAGGTCACCGTGGTCTCGACGACCTCGGGGTTGTAGATGTTCATCAGGGCCGTGGCGTCACCCTCGTCGACCAGGCGGATACGCATGGGACCCAGGGTAGTGCGGCCCGGGTGGAAAGCGAGGGCCTCGGGGCACTACAATTCCCCTTCGCGTCGTTTACGGCGTGTCGCCCTCTTAGCTCAGTGGTAGAGCACTTCCATGGTAAGGAAGGGGTCGTCGGTTCAATCCCGACAGAGGGCTCGCCAGGCGGCGTAGCTCAGGTGGTTAGAGCACACGGCTCATAATCGTGGTGTCGCGGGTTCGACTCCCGCCGCCGCTACCAGGCACGGATACCGGCAGTACGGCAGTGAGAAAGCGAGAAGGCGATGGCCAAGAACGAGAAGCGGGTGCAGGTGACCCTCGCCTGCGAGGACTGCAAGCGACGCAACTACATCACGATGAAGAACAAGGTCAACGACCGCGAGCGCATCGAGATGAAGAAGTATTGCCGGTTCGAGCGGCGTCACACGCTGCACAAGGAAACCCGATAGGGACAGTCCCCGGGGTTGGTGGTAGGCTAGACACTCCTTGCGGCCCAGGGCCAAAGGGCAGTGGCTCAATTGGTAGAGCACCGGTCTCCAAAACCGGGGGTTGGGGGTTCGAGTCCCTCCTGCCCTGCTCGGAGATGCGTAAAAGCAGTACCTGATCAGTGAACGAGACGAGATGAACCGCGAACAGAAGCGCATGATGCAACGACAGGGCCAGGTGGGCGCCGACGGCGCCTCGACCCGTCGCGCCACCTCGTCCCAGGACCTGCAGCGCCGCCGCGGCGAGCGGACCAAGCCCCGCCAGTTCATGCGCGAGGTGCGCGACGAGATGCGCCAGGTCGCCTGGCCCAAGCGTCCCGAGGTCATCAACTACACGACGATCGTCTTCTTCGTCCTGGTCTTCATGACCGCCCTCATCTTCGGGCTGGGCGCGGGCTTCTCCAAATTCGTCACGTTCTTCTTCCAGAAGTAGGCAGCATGAGCGATATGTCCACGACCGAGCACGACGAGCACGACGCCGACGTCGACGACGTCTTTGACGACGAGGTCGTCGAGGACGCGATCGAGAGCGCCTTCGACCGTCCCGGCCGCTGGTACATCGTGCACACCTTCGCCGGCCACGAGCAGAAGGTCATCGGGGCGCTCAACAACATCATCAAGAGCCGCGAGCTCGGCGACAGCATCTACGAGATCTACCTGCCCGAAGAGGACGTCACCGAGTTCAAGGGCGGCAAGAAGGTCACCGTCTCCAAGCGGATGTTCCCGAGCTACGTGCTGATCCGTTGCGAGCCGGACCCCGAGATCTTCTACGTCATCGGCTCCACCCCCGGGGTCACCGGCTTCGTCGGGGCCGAGAAGACGCGCCCGACGGCGCTCACCCGCCGCGAGGTCGACAACATCATCCGCCCGCACATCGAGGGCGCGGAGCCGGCCCAGAAGCGCCGCATGCCGAGCCACGAGTTCGAGGTGAACGACACCGTCCAGATCAAGACGGGCCCGTTCGCAACCTTCTCGGGCCACGTGGCCGAGATCAACGAGGACCAGCTCAAGGTCAAGGTGCTGGTCGACATCTTCGGCCGCGAGACCCCGGTGGAGCTCGACTTCACCCAGGTCACGAAGCTTTAGGACGTAAGGAGAACCACCATGGCGAAAAAGATCACCGCGATCGTCAAGATCCAGCTCGAGGCCGGCTCGGCGACGCCGGCGCCGCCCGTCGGCACCGCGCTCGGGCCGCACGGCATCCAGACGATGGAGTTCTGCAAGCAGTACAACGCGGCCACCGAGTCGATGCGCGGCACCACCATTCCGGTGGACATCACCATCTACGAGGACCGGTCCTTCACCTTCGTGCTGAAGACCCCGCCGACACCGGTGCTGCTGCGCCAGGCCGCGGGCGTCGCCAAGGGTGCGCGCACCGCCGGTCGTGAGACCGTCGCGTCGGTCACCATGGACCAGGTCGAGGAGATCGCCAAGACCAAGCTCAAGGACCTCAACACCGACGACCTCGAGATGGCCAAGCTGCAGGTGGCGGGCACGGCCCGCTCCATGGGCATCGCGGTGGCGGGCTAGGAGAGAGAACAGTGAAGCACGGCAAAAAGTACACGAACGCGCTGGCCCAGGTCGACCGCGAGTCCCTGGTCGGCGTGACCGAGGCCATCGAGAAGGTCAAGGCCCTCGCCACGGCGAAGTTCGACGAGACCGTCGAGATCGCGGTGCGCCTCGGGGTCGACCCGCGTCGCGCCGAGCAGATCGTGCGCGGCACGCTCTCGCTGCCCGCGGGCACCGGCAAGACGAACCGCATCGTGGTCTTCGCGGCCGGCGAGGCCGCCCAGGCCGCGCGTGACGCGGGCGCCGACGAGGTCGGCGCCGACGACCTGGTCGCCAAGGTGGCCGGTGGCTTCCTCGACTTCGACGTCGCGATCGCCACGCCGGACCTCATGGGCAAGGTCGGTGGGCTGGGCCGCGTGCTCGGACCGCGCGGTCTCATGCCCAACCCCAAGACGGGCACGGTCACCATGGACGTCGCGCGCGCCGTCGGCGAGTTCAAGGGCGGGCGCGTCGAGTACCGCACCGACAAGATCGGCAACGTCCAGCTGCGCGTGGGCAAGGTCAGCTTCGCCAGCGCGGACCTCGTGCGCAACGTGCACGCGGTCCTCGACGAGCTCGTGCGCGCCAAGCCGTCGAGCTCCAAGGGCCGCTACCTGCTGAGCGTCACGGTCAGCTCGACGATGGGCCCCGGGGTCAAGATCGACCCGGCACGCGCCCGCGACGTCGAAGAGGCGTTGAGCGTCACCGCCTAGTTTTGCGGCCGTCGCGCCGACCCACTAGCATGAACACCCTGCGCCCTCGGGCGCGACAGTCGTACCAGAACGCCGAAGACATCCGGTGGGGGAGACCCCTCAAGGGACCGTAGGTCCGCCTGACGAGGAGTTCGAGCGGGGCTCTCGCCCTCTCGGATGTCTTGGCCCGCACCGGGCGGCATCCGGAGAGGAGCACCATGAGCAAGATTCGTCCCGAGAAGGTCGCCACCGTCGACGAGGTTTCCTCGCGTGTCGCGTCGACCACGACGGCCGTGGTCACCGAGTACCGCGGCCTGACCGTCGCGCAGATCTCGACCCTGCGCCGCAGCCTGCGCGCGCTCGGCGCCGACTACAAGGTCTTCAAGAACACCCTCGTGCGCCGCGCGATCCTGGGCACCCCCGTCGAGCCGATGGGCGCCTTCCTCGAGGGCCCCACCGCCATCGCCTTCGTCGACGGCGACGTCTCGGCGGTCGCCAAGGCCCTGCGCGACTTCACCAAGGGCGCGCCCGCGCTGGTGGTGAAGGGCGGCGTGCTCGACGGTCACGCCCTCTCCGCCAAGGACCTGACGGCCCTCGCGGACCTGCCGAGCCGCGACGTGCTGCTCGCCCAGCTGGCGGGACTGCTCGCCTCGCCGATGCGCACCATGGCCGGCCTCATCAAGGCCGTCCCGCAGAACCTCGCCTACGGCCTCGCGGCCCTCATCGACGCCAAGGGTGGCTCCGCCACC
>JAKAPH010000099.1 GCA_021807265.1 Actinomycetes bacterium | reverse complement strand
GAGCGCGTCGGACGCGTGGCGCACGGCCGCGGGCGTCACCGGCCAGGCGACGAAGCCGTCCTCGGGCCGGGCCGTTGGGTCGCCGACCACGCGCAGGTAGTAGTAGCCGACACCCGCCAGGTGCCGGTCGGGGTCGTAGTCGGCGAGCGAGCCCTGCAGGTGCCGGTGCAGGGCGACCGAGTAGAGCAGGGCCTGCAGCGGGTAGTGCGCCTCGCGCATCGACGCGAGCAGGCCCGTCGCCTCGAAGGGACGTTCGAGCCCCGCGAGCTGGTCAGTCTTGTAGTCGACGATGGCGAACCGGCCGTCGGCGCGACGCACGACCAGGTCGAGGCTCCCGATGAGCGAGCCCTCGTCGAGCCCCTCGACGTCACGCGCGAGCCGCGCGAAGTAGTCCGAGAAGAGCCCACGGCCGTCGGGTCCCGACCGGTCGTGCTCGAGGATCGCGCGCGCCGCCGCCGCCAGCCGCTCGCGCCGGCGCTGCTCGCCGAGCGCGAGCACGAAGCGCATCTCGCGCGCTACGTCGCGCGCCGCGAGGTCGCCAAGGGCGAGGTCCTCGAGCAGCGGCCCCGTCGGGCGCCCCAGCACCGCCGCCGTCGAGGCGAGGATCACCTCGAGGTTCGCCGCGACGTCGGTGGCGGCGAAGCCCTCGCGCGCCAGGACCACCTCGGCGCTCGCGCGCAGGTCGCGGACGGGTGCGCCGACGTGGCGTTCGAGCAGCGCGTGCACCGCCGCGCCGAGCCGCGCCCCCGCGAGCGTGCCGAAGACCGTCCGCACGCCCGGCGCGACCTCGTCGATCGCGCTCGACGCACCGCCCTCGACCACGGTCTCGTCGTAGCCGCCGACGCGCTCGTCCTCGGCTTCGCCTACGACCGGCGGCATCGACTTGAGCGTGCCGGCGAGGTCGGTGTAGGACCAGCGCCGTCGCTCCCAGTCAACCCGTGGCGCGCTGCCCGCCGCGTAGACGCGTGGCACGTGCGCGGCGTCAGGGTGTGCGTCGCGTTCGAGCGCGGCGGCGACCAGGCCGTCACCGATCGGATAGATCGAGAACCGGTTCGCGCCGCCCCAGAGGTCCTCGAGCACGCCCGCGGCGTCGTTCTTGATGTCCCGGTCGAGCTGCTTCGTCGAGCGCCGGGTGTCGCCGAAGTGTTGCCAGACCTCGTCGTAGGGGCGATTGGCGACGGCCGGCGGTGCCGGGCGGTCAAAGACCAGCCGCGCGAACTCCCCCAGGAGCGGCTGCTGGTGGGCGACGGCGAGCCAGGCGACCAGGTGGCGCTTGGCGCGCGTCAGCGCGACGTAGACGAGCCGGCGGTGCTCGGCGAGCTCGCTCGCGAAGGCGCGCCGGGCGCGCTCACTCGGATCGTCCCAGTCGATCCCGGTCCCGGCGTCCACGGTCTCGTGGTCCACGTCGACCCACTGGCGCGCCGTCGGGCGGTCGGCGCGACTCGCGCGCGGGTGGGTCTGGTTGAGGTGCGGCACGAGCACCGTGTCGAACTCGAGGCCCTTGGCCTTGTGCACGGTCATGACGCGAACGGCGTCGCTCTCGGTCTCCAGCCGCCGCGCGCGCGTGCCGGGCTCGACGCCGTCGGCGCTCGCGAGGTCGTCGAGCCAGTCGAGCACGAGGGGTAGCGACCGGACGGTGCGGCACTCCCGGCCCAACATCTCGGCCAGGTGCCAGAGGTCGGTCACGTGGCGCTCGCCGTCGCGCGTCGCCATGACCGTAGCGAGAACGTGGCGGTCGTGCAGGAACCGGGTGATCGCGGCGACGCCGTGGGTCACGAACGCCTCGGCGAGGCGCTGGACGAGCTCGTCGGGCTCGCCGTCGTGCCCCAGGGCGTCGCGGAACCACGACACCCGCAGGACCTCGGTGTGCGCCGACTCGTCGGGATCGGCGAGGGCGACCACGAGCAGGCGCAACTGCAAGGCCGCGGTGCTGCCGGCGACGCTCTCGTCGGCCGAGGTCGTCGCAGGGATCTGGCGGCGCGCGAGATGGTGCTGCAGGATGAGGCACTCGCGCCGGGTTCGACAGAGCACCGCGATCTCGCGGTAGTCGACGCCGCGCGCGTGCACGAGCGCGACGTAGTCGGCGACCTCGCCGGCCACGGTCTCGTCGTCGGTCTTGCCCACGCGCAGGTGCATCGGCGCCGACCCGTCAGCGATCGCGAGGCGGTGGCCCGTCTCGTCGGGTGCGAGGAACGGCCGCGCGGGCGCGAAGTTGATCGCGAGGTCGTCGCGGTCGTCGACGTCGTAGCGGAACGACGCCCCGTCGAAGAACTGGTTGACGCACTCGAGCAGCACGGGGTCCGAGCGGTGATTGTCGGGCAGGACCGTCACCGGCACGCCGCGGGCGTCACACAGCGAGCGCACGGCGAGGAAGGTCTCCACACTGCCGGATCGGAAGAGGTAGATCGCCTGCTTGGGGTCACCGACCACCACGAGGCGCGTCTCGGGCGCGTCGAGGAACAGCCGGGAAAAGACCTCCCACTGCAAGTGATTGGTGTCCTGGAACTCATCGATCATGACGACCCGGAAGCGCTGGCGCATCCGCGCGACGAAGACCTCGGCGCCGGCGTCGCGGGTCCGCTCGAGCAGCGCCAGGATCACGTCGGCGAACGTCGTGGCTCGAGTGGCGTCGAGCAGCTCGGTGAAGCGGCCGATTATGGCGACGGCGAGGTCTCGCTGGACGCGCGCGGCGCGGTCGGCCGCGGCGTCCTCGGCCCCGGCGTCGCCCGTCGGCAGCACGACGAGCGACGGCGGCGCCGTCACGTGGCCGTCGTTGACGCGCAGGCCGGCGTCGTAGAGGGCGCGCGCGACGGTCCGCACCATCTCGAGCGACGAGAACTCGCTGAGCAGCGCCGCGTCGTCGGGCGCGCGCAGGGCGTGCGCCGCGATGACCTCGTTGCCGGCCTGGCGCCACTGGCGCTGCGCCTCGCTCATCGTTCGCGCGGACTCCACGTGCTCGGCCGCGAAGGCGTCGATGGTCTGGGCGTGCAGGGCGTCGAGCTCGCCGAGCCGCGTCCGGCCGAGCGCGAGCAGGCTCGAGCGGCGCGCCGGGTCCAGTGCCGCGAAGTAACGCTCCCACTCGTGGCTCGGCGCCGCGGTGCCCGCCTCGAGGCGCTCGAGGAGTTCGAGCACCCGGCGCAGGTGGGACCGGACGCGCCCGCGCAGCTCGCGAGCGGCGTCGCGGGTGAAGGTGACGAGCAGCAGCTCGTCGGGCGTGACGCCGTCTTCGAGCATGAATCGCACCGCGAGGTGCGCGAGCGTCCACGTCTTGCCACTGCCGGCGCTCGCCTCGATGAGCAGGGGGTGGGGCACCGCGTCCTGGCCGTCGGCCCGGCGAAGCGGGCTCGCGGCGACGTTAAAGGCGCTCGTCACGACGCCGCCCCGAGCAGTGCGACCGGCCACGCGGGGCCGCCGGCCGCGCCGAGGGTCACCGCCACGTCATCGAACAGTTGGCGTACTCGGCTCGTCGCGTCGGCGACAGCCCCGCCGCGCAGGTCGCAGAGTTCGGAGTAGGTAAAGGGCAGCAGGAGCCGGTTCGCCTCCTTCTGGCGCTCGCCCTCCTTGATGACCCAGCCGCCATCCCAGGCCTGGCTGGGCGACGCGGCGTAGATCGCGCGCAGGTCGTCACGCCCCGAGCCGGCGAGTGACGTGCGAAAGAAGTGCAGGGGCAGGTCCTCGAACTGGCCGCGATAGAGGGCCGTGAGCCGCTCGAGCAGCGTGGTCGCCGATTGGACCGGGTCGCCGCCTCGCCACGTGAGCGTGACGTACGGGTTCTGTCCCTGGAAGTCGGCCTTGTAGTCCGGCCGCACGAGGACCGCGGTCACCGGGGCACCCCGTTCGGCCGTCGCCGCCGCCATCGTCACCAGGGCGTCGACGATCGGGGTGTCAAAGTGCGACGAGACCGTCCAGGTGAGCAGGACCGGCCCGACGCTCGTGTCGTAGACCTCGATCGCGGGTCGGACCAGGCCGACGCCGAGCCCCGGCAACCGCGCCGGGCGTTCGCTCCAGGGCGCGCGCCGCGCGTGCACGTACGCCAGGTCGGCTCGGTGCTGGTCGACGAACGCGTCGAGGGCCGAAACGCCGAGCTCGCGGTGCACCCGCTCGCGAAAGCCGGCCGCGACCGAGGCGACGGGGTCGTCGGGGTGCTCGTCTGGCGTCACGGGCTCGCCCGTCGCCAGGGCGCGGCGCACCATCGCCGAACGGACCTGCCACGTCGCGAGTCCCCGGTCGATGCCGAGCCGCGGGACGTCGGGCAGCTCCGCTCGTGCCGCGGCCACGGTCGCGCCGTCGTAGACCGTCTGGAGGAACGTCGCCTGGGGATCCTTCACGAACGCGATCAGTCGCGACAGTTCGAGCACCGCGGGCGGCGCCACGGCCGGCAGGGTCGCCGGTGTCACGACGAGGTCGTCCTCGAGCGCGGGTGCCGGTCGGTTGTCGAGCTGGGTGGCGAGCGCGGCCGCGGTCGCGTCGAGGCTGAAGGCATGTGCCGTGGGGTCGGTGGCGTCAGCAAGGTCGATCGCGACGTCGCCGACGAGGGTCGTGGAGAATGCGTAGCGCGGGTGGTGGCGCCACGCAACGCGCAGGCCGACCCCGGACTCGTCGGGGGTCGTGAGCGCCTCGGTGAGCTCGGCGAGCACGAGGGCGGGCGCGAGCGATGAGCCGTCGCCGACCTCGCGGTCGTTGGTGAGCAGGATGACCCGGTCGCTCGTCGTCGCCACGAGCGACACCAGCGCGGCGCGAAACCGGTCGCGGGGCGAGGGGTCGCCGGCCCGAGGATCGCCCAAGTGCGAACTCGCCGACTGGGACGGGAGCAGCTCGTCGTCGAGCCCCAGCACGCACGTGACGCGATAGGGCGCGTGGCTGAGCGCGTAGGGCGCGAGCACCGTGACGCCGCCGCGGCCGATGACCGAGCTGCCACCGACGCCCGACGCCGCCTGTTCGAACAGCTCGCGCGCCTCGTCGAAGGTGAACGGGCCATCGCTCGCGCGCGCGAGGCCGTGCAGGCGATCGAGCACCCGGTCGAGGCCGATGTCCAGGACCCCCGGCGGGCTCGCCACGAGCCGCGACCAGTCCCCGAACTGCGCCGCCCACGCCGCCATCGTCCGCGGCTGGCGCGCGAGCGCGTCCGCGTCGACGAGCGCGTTGACCAGACGCGAGAGTGCCGCCATGACCGCGAGATCGGCCGGCACGCCGATCGGCCGGATCGGCAGGTCAGAACCCGAGTCGTCGAGGTCAAAGACCGACGCGAGCACGCCGCGGTCGCGCAGGCGGCCCCAGGTTCCCGCGTCGTCCTCGGCGCTGAAGGCGGCGACGGTCTCGCGCGAACGCCCGTCGAGGCCGAGCCCCACGCCACTCGCCAGCGCCAGCTCGAGGACCCGCTCCACGTCCGCGCGCGTGATCCCGAGGCCCTCCTGGACCGCCGGCTCACTGAGCAGTGCCACAACGTCAAAGACCGTGGCGTGTGAGGCGACCGTCGCGAGCAGCGTCGCGAACCCGCGTAGGCGAGCGCTCGCGTGCGCGACGCAAGGGTCGGCGACCTCGAACTGGAGTGACGGCGCGCCCGGGTCGCCGTGGCGCGACCAGTACTCGCTCATGAGCGCCACGAACCGCTCGGCGTCGGTCGTCACGACGCGCACGTCGTGCGGCGCGGCACCGGTCTCGCGGATCGCGGCGAGGATCGCGTCGCGCGCGATCTCGACCTGCCGCGCGAAGCCCACCGCCCCGTGTACCTCGACCAAGTCGGTCGCT
>JAKAPH010000013.1 GCA_021807265.1 Actinomycetes bacterium | reverse complement strand
GGTGTTCGAGATCGCGCGCGAAGGTCTGCGCGATCCGGCCGGTTCCAATTACGCCCCATCGAACTGGTTCGTCCACCACAACTCCTCGTGACTCGATTCGTACTGCCGGTGATCGATGGTACCTAGCGCCGCTCGTCGAGCCAGATACGCCAGAGGCGAGGGACGCCACGGTAGCGTGGTCGCACCGATGGCGACGGCTTCGGCGGGACGGTGAGCGGCGTGTCACACCACACCTGGGCGTAGTAACCATGACCGGGGGCGTCGCGGTGCTCGGTGAGAACCTCGTCGACCTCGTCGTCGACGAGCGCGGTGCGATCACCCCACTGCTCGGCGGCGGCCCCTTCACCGTCGCGCGCACGATGGCCCGGCTCGGACTTCGGCCGCAGTTCTACAGCGGCATCGCCGGCGACCAGTTCGGCCGCGCCGTACGCGATGCGCTCATCGCCGACGGCGTCGACATCGTCTTCGATCGTCCATCTTCCAAGCCCACGAGCATCGCCCTCGTCGAAACCAGTGACGGCGCGGCCACCTACACCTTCTACCTCGACGGGACCGCCGCATTCGACGTCGACCCCGCCCGCGTTCTCGGGCGCTACGGCGAAGCCCCGACACCGTCTGCGCTCTACGTCGGCACGCTCGGCCTCGTCGTCGAGCCGATGGCGAGCGCCGCTCGCGCGTTGGTGGCCAGCGCCTCGCCTGACACGCTGGTCATCGCCGACCCGAACTGTCGGCCCGGGGCCATACGCGAACCCGAACGCTACCGCGTCGTGCTCGGCGAACTCTTCGGCCGCGCCGACGTCGTCAAGGTCAGCACCGACGACCTGCGCTTCATCGATCCTGGCCGCGATCCACTCGACGCGGCCCGCGCCATCGTCGCCGCTGGCGTGCCCTGGGTGATCGTCACTGACGGACCTCGTCCCGTTCACCTGGTCGGGTCGGCGAGCCGCACCACCCTCGGGGTCGATGACCGGCCCATCGTTGACGCGATCGGCGCGGGCGATGCCCTCGTCGGCGCCTTCGTGGCGTGGTGGGTCGGCCACGGGCTCACCAGAGGTTCCCTCGCCGACGCCGATGCGGTGCGCGGGGCCGTCAGCGCCGCCATCGAAGTCGCTGGGGTGACTTGCGAACGACGTGGCGCGCTGCCACCGCGAATGGGCGACCTCGCTCACAGTGTCGCCTGGCAGTGGCTGGTCGTGGCGCCCCGGTCAGAGCCGAGCGCCTAGACCCGTAGCATCGCGCCATGAATCGATTGGCCTCGTCGACCTCGGCCTATCTTCGCCAGCACGCCACCAATCCCGTCGACTGGTGGCCCTGGGGCCGTGCGGCGCTCGATCGCGCGCGCGAGCTCGATCGGCCCATCTTGCTCTCCATCGGTTACGCCGCGTGCCATTGGTGCCACGTCATGGCCCACGAGTCATTCGAGAACGCCGACATCGCCGAGTACCTCAATGAGCATTTCGTTGCGATCAAGGTCGACCGCGAGGAGCGACCCGATATCGACGCCATCTATATGGCGGCCACCCAGCTCGTCACCGGCCACGGCGGCTGGCCCATGACGGTCTTCCTGCTGCCCGACGGCCGCCCCTTCCTCGCCGGCACGTACTATCCCCCGGCTGACCGCCCCGGCGCCACGGGACTGCCTCGACTCCTGCACGCGGTGCGCGACGCCTGGACCAACGAGCGTGACCTGGTGAGCGCTCAAGCCGAGCAACTCGACGCCGCGTTGCGTCGCGACGTCTCCTTCGTCGACCATCTCGTCCCATCCAGTGAACCAATCGACCTGGACCTGATCCGACGACGGCTCCGAGACGAGCTCGTCGCACAAGTTGACGAGTCGGGTGGATTCGGACGCGCGCCGAAGTTCCCGCGACCGAGCTTCGTCGAGGCGTTGCTCGACGGCGGCGACGAGTCGGCGACGAGCGCCGCGGACCAGACGCTACACGCGATGGCTCGCGGTGGGCTCTATGACCACTTCGGCGGGGGTTTCGCGCGCTACAGCGTCGACGACCGCTGGCGCGTGCCCCACTTCGAGAAGATGCTCAGCGACCAGGCGCTCCTCGCGCTCTGCTACCTGCGCGCGAGCCGCGTGTCGTCGAGCGCCGAGTGGCGCGAAGTCGCCCTCGCGACCCTGGGCTTCGTTCGTCGCGAGCTCGCCACCGCCGAGGGCTACGCGTCCTCCCTCGACGCCGACGCCAACGGCGTCGAGGGCTCGCACATCACCTGGACGCCCGACGAGGTCGCTTCGGTGCTCGGCGCCGAGCAGCAAACCGAGCTCATCGACAAAGCACTGGCGCGCTGGCAGATCACCCCCTCGGGCAACCTCGACGGTCGATCGGTGCCCGCGCTGGCCGTCGGCGAGCCCTTCGTCACCCCCACGTCGCTGGCGAGCGCCCACCGCGCGCTTCGCGCGGCGCGTGGTCGTAGACCCCAGCCGACGTGCGACGACAAGGTGGTCCTGGAGTGGAACGCCATGCTCGCGCGCGCCCTGCTCGCGTCCAACGACCGGGACTTCGTCGACGAGGGCCGGGCGCTGCTTGAGACGCTGCACACCACGCACTTCGTTGCGGGCGACTGGTACCGCATCGGCGATCGGGGGGCGCGTGCGACCGCGAGCGACCTCGCGTGGCTCATTGACGCCGACATCGACGCCTTCGAGCTCGGTGGCGAGGATCGATGGCTCGAGCGGGCCAGTGAGGCCGCCGCCTACCTGCTCGCCCACCACTGGGACGGGCCGCCGCCGACGAGCGGCGCGCCGGTGACGGGTAACGGACTCTTCGAGTCGAGTGACCTCGTCACGGACGTCCTCGTGCGCACCAAGACCCTCTTTGACGGCGCCACGCCGTCGGGTCACGCGGTCGCCACGCGCGCGCTTGCCCGACTCGGCCTCATCACCGAGCGCGCTGACCTCCTCGGCGCCGCGCGTCGGCTCGTCGAAATGGCTCGTGACGTGCTCATACACCACCCGACCAGTGTTCCTGACCTCGTCGGGGCCGCCGGGTTCGCCCTCGAGGGCGTCGAGGTGGTCATTCCTGGCCCCCCGAACCCCCTCAGCGACCACGTACGATTGAAGTCCATGCGAAACGCCGTACTCGTGACCGGAACTGGCTCCTCGCCCCTGCTGGCGGGCCGTGAGCCCGGTTGGGCGTACGTCTGTCGCGGCTCGATCTGCCAGATGCCGGTTCGAACGGTCGATGAACTGGACCAGCAGCTCCACTCGATCCGCTGATGCCACTCTTCTCCCGCGATCCCGCCGTCCGAGCGATCAAACAGCTCGTCGAGGGCATGGTGCACCACCCAACCGTGGACCTCTCGCCGAATTCGACGATGTTCGGGCTCGTCCTTGGCAGCACCAACGAGACCACCACCGTCATGGACCTCGCGTCCCACACCATCGTGCGCTGGCGTATTCCCTGGCCAGTCGGCGTGGAGACTGACCTGGTGACCTTTGACGTGGTCGAGGGGCAGCTGGCGGGCGATATCGAGCGAAACGACCTCGCCCAACCCGAGGCCGTCACCATCGCCGAGCTACCCCGGCGACTCGGCTCGTACCGCGGCCGGCACATCCGTCACTGGCTCGAGGAGCTCGCGACGCCGGCCGACGGCCCGCTCTTCGGCTTCCGGGGTCCGAGCGCGCCCTACTGGGAACTGCGCGGCGAGCGGCCGAGCGTCGCTCTGATCGCCGCGGACCGGGGGCCGCAACTCCTGCGACGCCACGACGACGGATCGACCTGGGTTCGCTTCGGGTGGTTCGGCGACGACGTCTGGCTCGTCTGCGAAGACAGCCACGCCATCAGGACCATGGAGGCGACGCGCCGGTCGTCACTGGCCGGCAAGGACCTCGCGACCTCGTTGGGCTTTCGTCCCGCGTACGTCCTGACCACACTCTCGCGGCCCGTGGACGGCCACTGCTACAAGAGCTGCACGGGTCTGCTGCCGCGGGGCTAGCCGCCGCGCTCTCAGCGGGGCAGCTTGCCCGACGCCAAGGATTCGGCCATCGCCCAACCGAACGCGATGAGCCGCTGGCCGTCCTCCGGGCAGAGGTCCGCAAAGAATTCATCGGCACCATCAGGGATGGCTCCCTTGGCCGCCACGTAGTCGAGGCAGCCGACGGGGCTCGATGGCACCGTCATGACGAAGGTGTGGTCGTCGATGGCCTTCTCGGCGCCGAAGCGCTTGGCCAGTCGCCGGCCCCACGCCCGGTCCTCGCCCGTGGGCTTGTAGCCCTTGCGCGGCACGATGTCCTCGAGACCCGCGAAGGCGCGGAAGCCGTCGGGCGACGACAGCCGCGCGCCGAGCAGGACGTCCTCGTCGGGAAAGGCGAGCAGTGCGCGGCGGAACTGGTCGTGCAGGATCGATCGAAGTGTCTGGTCGGCCTTCGCGTTGCGGTCGACCAGGAGCAGTCCTACGAGCAGCGCCGGCGTGCCGCCGATCCGCTCCAGGGTGCAAAACGAGTAGCCGCGCAGCTTCGAACCCTCGCGAACGTGGGTGACCAGCACCCACTCCTCGCGCTGCTTGGACAGAAAGCCGATGTCGAAATTCGGTTCGCGGTCGACGCACAGGTCGGCCATCTCGACCAACTCGGCGTCACTGAGGGCCGTCGTGTCCTTCGTCGTCACAATCATCGCCATGACTGTCTATTCTACGGGTCTTTGGTGACCCCTCACGACGCCTAGGCCTTGATGACGTTTCGGCCGAATTCAGAGCGCAGATCACCCACGACGCCGGCGATATTGACGTTGAACTCGGGCCCCAGTTTGAAGGCCTTGCCCGACTCCCCCGCTTCGACGATCACCGGCGACTTGCCGGGGTAGCGCGTCAGGATTTCGCGCAGCGACGCGATCGCTTTGGTGGTCAGGTCCTCGCTGCGAAGCGCCAGGCGCAGTTCGCCGTCGTCGCGCCCACGCGGCAGCGCCGTGAGGTCGAGCACGTTGAAGCGCACCTCTTCGTCGCGCACGTCGATCCGACCCTTGACGAGCACGATGTTGTCCTTGGCGAGAAAGCCGCTGCACTCCTCGAACTTCCTCGCCGACACGATGATCTCGAGCGCGCCGCCGAGGTCTTCGAGCACGACCCGGGCGTACTGGTGACCGGACTTGGTCGTGCGGATCTGCACCTCGGCGAGCAGCCCGCCGATGGTCACCGGCCGGTTGAGGCGCGCCAGCTCCTCGGCCCGCTCGCGCACGGCGACGATGGAACCGTCGGTCTTGGCGGCGAGCACGTCGGACACGGCGTAGAGCGGGTGATCCGAGATGTAGGTGCCCAGCATCTCTCGCTCGAAGTCGAGCTTGACCGCCTGGTCGAACTCGACCGGGCTGATCGGCACCTCGGTCCCCTCCCAGTCCCCGTCACCCGACGGGTCACCCAGTGAGGCGAACAGCGTGGAGATGCCGAGCGACAGGTCCTTGCGCCGGCTCAGGGTCACCTCGATCAACTCGTCCGCGGCGAGTAGCAGCCCCATTCGCGATACGTGCATCGAGTCAAAGGTTCCGGCCTTGATGAGCGACTCCATCGTGCGTCGGTTGAGCACGGCCGGGTCGACACGGCGCACGAAGTCATAGACGGACGTGAAGGGCCCCGCGGCCTCGCGCTCGCCGACGATCTTCTCGACGAGCGCCTCGCCCACGTTGCGCACGGCCGCCATGCCGAACAGGATCGTCATCGGGGCCCGTTGGCTCGGGGCGTAGTCGGCGAGGGACTCGTTCAGGTCGGGCACACCCACCGTGATGCCCATCTGGCGGGCCTCGTTCAGGTAGATCGCCGCCTTGTCCTTGTCGTCGCGGAACGACGTGAGCAGCGCCGCCATGTACTCGACCGGGTAGTTGGCCTTCAGCCAGGCGTTCTGGTAGGCGATCAACGCGTAGCCGTAGGCGTGGCTCTTGTTGAAGGCGTAGTCGGCGAAGGGCTCGATCTTGTTGAAGATGGCTTCGCCGAGCTCGCGACCGTAGCCCATGCGCTCGGCGCCGTCGACGAACTTGGTGCGCTGGGCCTGGATCATCTCGCGGATCTTCTTCGAGCAGGCCTTGCGCAGGTCGTCCGCCTCGGTCATCGAGAATCCCGCGATCCGCGTGGCGACGCGCATGATGTCCTCTTGGTAGATCATCAGCCCGTAGGTCTCGCGCAGGTTCTCCTCGAGATCGGGGTGGTCGTAGCGGACCTCCTGGCGGTGGTTCTTGCGGTCGGCGTAATCGTTGTGGACGTTCTCGCTCAGCGGACCGGGCCGGTACAGCGCCACCAGCGCGGCGATGTCGTCAAAGCTCGTCGGGGCCAGCCGACGCATCAGCTGGCGCATCTTGTCACCCTCGAGCTGGAAGATCCCGATCGAGTCACCCCGGCGCAGCATCTCGTAGACCTTCGGGTCGTCGAGCGCCACGTGGTCGATGTCCACGTCCTCGCCGGTGCTGCGCTTGACGTGCTCGAGCGCGCGCTCGATGATCGCGAGGTTGCGCAGCCCGAGGAAGTCCATCTTCAAGAGGCCCAGCTTTTCGATGGCGGTGGCCTCGTACTGGGTGACGATCGGCGCGTCCTCGGGCGAGCCGTTGGGGCTCGACTTACGCTGGATCGGGACGTAGTCGAGCACCGGGTCCTTGGTGATCACGACCGCGGCCGCGTGGATGCCGTCCTGGCGGCGCTTGTCGACAAAGCCCTTCGCAACGTCCACGACGTGCTGGACCTCGTCGTCGGTCTCGTAGAGCGCTCGTAGGTCGGCGGCCTCGGCGAAGCGGCCCTCGTAGCCCGGTGTCGGGGTGAAGCACGCCTCGAGGGGCAGGTCCTGGCCCATGACGAGCGGCGGCATGGCCTTGGCGATCTTGTCGCCCAGCTGGGGCGGGTAGCCGAGCACGCGCGCGGCGTCGCGCACGGCCGCGCGCGCCTTGATGGTGGAGAAGGTGATGATCTGGGCCACGTGGTCCGCGCCGTAGCGCTCGGCCGCGTAGCGGATCATGTCGCCGCGGAAGCGCTCGTCGAAGTCCATGTCGATGTCGGGCATCTGGCGCCGGCCCGGGTTGAGGAAGCGCTCGAAGATGAGCCCGTAACGGATGGGGTCGAGGTCCACGATGCGCAGGCAGTACGCCACGCAGCACCCCGCCGCGGACCCGCGGCCGGGGCCGACGCGGATGCCCTGTTCACGAGCGTGGCGGATGAGGTCCCAGACGACGAGGAAGTAGTCCGAGAACCCCATGTCCGCGATGACGCCGAGTTCGTAGTCGAGCCGGTAGCGAACCTCGTCGGTCAGCTCGCCGTAGCGCTCCTGTGCGCCGCGCAGCGTGAGCTCGCGCAGGTACCGGTTCGCTTCGTCCTTGTGCGTGCCGCCACTGAAGGTCGCCGGGATGGGGTACTGGGGCAGCGCGTCGTTGTCGAACTCGATGGTGACGTTGGCTCGCTCGGCGATCTCGAGCGTGTTGTCACACGCCTCGGGGTGGTCGCGAAACAGGTAGCGCATCTCGGCGGCGGACTTGAGGTAGTGCTGATCGCTCGAGAAGCGGAAGCGGTTGGGGTCCGCGACGAGCGAGCCGGTGCCGATGCACAGCAGCGCGTCGTGCATCTCGGCGTCGGCGTGGCGCACGTAGTGCAGGTCGTTGGTCGCGAGCAGCGGCGCGCCGATCTCCTTGGCGATGGACAACAGGTGCGGGTTCGTGCGCGCCTGCTCGGGCATCCCGTGGTCCTGGAGCTCGATGTAGAAGTTCTCACGCCCAAAGATCGTCTGGAGGCGACCGGCCAAGTCCTTCGCCCTGGCGTAGTCGTCCTGGAGCAGCGCCTGCAGCACGACACCGCCCAGGCAGCCCGACGTCGCCACCAATCCGCCGGCGTAGCGCTCCAGGAGGTCCCAGTCGAGCCGCGGCTTGTAGTAGTAGCCCTCGAGGAAGGCCAGCGACGAGAGGGAGCGGAGGTTCGCGTAGCCGTCGTTGGAGACCGCGAGCAGCGTCAGGTGGTGGTAGAGCTTCTGGCCGCCGTCGACGTCGCCGCCGGTGTCGTCGATCTTGCCGCGCCGCGGCGGGCGATCGAAGCGCGAGTCGGCGGCCATGTAGGCCTCGAGCCCGATGACCGGGGTCACCCCGTACTTGCGGGCGGTTTGGTAGAAGTCGATGACGCCGTAGAGGTTGCCGTGATCGGTGATCCCGATCGCCCGCTGCCCGTCGCCCAACGCCGCCTGGATCAGGTCGTCAACGCGCGCCGCACCATCGAGCATGGAGTACTCGGTGTGGTTGTGCAGGTGGACGAAACCCTCAACCATGACTGCTCAACGTCCTTTCAGATCCTTCTCGCCCCCGCGTGGTTGACACCCGCTCAGAGATATGTTCCAGCCCGCGGTTCGGGCGACCCAGGATTAAGGGAACGCTCGCGCATCTTCTCCAGCTGCGCCGCGGCGGCCGCCTGCTGGGCGAAGAGGGAGGCCTGAATACCGTGGAACAGGCCCTCAAGCCAACCTACCAACTGCGCTTGGGCGATCCGCAGCTCGGACTCCGACGGGACGTCGGCGGTGAACGGCAACGCCATGCGGGCCAACTCGTCACCGAGGTCCGAGGACAGCGCCCCGGACAGCTCGTGGATGGAGAGTTCGTAGATCTCGCGCAGACGGGTTCGCCCCGGCTCGTCGAGGGGGGCGCTGCGCGCCTCATCGAGGAGGGTCTTGACCATCGCGCCGATGCGCATCACCTTGGCCGGCTGGCTGATGAAATCAGTCGCCTCGGCCGATTCCTCCTCCGACTGGCCCGGCGCCAGCACCGAATCGGGATCGACGGTCACGTTTTCTTTTTCTTGGTCTTCCACCCTTGCAGTGTGCCAGATGCCAGCCGGGGTCCACGCACATGGCACGTCGCGGCCCCGACGTCGCCGTTCGTCCGGTCCTGGCGACCTGGGGACTCGCAGCCGCATTCGTCCAGCGTTGTTGGGCCCGTCAAGACACCAATCGCGGCGAATTGGACGGGTCGCGGGTCCCGCGACGGACCACGCGGCCGATCCGGCCCCTCACTACACTGAGGGCGTGAGGGTATCAACGCGGGGTGACTACGCGAGCCGAGCGCTTCTCAGCCTTGCGCTGCATGACGATCCGTCGCGCCCGACGTCGGTACGCGACCTCGCACAGCGCACCGGCCTGCCCCAGCCGTACCTCGAGCAGATCCTCCTGGCATTGAAGGGCGTCGGGCTCGTTCGCTCCAAGCGCGGCGTCGGCGGCGGCTACGTGCTGGCGCGCTCGGCCGAGTCCATCACCCTGGCGGAGGTCGTCGCCGCCGTCGACGGCCCCATCGTCGCGGGCGATTTCGGCCAGCCCCACCAGGATGGCGCCTGTGACCACGAGGGCCAGTGCGTGCTGCTCGCCGTGTGGGCCGACGTTGGCAGTCACATGCGCGAGCACCTGGCGAGTTACACCCTCGCCGACATGGTGCTCCAGGCGCGAGGCATCCAGCCGATGCGCCGTACCCATTCGGCCTGACGAGCGCCGCTCACCCACTGCCCGGTGCCGACCGGCACGTGCCGGGCGTTGACCGGGCGGACCACGCGAAACTTACGAATTTCTCACCCGGCACTGATGGGGTCTTGCAGGTCCGGGAATATCTTTCCCCGTATTGGGTTTACTGCTGTGGTAAATTAGTTATGCGTTGGTAGGAGAAATAGGCCACCCGCATACGTGTTGGGAGACGACGAGGAGCTGCGATGATTACGAACCGGCGATCAAGTGTGAACACAAACGACATGCTCGGACTCCTGATGCGGGATCTCGACCGCTACCCCATGCCGAACTACGATGAGCAGGTAGAACTGGCCAAGCGGGTGACCGCGGGCGACGAAGAGGCAAAGAAGCAGATGGTGGCGGCGAACTTGCGCCTCGTCCTGCACTGGGCCCGTCGCTACCAGGACCGTGGCGTCGAGATGATCGACCTGGTCCAAGAGGGCACGTTCGGACTCTTGCGCGCCGTGGAGAAGTTCGACTGGGAGCGCGGCTTCAAGTTCTCCACCTACGCGACGTGGTGGATCCGCCAGGCGCTCCAGCGGGCCGTCCAGCAGCACGGCCGCACCATTCGCATCCCCCTCGAAGTCGGCGAGCAGCTCCAACGCCTCGAGGCCACAACGGCCGAACTGACTTCGCTGTTCGCGCGCAAGCCCACCGACGACGAGTTGACCGAGGCCACGGGCATGTCCAAGGCCGAGCGCGACAACCTGCGCGGGCTGGCCGGCGTCACGGCGAGCCTCGACCAGCCGGCGTCCTCGGACTCGGCCACGACCCTCGGCGACCTCGTTGCCCCGAGCCAGCACGACTGGGTCGGCGACATCGAGCAGACCATGGTTGACGAGCAACTGCTCGAGGCCCTCGACCAGCTCACCGATATCCAGCGCGACGTGCTCTCGCACCGATTCGGCCTGAACGGCTCATCGCCGCTCTCACTCCAGGCGACGGCCAACGTCATGGACATCGGCGTGCGGCGCGTTCGCCGCGCCGAGGAAGAGGCGATGGCAATCCTGCGCCGGGACCAGGCGGTCATCGCGGCCCACGAGATGGCCTAGGGGTTACCCCTCGACGAGCGGCTCGCCCGCTCGTCCCAGCGCCGCCGGCACCAGAACCGTTCGCCGCTGGTCACGCCTCGTCGAGGTGGACCAGCGCGTCCAGGTCCGCCGGCAAGGCAGCGTCAAAGGACACCCACTGGCCCGACGACGGATCGGCGAAGCCGAGCCGCGTCGCGTGCAGGAAGACTCGTTCGGGCGCGAGGCGCGACTCGCGACGATGCCCGTAGCGGTTGTCGTTGACCACGGGGTGGCCAATGGATGCCAGGTGCACGCGGATTTGGTGCGTGCGGCCCGTTTCCAGCTTCAGGCGCAAGACGGTCGTGCGCGGTGCTTCCAGACGCGACACGACTTCGTAGGCCGTCCTCGCCCACCGCCCGTCGCTGCGCACCGCCATCATTGTCGGGGTCCTCGTCGAGCGGCCGATCGGCGCGTCGACGACGCCGCGCGACTCGGCGACGTGGCCCTCGACCAGGCCGAGATAGATCCGCTCGATCGCGCGCTGGTCGAGCTGCTCGCGCAGGCTCTCGTAGCCCGCGACCGAGCGGGCGACGACGACCAGTCCCGACGTTCCTTTGTCGAGCCGATGCACGATGCCCGGGCGCGACGGGTCACAGAGCCCCACCTGACGCAGCGCGTCAAGCTCGGGGTAGCGCGCCAGCAGTCCGGCCACGAGGGTGCCCGTGAGCTGGCCGGCGCCCGGGTGGACGACCTGGCCAGGTGCCTTGTTGACGACGACGTAATCGACGGTTTCGCTGACGACGTCGACCGGCACGGACGCGTCGGGTTCCACCCAACCGTTGCCGACCTCGGGCACCACCGCGACGAGTCGCTGGCCCGAGACCAGTGGGGTCGACGCCTTCTTCAGCGGCACACCGTCCACGGTGACCGCACCGTCGGCGATCACGGCGGCGATGAGCGCCCGAGGCCGACCGGTCAGCATCGCGATCGCCCGGTCACAGCGAACGCCATCGAGGCCGTCGGGCACCACTACGTCGAGGAGTCCCACCTCGAATTCGTCGCTCATCGTCTCATCAACGTATCGCCTCGCAACGCCACCACGATCAAGACCACGAATCCGGCCGTGACCGCCACGTCGGCCCCGTTAAAGATCGGGAAGGAGCCGACGGCGATGAAGTCGGTCACCTGGTGGGGCGTGGCCATGAGCCGGTCCACCACGTTGGCGACCCCGCCGCCGAGCAGCAGCCCGAAGCCGACCGCCGGCGCGCCGTTTCGCGCGCGCACCGCCGCGACCAAGAGCGCCAGCGCGATCAACGCCGTCACCACCGTCGTCACGAGGGGATCTGAGCGGTTCAGCGAGAACGAGATCCCGGCGTTGTACTGCAGACGCAGCCACAGGGGGCCGAGCACGTGGATCGGGCGCGTGAGCGCCCACCGCGCCCAGGCCTTGCTCGCCGCGTCGAGCGCGAGCACCCCGAGGGCCGTGAGGAGAACCGTTCGATTCGGCGCGATCCTCAGCCGTTGGCGCGGCACGTCACACAGGTGAACACCGGCACCTGCGCCCGGAGCCGATCCTTCGCGATCGGTTCGAAGCAGCTGTCACAGCGCCCGTAACTCCCGTCATCGACGCGCGCCAGGGCGACGTCGATCAGCTGGGTCTTCAGTCGTTCGTTGTCCAGCTGCATCTTGAGCTGGTCGCGGTCGTAGTCCGAGCCAGCGCTCGAGCCGTCTTCCTCGTCATACTCCGGGCGCTCTCGACCCTCTAGGAGATCGTTGACGGCGTTTTCGAGCACCGTGATCTGCATCGCCGTGACCGTCTGGGCCTCGAGGAGCAGGTCGCGTAGCTCGGCGAGGAACGCGGTGTCGTTGGCGTAGGGCTTGGAGTGCATCTTGCGCTCCAGCGCCTCCTGGCGCTTGCGCTCCTCGAGTTCGCGGCGCTCCTGTCGCTTCAGCTCCTCGGCATTGCGCCGCTCGATCTCGCGCTGCTTGCGCAGCCGTTCGGCCTCGATGGCCTTCCTCTTGGCCTCGAGTTCGCGCTGTTTCTTCGCCTCGATGGCGGCTCGCTCGCGCGCCTTGCGCTGAATCTCGTGTTCCTTGGCGGCGGCCTTGGCCTTGGCCTCACGTTCCTTGGCGGCAGCCTTGGCCTTGGCCTCGCGTTCCTTGGCGGCGGCCTTGGCCTTGGCCTCGCGTTCCTTGGCGGCGGCCTTGGCCTCGCGCTCGCGCTGGGCCTTCGCGGCGGCAGCGGCCTTGGCCTTGGCGGCCGCGGCCTTGGCGGCGGCGGCGGCCTTGGCCTCGCGCTCGCGCTGGGCCTTCGCGGCGGCAGCGGCCTTGGCCTTGGCGGCCGCGGTGCTCGCGGGCGCCTTCTTGGCAGTGCTCGTCGTCTTGCCTGGTGCAACGGCTTTCTTGGTCACGGCCGTCTTCTTCGCCGGTGCGGCCTTGGCCGTTGCCTTCTTGGCCACGGCCGCCCGCGAGACCGCCGGCGACTTCTTGGCCACCGTCGTCGCCTTGGCGGCCTTCGAGGCGGCCTTCTTGGGACTGGCGGGGCTGGCGGTCATCGGGTGCTCCTTAGGGCCGTTCGTTCGTGCTGGCCGACCCTAGCAGTCGAGACCCGACTTACGCGCGATCGTCGGTCGCAGGCGTATCGAACTGCAGTACCTGGGGAACCACCGGTTGCTGGGCGGTGACACCCACCTCGCCAACGGGTTGCGCGGGTGCGGGTGCGGGTGCCGCTGGTGCGGGTGCCGCTGGTGCGGCCGTCGGCGCTGGCGCCGTGGTCCGACCGCCCATGTGCAGCGACGACTCGATCCACTGGGCGAATTCGCTCAGGGCGCCGCTCAGGCGCGTGCGCTCGATGTCCAGCTGGCGCGTCAACGTTTCGACGTCCTCGCTGAGACGCTGCTTGAGACCGTTCAGGCGGTTGACCTCGTCCTCGGCGCGGCTGCGCGCCTCGGTCACGATCTGGCGGGCGCGCTCCTGGGCGGCGACGGTGAGCTCGCGGGACTTCTCCTCGGCCTCACGCTGAGCGTGATCGATGAACTGCTGGGCCATCGCGATCATCGAGGTGACCTGCTCGGCGCCCGCCCCGGTCACACTCGGCGCCGGACGCGCCGGCGCGGGCGCGGGGGCCGCGGGGGCCGCGGCCGGGCCTGCACTCGCCCGAGAGGCTTCGAGCTGGTTGATGCGTTCGGCGGCCTGGCGCAGCTGCTGGCGCTGCTGTTGCAGCTGGTCCTTCAGCTGGCGAGCCTCGCCCGACAGGCGCTCGAGGAACTCGTCGACCTCATCGACGTTATAACCCTTGAGGCCGACCTTAAAGGCCACAGTATCGATGGAATCAAGGGCGGATCGGGCGTTATCGGTGCTATCCATACCCGCAACCATACAGCGCGGGTATGGCGCAAACGCGGCTCGCGCACCGCAAAAACGACGTGGCGCGACCCGTCGATCGCTAGATCGCCGCGTTGATGATTTCGAGGGCGATGATGGCGACCAGGACCGAGAAGTCGATGCCCACCCCGCCGAACTGGGGCCGGGGAAGGATCTGGCGCAGTGGCCGCAGGATGGGCTCGGTCACCGTCATCAGAGCGCGGCGCACGGTGGCGACGCCGCCGCTACTCGACGCCGGGAACCAGCTGAGGAGTGCCGCGGCGATGAAGACCCAGATGTAGAGCGACAGCAGCAGGTGCACGAACCTCATAGGGCGTCAAACGACCGATAGCCCGACGCGCGCAGCGACGCCCGCGCGTCAGTGCTGACGTGGGACCCCTGGGGGCAGACCAAGTAGACGCCCGGGTCAAGCGGCTCGATCTTGGCGCTGAGCGCGTAGGCGGTCCCCGACGCGAAGTCCACGAGCCGCCGGGCCACGCTCGGCTCGAGGCCGGTCACGTTGAGCACCACGACCCGCGAGCTGCGCAGCAGGTCGGTGATCCGGCGCGACTCGTTGTAGGACTGGGGAAAGAGGATTGCCGGCTCATACTCGTTGGAAAGCGTCGCCGGCGGGCGCGGGCGGGGGCTCGGCATGGGCCGCACGCGCGGGGGCTCACCCGAGCTGTCGAGCACCGAGATCGACGACGGGCGCCGGGCGGCCTGCTGGGTCCGGGGCGGCATCGGGCTCGGCGGGGCCGGCGAATACGGCCGGCCGGCGCTCGATGGCCCTGGTCGCCAGTCGGCGGGCTCCTCGTAGGGGGTCTCGTCGGTGAAGGGACGTGTGGGGACGCTCGACGCGTAATCGCCGTACTCGTCCTCGATGAGACCGAGGAACCCCAACGCCTTTCGGAATTTGTCTTTCATGTGCTCCCCTTGCGGCCACGACCAAGAACCATGTTAGGCCACCACCATCAGGCGGCGACCCTCGAGCCGAACAGCGCTCGCCCGAGGCGCACCTCGGTGGCACCGTACTCGCAGGCGAGCTCCAGATCGTCGCTCATGCCCATCGATCGCTCCGGAACTCCCAGTTGATCAGCGAGTTCACGAACGGCCCCAAAGGCGAGCCGCGCCCCGTCGGGGTCCGGCGGGGCGACCGTCATGAGCCCGCGGACTTCGAGGCCGACGCGGCGGGCTTCACGCACCAATTCGGTGGCTTCCAGCACCGACGCCCCTGATCGAGAGGGTATTGCGCTCACATCGACCTCGACGTAGATGGCTGCGCCGGGCGCCACCGCGGCGATCCGGTTGATCTCCTTGACCCTCACGACCCCGCAGAGCACGTCCGCGGCGCGCGCGGCCCGGGCGATCTTGTTGGACTGCAGCGCCCCGAGGAAGTGCCAGCGCACCGCCAGGTCCGCGAGCGCCGCGCGCTTGGCCTCGAGCTCGACCAGGTAGTTCTCGCCCACTGTGTCGATGCCCGCCGCCACGGCGGCGCGCACCGCCTCGGGGCCAAACGTCTTGGTCACCGCGACGATTCGGACTTGTTCGGGCGTCGGCGAGGACGCCGCGATGCGTTCGCGCGCCGCACGGAGGTTCTCGCGAACCCGCTCGAACAGGCGACCGCTAGCGGAGGAAGCTGGGTAGGTCGTCATCGCCGCCAACGTCGAAGAAGTCGTCGTTCGCGGAACTGAAGATGTCGGTGCGCGGCCCCTCGGTCATGACCGGCTGGCTGGTCGTGGTCGGTGCCGACTTCGCGGGGGACGCCACGTGGTCGAATCCGGCCGCGATCACGGTGACGCGTACCGCGTCGCCGATCGAGTCGTCGATGACGCTGCCAAAGATGATGTTGGCGTCGGGGTGGGCCACGGAGTGGATGATGTTGGCCGCGTCGGTGACCTCGGTCAAGGTCACGTTCGAGCCGCCGACGATGTTCATGAGGATGCCCCTCGCCCCGTCGATCGAGGCCTCGAGCAGCGGTGAGGTGATTGCGGCCCGGGCGGCGTTCACGGCCCGGCCCTCACCCGTCGACTGGCCGACGCCCATGATGGCACTACCGGCGTTGCGCATGATCGCGTTGACGTCTGCGAAGTCTGTGTTGATCAGTCCAGGCACCGTGATCAGGTCCGTAACGCCACGAACGGCCGACAGCAGCACGTCGTCGGCGACCTTGAACGCGTCGAGCATCGAAGTGTCCGCCGCAGTCACTGAGAGCAGCCGGTCGTTGGGGATCACGATCAGGGTGTCCACTTTGCCGCGAAGGGCCTCGATGCCCTTTTCGGCCTGCGTGGCCCGGCGCTTGCCTTCAAACGAGAAGGGCCTCGTCACCACACCGATGGTGAGGATGCCCAGCGAGCGGGCGATGTCCGAGACGACCGGCGCGGCGCCGGTTCCCGTGCCACCGCCCTCGCCGACGGTGATGAACACCATGTCGGTGTCCTTCAGCGCCTCTTCGATCTCGGAGCGGTGCTCCTCGGCCGCCTGGCGGCCGATCTCGGGGTCACTGCCCGCACCCAAACCCCTCGTCAGCTGGCGACCGATGTCGATCTTCAAGTCGGCTTCGCTAAGCAAGAGCGCCTGCGCGTCGGTGTTCGCGGCAATGAACTCGATGTTGCGCAGCCCCGCTGCCACCATGCGATTCACCGCGTTCACACCCCCGCCTCCCACACCGATCACCTTGATCACTGCGTGGTAGTTGTTTTGGCTCAAACTCATGAAACCCCCTTCGGGCGACTCTCCCTATTGTGACCCACCGCGCTGGGCGTCGCGCGCGTGCACGACCAAATGTCATTGCAGGCTAGTCAGTGGCTCCATTTCGGTCAAATACCAAACTACCCTGCCGACGGCCCAGAAACCGCGAGTTCGCCCGGTACGCGTACGTCGACGATGTCGCCCGGGCTCAATTGCGTGTGCGCGATGACCGAGGCCACCGAGACGAACTTGTCGGTCAGATCCGTGGGCTGGCCGAGGATGAAGGTGACCGGCGTGGTCATCTTCAGCGACACCGATCCGCTCGCGTTGACCGTGATCACCGAGACCTGCGCGGCGAAGGCCGGCGGGAGCCGGCTGGCGACCAGCGCCGCGTTGAACCCGGCGCGCTCGAAGGGCCAGCTGCGCTGTTCGGGGTGCAGGTACTGCAGCGTCGGCAGGTTCGCCGTCAACGGCGCCGGACCGAGATCGTGGCCCGTCGCGTCGACGTACTGCAGCGTGTGGTTCGCGTCAAAGGCGACCGCCACCGGCGTGCGCTCGTGCACCACGATCTCGACGGTGTTGGGCCACCGCTTGGTCACATCGACCGAGCCGATCCACGGGAACACCGCGAGGCGTTTCGCCACCGCCGCGGTGTTCACGTCGAGCAGCGGCGTCTGAGCGGCCAACCCGGCGGCGGCCAGCACGGCGCCGCGACCCTCGTGGCGCAGTCCCACGACCACGACGTGGCGCACGCGGAACAACGAACTGTGTGCGAGCCAGTCGAGCCCCGCGCCGATCGTGGCCAGTGCCAGGACCCCGGCGAGCATCCAGCGCAGCCACGAGCGCCGGCGCGGTGCGGCTACCGTCGGTGCCGCCGATGCCGGTGCTGCGCCACGCCGTGCGCGACGGCCCTGTCGTGACTGCTCGGGCCGGGATGTTTTTCGCGATCCTGACCGCTTGGGCGCGCGCTCGCGCGCGGGCGCACTCGTGGGCGCGCTGAGTGGCTTACGCCGGGCCATCGCCATCCTCGAAGCCGACGAATCGGTTCTCGGTCACTAGCACGACCCCCGACTGCTCGGCGACCCGGGCGCGCACGAGTTCGATGAGCCGGCGCACGTCGGTGGCTGAGCCGTCGGCGTCGGCGATGATGAAGTTCGCGTGCTTCTCGCTCACGACCGCGCTGCCCACACGGAGTCCTTTGCAGCCCGCGGCCTCGATCAGGCGGCCCGCGTGGTCGCCCTCGGGGTTGCGAAAGACGCTGCCGGCGTTGGCACCGCCCGGCTGATGCTCGCGACGCCAGCGCACGATTTCGCTGAGCCGCGTCTGGGCGGCGCTCCTCTCGCCTCGTTCCAGGGACACCGTCGCCGCGAGCACGACGTCGCGTGCCGCCACGGCACTGCGTCGGTAGCCGAAGACGAGCGCGTCGTGGTCCCAGGTCGTGCGCGCACCCTGGTGCCACAGCTCAACGGTCCTGACGCTCGCGTCCATGTCCGAACCGTGGCCACCGGCGTTCATCGCCACGGCGCCCCCGACCGTCCCGGGAACCCCGACGGCCCATTCGAAGCCGACGATTCCCTCGGCGACCAGGCGACGCGCCATCACGGGCAGGCCGAGTCCACCGCCCGCCACCACCGAGACGGTCTCGCCCTCGTCGGTCCAGGTCAGGTTCGCGAAGTCACCCACCAGACGAATCGCCACCACCGCGTGTTCGCCGTCGGCAATCAGCAGGTTCGAGCCGTTGCCGATGACGATGGTCGCCAGACCCGTCGAGTCGACCAGCGGCAACAGCTCGTCGGCGTCCGCGGCCGACGAGAGCGTCACGAGGGCGCGCGCCGAACCACCGACCCGGTAGGTCGTCAGGGCGCCGACGGGCGCGTGCTCGAGCACGCGCGCACCACCGGCGGCGACGAGCCGGTCGAGGCTCACGAGTCCAGACCCCCCGCCAGGCGGCCGATCGCGTCGGCGATGTCGCCGGCTCCGAGGAAGAAGATCGCATCGGGCCCGGATCCGGCCGCGAGCGCGGCAACCACGTCGTCGAAGGTCGCGGCGTAGTCGACGGGTCCCTCGAAGGAGCGAGCGACGGCTTCGGCGACCAGCTGGCCGGTCACGCCGGTCGGATTCGCCTCGCCGGCCCGGTAGATGTCGGTCACGATGACGCGCTGGGCCGAATCGAAGGCGTCGGCGAAGTCCGCGGCGAGCGCGATCGTCCGGGTCACGCGGTGCGGCTGGAAGACCGCGGCGATCTCGGTGTAACCCGCGGCGCGCGCCGCCGCGAGCGTCGCGGCCACCTCGCCGGGCAAGTGGGCGTAGTCCTCGTAGACGTCGGCCCCGTGCCAGCGGCCCCGGAACTCGAAGCGTCGCGGCGCCCCGGTAAAGGCCGCCAGTCCGCCGACGACGTGCTCGGCGGCGAGCCCGACGCTCAGTGCCAGCACCGCGACCACCGCCGCGTTGGCGACGTTGTGCGCCCCGGTCACCGACAACTCGACCTCGAGGTGCTGACCGTCCGGGCCGGTCAGGTCGAAACGCGCCGCGCGCCGCGACACCACCTCGTCGGTGACGACCCAGTCGGCGTCGCGCCGTCCCACGCTCACGACGGGCCGGGTGACGTGGCCGCGCACCCGGCGGCTGCCGGGGTCGTCCACCCACGCCACGACCGGGCCGACCGTTCGCTCGACGAGATCGGCGAAGGCCGTCTCGAGCGCGTCGCGATCGCCGTAGTAGTCGAGGTGGTCCGGTTCGACGTTGAGGAGTCCGAGCGCCGCTGGTTCGAGCTCGCGAAAGGTCCCGTAGCTCTCGTCGACCTCCATCACCAGTGGCTCGTCGCCCCAGTGGCCATTGGTCCCGACACCGACGACCGGCGCACCGAGCAACCGCGACGCGTCCACCCCGGCCGCGTGAAACACGTGAACCAACATGGACGTCGCCGTGGTCTTGCCGTGGGTGCCCGTGAGCCCCACCACCGGCCGCATCCGCGCCAACTCGGCGAGCACGCTTGCGCGGCCGACGAGCGTGGCGCCGCGATCGCGCGCCGCTGTGAGCTCCGCGTCGTCCTCGGGGACCGCGGGCGACCAGAGCACGACCTGCGCGTCGCCCACGGCGCCGGGGTCGTGGCCCACGTGCACCGCCACGCCCGCTGCGCGAAGCTCCTCGAGCACGTCCGAGGCACGCGCGTCCGAGCCAGAGACCGCGCAACCACGCGTCGCGAGCAGCCGGGCGAGCCCGCTCATCCCCGCGCCGCCGACGCCGACGATGTGCACCCGTGTCCCGCGTTTGAAGATCACGCCGGCAGCCCTCCGACCTCGAGCACCACGCGCGTGATCGCCCCCGTGGCGTCCAGGTGACCGAGGCCCCGGGCCGCCCGCGCGGCGCGCTCGGCGTTGCCCGGGTCGAGGAGGCGCTCGAGTGCGGCTTCCAATGCCGCGGCGTCACAGTCCTCGTCGGCGAGCAAGACCGCGCCGCCCGCGTCCGCCACGGCCCGCGCGTTGCGGGTCTGGTGGTCACCGGGCGCACCCGGCAGCGGCACCAGCACCGAGGGGATGCCGAGCGCGGTCAGTTCGGCCACCGTCGTCGCTCCCGCTCGACAGACGGCCGCGTCGGCGACCGACCACAGCGGGGCCATCGTCGCGAACTCGATGATCCGGTAGTCGAGACCGTCGGTCGTCGGTCGGTGCGCGAGCACCCTCGACGCGTCGCGTCGGCCGCTGACGTGAATGATCGTCCGGTCCGCCCGCGTGGACCAGCGCCGCGCAAGCTCGCTCACCGCGTCATTGACCCGCGTGGCACCCAGTGAACCCGACATCACCACGACGACGGCGCGGCCGGACTCGATCGGTGGTTCCATGGCCTCGCGGGCCCGCTCGCGCGCGTCACGCCCGCGATCGACCGCGAGGATGTCAGAGCCGAGGGGAACCCCGGTGACAACGCTTCGCTCGTCCGCCGGGCCGTACGCGAGGCAACGACGTCGCGCGAAGCGTGCCAGGACGCGATGCACTGCACCCGGGGCCGCGTCGAGCTCGACCAGGACGAGCGGTCGACGCCAGAGCACCGCCGCGGCACCGACCGCCGCTGCGGCGTAGCCGCCGACCGACACGACCACCGACGGGCGCCAGCGGCCAACGCGAACGATGGCGACGGCAAAGGCCGCCGCGAGGCCGACGATCGCGCCAAGATTCTGAACGACCGCCCGGGCCCGCCACGACCGACGGATCCCCCGTCCCGGCAAGAGTGTCAGGTCGATTGGCTGGTCGGCCAGCAGCGCGGCCTCTTGGCCCCGGCGACTGCCCACGTAGTGGATCGAGGAGGCGGGTACCCCCACGGCGACCAGCTGGTCACCAATCGCGCGCATGGGAAAGATGTGACCTCCGGTGCCGCCACCAGTCACGACGACGCATCGGTCCATCAGTCGTACCGTCGAACGCGTTCTCGCGGATCCGGGCCGTAGCCGCGCGGCGCCGACGCCGGGCGCGGCGCGGCGCGGCGGGTCGGACCAACGTAGTCGGGGATCTCGAGTCCGCCCAGTCGACTCGTATCGTGGCCGATGTTGTAGAGCACACCGACGCCGAAGAGCTCGGTGATCAGCGCGGTCCCGCCGTAGGAGAAGAACGGCAGCGGGATGCCGGTGACCGCCCAGCCCCCGACCACCGAGGCGATGTTGATCACCGCTTCGAGCACGATCCACGTCACGATCCCCACGGCGAGCAACCGGTACACCGTGTTCTGTGAGTTCATCGCGATGCGCGTCGAGCTGAACAGGAACCACACGAACAGCCCGATCACGGCGAAGGTGCCGATGAGGCCCAACTCCTCGCCGATGATCGTGAAGATGAAGTCGGTGTGCGGATTGGGCAGGAGGCCCCACTTCTCGCGACTGTGCCCGAGTCCCAGCCCGGTCAGACCCCCCGCGCCGAGGCCGATCTTGGACTGGAGCAGCTGGTAGCCGCTGCCTTGGAGATTCTGATTCGGGTGCAGGAAGGAAAAGAACCGTCGTGACGAGTACGGCTTGAGCAGCATGAAGGCGCCAAAGGCGAGCACCCCCAGCGCGGCGATCCGGGTCAGGAGCTGGCGGCTGAGTCCGGCGATAGCGAGCATCACCATCGTGATCGCCACGACGACCGAGGAGGTTCCGATGTCGGGCTCGAGGATGATGAGCCCGACGCCGGCGATCACGGGCAGCGTCCACAGCGCGAGACGGCGCCACTCCCCCAACTCCTCGTGCTGGTGCTGCACGAGCCACGCCACGTAGAGAATCGTGACGAGCTTGAAGAGCTCGGACGGTTGGAGGTAGATGACGTGCAGGTTGAGCCATCGCTTGCCACCGTTCGCACTGACGCCAATCGCCTTGACCGCGAGCAGCAGTCCGATGCCGCCGATCATCGCCAGCGGCGCACGTCGGATGAGGTACCCGAGATGCACGCGCGCGCCCAAGTACAGCGCCAGGAGTCCGAAGCCCAGGTAGACGACGTCGTGGATGGCGATGCTCCAGCTCGAGCCACCGTTAGCGGTCGCCTGGCCCTCGCTCGCCGACGCGACCGCGACGGTGCCGTAGGCGACCATGATCATGGTGACCACCAGCAACGAGCGGGCGGTGGCGTTGCCCCGCGGCCACGCGTGGAGCAGTCGGCCCGTTCGCCCCTCGGCCATCAGACCACCTTGGCGATCTTCAAGAAGTCGCCGTAGAAGATCCCCAGCGCGAGGGCCGCGCACAGACCCGACAGGATCCAGAACCGGATGATCACGGTCGTCTCGGGCCAGCCGCGCAACTCGAAGTGGTGGTGGAACGGGGCCATGCGAAAGATGCGGCGCCCGAAGAGCCGGAAGCTGAGCACCTGCAAGATCACCGAGGCAGTTTCGGCGACGAAGAGCCCGCCCAGCACCACCAGCAGCAGATCGAGGTTCATGAGCAGGCACAAAGCGCCGAGGCCGGTCCCGATCGCGAGGGATCCGGTGTCACCCATCATGATTCGAGCGGGCGCCGCGTTCCACCAGAGAAAGCCCAGGCACGACCCGACCAAGCCCACGGCCACCAGCCCGAGGTCCAGGGCACTGTGCAAGTGGTAGATCGAGAAGTGGCGGAACTGCCAGTACCCGATGATCGACAGCACCGCGAAGGCGAACGTCGCCGAACCACCCGCCAGACCGTCGAGGCCGTCAGTCAGGTTCACCGCGTTGGACGTGGCCACGATGACAAAGACGGCGAGGAGGATCCACCCCGCGACCGACAGATTCCAGCCCGGGAGTGAGAACCGGGTGAAGGATAGGTCCGTCGAGGTCTTCACCCAATAGATGGCGAGCACGGCGAAAACCGCCGCGATCAACAGCTGACCGGCCAGCTTGCCGCGCTTGTTGAGTCCCAGGTTGCGCGCGTTTCGAATCGCCAAGTAGTCGTCGGCGAAGCCCACGATCCCCGACGCCACCGTGACCAGCACCGCGAGGACGCCGGCCCGCGTGAAATCGATGGCGGTGCCGACGTGGCCCATGAGGTAGCCAATGACGCCCGCGAGCACGATGATGACCCCGCCCATCGTGGGTGTTCCCGCCTTGGCCTGGTGTGAGGAGGGGCCGTCGGAGCGGATGTGCTGGCCCATCGAGCGACGGCGCACGAAGCGGATCCACAGCGGCGTCGCGAGCAGCGACACCAGGAAGCCAATCCCTCCCGACTCCATCAGACTCAGCATCGTCGGCTCATTTCATCAACTCCCGGACGACCGCTCGGTCGTCGAACTCCAGCACGGCGTCGCCGATCGATTGCGTGGTCTCGTGACCCTTGCCAGCGACCACCACGACGTCACCGGAGCGCGCCTCGCCCAGGGCCAAGGAGATGGCTCGACGTCGGTCGACCTCGCGGTGGACGTTCGATCCGTTCTCGACGCCCGCCATGATGGCATCAATGATGCCATCTGGATCCTCCGAACGAGGATTATCCGAGGTCACGTAGACGATATCGGAGCGTTCGGCGGCGACGGCCCCCATGGCCGGGCGCTTTTCGTGGTCCCGATCGCCCCCGCAGCCAAAGACCGTGATGATCCGCGCCGCGGACGCCAGGGAGCGAACGTCGCCCAGGAGGTGCTCCAGTCCCGCTGGCGTGTGCGCGTAGTCGACGATCACGACCACGTCCTGGCTGTGGACGATCTCGAAGCGACCGGGCACCGGCCGCACGGCGGCGAGCGCCTCAACCACCTGCGCCTCGTCCGCACCGAGGGCACTCACGATCGACATCGCCATCACGGCGTTGTCGACGTTGTACGCACCCACCAGCGGCGAGCGAACGAGGTGCCCGCGCCAGAAGAACGTCGTGCCGATGAGCGACATGGTGACGCTCGTGACGTCGGCCATGGACACGCTGGTCGTCGCGATGGTCGACTCGTCAGCGAGACGGGCGCCGTAGGAGTCGTCGACCCAGATCACCGCCCGCCGCGCCCGCTCGGGAGTGAAGAGCTGTGCCTTGACGCGGTAGTACGCCTCCATCGAGCCGTGGTAGTCGAGGTGCTCGTGGCTCAAGTTGGTGAACGCGGCCACCGCGAACTGCAGCCCGTCGACGCGTCCTTGGTCGAGAGCGTGACTGGACACCTCGAGGGCGATGATCGACCGAGGGGCGCTGTCGAACCCACGAACGATGCCGTCGATGGTCCGAAAGAGCTCGGGTCCCGCTGGTGTGGTCCGCTGGTTCGTGAGCGTGCCGATGTTCGCACCGTTCCACCCGAGGTGCTGGACGAGTTGGGCGACCAGCGAGGTGACTGTCGTCTTGCCGTTCGTGCCGGTCACGCCGACCAACTCGACTCGCCGGTCGGGGTGGCCCACGATCGCCGCACTGACGTGGGCGACCATCGCGCGCACCTGTGACGGCGGGATCACGACCACCGGCACGCCGACCTCCATCGGAGCACTCGCCATGACCGCCACCGCCCCGCGCGCGACGGCGTCGGCGGCGTAGCGCGCACCGTCCTCGCGAGAGCCCGGCACGGCGAGAAACAGCGTCCCGGGCCCGCAGGCCCGTGAATCGATCTCGACGCGGTCGATCTCGATGCTCGCCGTCACGATGTCCAGCGGCGCGTCGTCGAAGAGGTCGCCGAGTTGCATCACGTCACGTCCGACGCGATCGAGGCGAGTCCCTTGAGGGGCTTGACCGTGATTCCCGACGACGGAATCGCGTAGTGGTGCAGCGCGTAGGACATCACCTGTTGAAAGACTGGCGCCGCGGCGGTGCCCCCGTACACGGTCGTCAGCGGACGTTCGACCACCACGATCATCGACAGTACCGGGTGGTCGGCCGGCGCGAAGCCGACGAAGGTCGCGTCAAACTGACCCGAGAGCAGCAAGTCCTTGCCCGGGTAGGGAATCGTCGCCGTGCCCGTCTTACCGGCCACCGGATACCCCGGGATGATGGCGTTCGTACCGGTGCCCGCGAGGACCACCTGCTCGAGCATTTTCGTAAGCGTCGCGGACACGGCCGACGTCACTACCCGGCGGGTCTTGCTCGCGGGTGCGGCCTTCACCGAACCGTTGGCCATGACGTAGCCGCGCACGAGCTTCGGCTCGACAAAGACACCGCCGTTGGCGATCGCGTTATAGGCGTCGAGCACCTGGATCGGTGGCACGGCGTCCACCTGGCCGATCGGCATGGCGGCCATGTCGCTTGGAAACCAGCTGTTGGCGTTCACGAGCAGCCCGGGCGTCTCGCCGGGGAAGTTCAGCGTGGTCAATTGACCAAAGCCCAGCCGTTCGACCTGGCTGAGCAGGCCGGCCTCGCCGAGTCGGTTCGTAATCTCGTAGGTGCCGATATTGGACGACTGCGCAAGGATCTGGGTGGCGGTGAGGTGCAAGAGTCCGTGGGTCTCGGCGTCGTGGAAGACTCGACCGCCAACCACGAGACTGTTGGGGACGGGAAAGACCGTCGTCGGCGTGATGATGCCCGCCTGCAGGGCCGCCGAAAACGTGACCGCCTTAAAGACTGAACCGGGCTCGTAGGCGTAGCTGAACGCAAGGTCGTTGATCGTCTGCTCGATGCCAGGCACGCCGACCGAAACCCCCCACGACGGGACCTTGCCGAGCACGCCGGGCTTGCCGTGAATGTTGACCAGCGACGCGTTCGCCAAGATCTCGCCTGTGTGGACGTCCATCACCAGGGCGGTGCCCGCGACAGCGTCGGTAGACGCTATTGCGTGGGCGAGGGACCGTTCCGTGACGAACTGGAGCGACGAGTCGATGGTGAGTTCGAGCCCGACACCCGGCTTAGCCTTCTTGATCACGGTCGTGTGGGTGCTTGGCAGATTGACGCCCGAGGCGGACACGAAGGCGCGCGTGATGCCCGTCTGGCCCGCTAACAACTTCTGGTATTGGTACTCCAGCCCGGCCGAGCCCGTCCCCGATGCGTTGACCCCGCCGATGAGCGCCGTGGCCTCGGCGCCGTTGGGGTACGAGCGCACCGACGAGGCCTGAACGACGATGCCGGGAAAGTTCATGGACGCGAGCTGGCGGCCCATCGTCAAATCGAGGTGGTTGTTGATCACCACGTAGCCGTGCCGCTCCGAGAGCAACTGGGTCAACTTCCCAACGGGTACGCCGACGACGGGTGACATGGCCTGCGCCTCGGTACTCGGGTGGGCGATCTGGAAGTCGTCGGCGATGACGAGGGACGTCGGGCGCGAGACGGCCAGGATCTGTCCGTAGCGGTCGTAGATGCCCGCGCGCAGGGCCGAGGTGGTGAGGTCTTCTCGAACCT
>JAKAPH010000098.1 GCA_021807265.1 Actinomycetes bacterium | reverse complement strand
CGGATCTTGCGGGCGATTTCGTCGGCGGTGGGCAGGGACACGCCGATGGCTCGGCGGACCGTCGTGCTGCGGAAGAGGTCGTTGACGAGCAGCACGCCGTCGACGTCGTCGAGGTCGCCGTTGACGACGGGGAAGCACGAGTGGCCGGTATCGCGCACCGCCTCGGCGACCGCCTCGGGGGTCACCGGCGCGGTGAGGTAGGCGACGTCGACGCGCGGGGTCATGACGTCGCGCAGTTCCAGCTTGGCGAGCTGGTCGACGCGCGCGTGGATCGCGTCAGCCTCGGGTGACGCCTTGACGACGTCGTGCTGGCCCATGACGCGTGCTCGGAATCGGGCGAAGGCCGATCCCGAGGGTCGATCGTCGCTCACGTCGAGGAGGACACCCGGACCGTGGACGGGCGCCACGAGTCGTCCTCGTACTCGTCGCCGCGCAGCAGCGCACGCACGGCGCTGCGCACGCGCTGGGCGTCGAGGGGCTTCACGACGAAGCCTTCGACGCCGCTGCGCCGGGCGAGGAACACGTCGGCGCGCCGGTCGAGCAGCATCAGGATGGCGACGGGCTCGGCGGCGCCGTAGGACTCCTCGTTGCGCAACTCCAGGGCGATCGCCATGCCGCCCATCGAGCCGACTTGCAGGTCGACGACGACGAGGTCGACGTCGCCGTCCTTCACCCGGGCGAGTGCCTCGCGGCCCGATCCGGCCTCCTCGACGGTGACGTCGGGACCCTCGAGCATCGTGCGAAGGTCGGAACGCAGGGCGGGCAGGTCGCTGACGAGAAGAACGGTGGCCACCGGCTAAGCGTAGCGGAGAGCGCAATTCCTGGGGAAATCCCCGCTGAGCCGCCCGACGGAGCCAGAAAATTCGTCTTGCCCTCGTCAGGCGCGATAAGTAGTGTTCGCTCGTTAGTCGATCCGGGGGGAAAGATGGCGATATCGCAGGCATCGTGGACTGAGTTGAGCGCCTGTCGTGGGAGTGAGCGCGCGTTGTTCTACGCGCCTGACGCCAGCGAGCGAAAAGAGCAGCGCCTCCAACGCGAGCTCGCGGCCAAGCGGATCTGCCAACACTGCGCGGTGCGCGACGTATGTCTCGAGGGCGCGCTCGACCGCCACGAGAGCCACGGCATCTGGGGCGGTCTCAACGAAGTCGAGCGGCGAGGACTACGCCCGGTCTGAGCGGCGCGCCAACTGGTTCGGCGCCACCCGCGCGACGATCACAAAGAGCAGGAAGGTCACCACGTGCACGCCCGTGCACCACTCGCAGATGTGCCCGACGTAGAGCAGTTCGGCGGCGACGAGCCACAAGACGAAGACCATCGAGCCGGCGACGATGGTGGCTCGGGCCACGTGCAACGCGTAGCGCGGCGAGTGCCAGCCCCACGGTGAGTTGAGCACGACGAGTATGGCGTAGCCCACGAGGCCCACTAGCGCCACGGGCACGCCAAAAACGTAGGACTGGGGCGACGAGGTGACGGTGTCGCAGTTGAACAGGCCCGTGGTCGAGCAGGCGAGGAACTTATTGCCCTCGAAGTGGGTGAAGCTGAGGTACGCGGCGATGCCCAGGCCGACCAGGCTCAGCGCGAACGTCGAGTAGACGACCGTCCGCGAGACCTCGTCGGTCCGTGTACTCACTTAATGCCGAGGGCTTTCCTCGCCGCGACCACGCCGGGACTCGCGCACACGCTGCTCGGCTGGTCCTTGGTGAGCACGCAGTAGGTCGCGGTCTCGAGGTTCGCGGTGGCGATGATGGCGGCCGTCACGGGATTCGTCGGGTCGGTGAGCCCGGCCGCGATGGTGTCGCGCGACACGCCAGCGAGCAACTGCGGCGTGAAGCTCGCGCCCGAGATCAGGTACTTGTTGCCGATTGAGACGAAGGGGATGGAACCGTCCTGCTGGGACGTCATGCCCGGGACGTACTTTGACGTGTCGTATTTTTGGAAGATCGCCAACTCGGTCTTGGTCGGGTTCTGCAGCGTCGAGTAGAAGCCCGTTGCGTTGTCCCAGACGTTGGTGTACTGCTCGACTGACTTGAAGACCAGGTACTTGGACTTGTAGTGGGCCTTGACGAAGGTGAAGGTCGGCGTGCCGGGGTAGGCCTCGCCCGATTTGGTCGAGCTGATCATGTCGCCGAGGCCCGAGAACGTGCCGAAGCGGCTCAGCGCCACGATGGTCGGCCACCGCTCGGCGGCACAGAACGGGCAGTACTCGGCGCCAAGGTAGAAGACCTCAGGCAGGGTGGTGGCACCCGTCGTCGCGGTCAGCGCCGGCTGACCTTTGAGGGTGACGGGTGCGGAAATCGGCACGGCGGGCGACTTCACGCCGACGGCGTTGAAGACCGAGGCGGGGACGCCGGTGACCTCGCCAGCCACGGTCGCGCTCGTCGCCTGGAAGGGCGCCGCGCCAGGGGTCGAGGAGCCCGTGGCGACCTTGATGATGACGAGGGCCGCGACGATTACCACGACGAGCCCGATGGCGGCCCAGGTGAAGAGCCCGGCCGGGCGTCCGGTGGTGGCAGGGGCCGGCGTTCGCTTGACGGGGGGTTTCTTGGCCACGATGCTCCTAACGCGTGAGTACCGCACAAACTTACTGGACGCCCGGACCCGCTCAGGCAGCGCGGGGTCGGTGGGTAGGTTGGGACCATGAGCGACGTCCTGATCCCGCGACCGGCCTCGACGGTCCTGCCGTTGCGCGACGGGGCCACCGGCGTCGAAGTCCTGCTGGTTCGCCGAAACCTCAACAGCGACTTCGTCGGCGGCGCCTACGTCTTCCCCGGTGGCGCCGTGGACGCCGGGGACGCCGCTCTCGCGGACCGGGTCGCGGGGCTCGACGACTCGACGGCCTCGCAGCGGCTGGGCCTTGATTCAGGGGGGCTCGCCTATTACGTCGCGGCCCTGCGCGAGCTCTTCGAGGAGGCGGGTCTGCTCCTCGTGACCGGCTCCGCCGGCGCGACCACCGCCGACGCCGGCGCGCTGGCGCGCTGGCGCGAGGAGCTGAACGCTCGGCGCTGCGTGTTCGCCGACGTGCTCGACGGCCTCGATCAGGTGCTCGACCTGCGCGGTGTCGCCTACCTGTCGCACTGGGTGACCCCGGTGGGCCCGCCGCGGCGCTTCGATACCCGGTTCTTCGTCGTCGAGGCGCCGGCCGACCAGACCGCGGGCCACGACGAGGCCGAGACGGTCGCACACCGCTGGCTGCGCCCAGTCGACGCACTCGCGCTCGCCGCATCCGGGGCGATCACGATGATCCTGCCCACCATCCGCAACCTCGAGTCGATCACCGCGTTCGAGCGCGTCGCCGACGTGCTGTCGTGGGCCGGCTCGGCGCGCGCGGTAACGCGCGTCGAACCGCGGATGCTCGAGCGAAACGGCGAGACGGTGATCGTGCTGCCCGGCGACGAGGGCTACGAAGATCTCGACTGACGCGCCGCGGCGCCGGCTCAGTCCCGGTCGCTCGCGTCTCGGCCGCTGCGGTACAGGTGCCACGTGGCGCGCCCGATCACGGTGAGCAAGATGAGCAGAATGACCGCCTCGAGCACGAGGTCGACGCCGGTCGAGTCGGGCGGGTAGGAGCCGACGAGGAGCGACCGCACGCCCCAGATACCGAGCACCAGGCCGCCGATGGTGGCGAGGATGCGCTGGAAGGGCTCGAGCAGGACCCCGTAGATCGACGCGAGGGTGATCAGCAGGATCAAGAGGACGGTGAGGACCCGTAGGTAGACCGGCCGAGACAGCGTGAGCGTGATGACCTGGTCGTAGGTCGCACCGGTTGGCGCCGCGACCGACTCGAGCCGGGGCTTCGCCAGGGTCATCCGGGGCACGTCGTTGGTCACGCTGAAGGCGAGGCCCTCGCGGGCGGCCGATGGTGAGACCGCGGCCGACGACCCGCCCGGGGCGACGATGCGCAACGCCACGCCCAGGACGAGCCGGTAGTGGTCGAAGGGGTAGTCGATGAGGTTGCCGGTGATCGGCAGTGACACCAACTGATTGACCGCGCCGGTCTGCCTCGGCAGGGCCACCGTGACCGACGGCGCCGCGCCGAGCGCGCCAGCGGCGTTGGCGCGCACCGAGGAGAACTGGACCGACTCAACCTCGCCGCATCGCGCCACGCAGCGGTGCTCGCCCGAGACGCGCAGCTGGATCACCTGGCTGACCTCGTTGATGGTCACGGCGGCGACGTTGAGCGTCGTCGTCTCGCCGCCGCCGGCCCGCGGCGGCGCGAGGTCGTAGACCACGCCGCCCACGGGCTGGTGGAACGTCTGGTAGAGGCTGATCACCGCGAAGGGTAAGAGGGTCACCGAGAGCACGACCGCCGCGATGGCCACGGCGAAACCGGCCCGGTAGGCGCGCCGCGAGCGGCGCTGCGCTCGGGGATCGGGCGCGTCAGCGGAACTGGTCACGATCGCCAGTGTCGCAGGCCGCCGCCACTTCGTGCCGCGGCGCTCTCAGGCTTCTCAGGCGTGCCCGACGGCCCGTTCGATGGCGTCGAGCAGCCGGGCCGAACACCCGAGTGCGCCGGCGGGCGGGGCGACGTCGGTGCGGATGCGCGCGGCGAGCAGATTGAAGACCCCGTCGTCGGCCTCGCCCGTCGCCATCGGACGGCCCTCGTCGCCGCCGTGCGCCACCGCCCCGTGCAGCGGGATCGAGGCGAGGAGGGGCACGCCGAGCTGAGCCGCGAGGTCTGCGCCGCCCCCGTCGCCGAAGATGGCGTGGCGCTCGCCGCAGGCGCACGTGAACGCGCTCATGTTCTCGATCACGCCGAGGACCCGGATGTTGGACTTGCGCGCGAAGTCGGCCGCTCGGGCGGCGACGCGCTGGGCCGCCCGGTTCGGCGTCGTGACGACGAGCTGGCCCATGGCGGGCAGCAGTCGCGCGAGGGTCATCGCGATGTCGCCCGTGCCCGGCGGGGTGTCGATCAGCAGGTAGTCCACACCCGACCAGTCGGCGTCTTCGATGAACTGGGCGACCGCCTTCTGGGCGATGAGGCCGCGCCAGAGCAGCGCCTGGTCCTCGTCGGCGAGCAGCCCCATCGAGAGCAGGCGGATCTCGCCCGCGCCGACGGGTCGCACGAGGGGCTGCATCTTGCCCCCGCGGGCCTCCACCTCGCCGTCGATGCCGAGCAGTCGGGCGAGCGAGAAGCCGAGCACGTCGGCGTCAAGGACGCCGACCGAGAGCCCGGTCTTTGCGAGGGCCGTCGCGAGGTTGGCCGTCACCGAGGACTTGCCGACGCCGCCCTTGCCCGACGCGATGGCGAGCACCGGGGTCGTCGGGGCGAGCGAGGTGGCCGGGGCCCGGCGCTGGGCGGCCGAGCGGGCCGCGGTCATGGCCGCGCGCTTCTCGTCGGCGTCCATGACGCCAAAGGCGAGACGCACCGCCCGCACGCCCTCCAGGCTCGCCACCGCTTCGCGGATGTCGCGCTCGATCTGGGTGCGAAGCGGGCACCCCGTCGTCGTCAGGGCCACGGTCACCACCACGTCCTGATCGTCGATCTCGACGGCGCGCACCATGCCCAGCTCGACGACCGAGACACCCAACTCGGGGTCGTAGACGTGCGCGAGGCGCTCGGTGACCGCGGCGGTCAGGTCATTCACGATTGGACGTTACCGGGGCGGCCGCGGTATCGCCCGGGCGGGTTCACCGCTACCATGAATGACGTCCTCAACTGAAGGAGCCTCATGACCGACGTCATCACCACGGCCACCGACGCCACCGTCGCCGAGCCCATCACCCTGACCGCAACCGCCGCGACCAAGGTCGCAGAGCTGATCGCTGCCGAAGGCGTCGACGAGGTGCTCGCGCTGCGGATCGCCGTGAAGTCCGGTGGCTGCTCGGGCTTCCAGTACGACATGTATTTCGACTCCGAGATCGCCGCCGACGACGT
>JAKAPH010000097.1 GCA_021807265.1 Actinomycetes bacterium | reverse complement strand
GGTCTGCAGCGTGCCCGCGATGAGCGGCCACGCGCCGTAGCGGGCACCGGCGGGGATCATCACGCCGTGCACGTGCTCGACGCCGCCGTAGGTGTTGCCCGGGAGCCACGCGGTGCTCGTGAGAAAGCCGAAGCCGTTCACCTTGATCGCCGGCCACGCCTTCACGGCGAGCACGATGACGACGAACAGCAGTGCGGCGACGGGCAGCAGGGACGCCGTGCGTCCACCGACGCGCCAGACGCCTTCTTCGTGTCGACGCACGAAGTGCCCGATCCGCCGAGACGAAGTGTCTCGGCGGATCGGGTCAACGGTCGCGGGGTTGATCGTCAATGTTCTCCTCTCAACCCCGTGGAACTACTTGATCTTGTGGATCTGCTTGAAGGACTGCACCGCGACACGCGTGGGCAGCGCCAGGAAGCGCACCTGGCTCAGGTACTGGTTGGAGTTGCCGAACTTCGGGCTGACGGCCCACTCGAGCAGGGAGCGAACGGCCTGGGCGGTCGCCGCGTTGGACTGCTGCTTGTTCACGATGGCGTACTCGTAGTTGATGATCGGGTAGCCGTTCTTCACGCGGCCGTTGATCATCGAGATGGTGCCGCTGGCCGGGGTGATGTTGGTGTACCCCTTGGCCTCGATCGCGACCGCCTTGGCGGTAGGCATGACGTACTGGCCCGTACCGTTCTTCAGCTGGGCGTAGCCGAGGCCGTCGCCCAGACCCTGGGTGAGGAAGCTGACGCCGATGTAGGCGACGCAACCGGGGGTCGCCGAGCAGCCCGAGACCATGCCACCGTTGCCCTGCTCAGCGAGCGAGTTCTTGATCGCGGGCCAGGTCACCGTCGTGCCGTAGTTGGTCGAGCCCCAGTCCGCCCCGTCCTGGCGGGCCAGGTACTGGGAGAAGAGGAACGTGTCGCCACTGCCGTCAGAGCGGTGCAGCGCCACGATGGGCAGACTCGGGAGCTTGACGCCCGGGTTCAGCGCGGTGATCGCCGGGTCGTTCCAGTTCGTGATCTTGCCGGTGTAGATCTGGGCCAGCACCGTGCCGTTCAGCTTGAGGTGCGCGGTGACGCCGGGGATGTTGTACATGATGACCTGGTAGGAGATCGCCAGTGGGATGTTCAACAGGTTCGGCGAGCTCGCCAGGGTCGTCGGTGACAGGTAGGCGTCAGACGAGCCGACGTTGACCGTGCCGCTCGCCGCGTCGGCGATGCCCGTACCCGAGCCGGTGCCGGCGGTGCTGACGGTCACCTTGGGGAAGGCCGCCTGGTAGTCGGGAGCCCACAGGTTCCACAGCGGGTAGAGCAGCGTGCTGCCCGTCTCGGACAGGTTGGCGGCACCTGGCTTCTCCACGACGAATGTCGGGGCGGGCTTGGGCTTGGGCTTGTGCTTGGTTGCGGCCGAGGCAACGCTCGCCACACCGGCGAGCGAGATCGATCCCGCTACCGCGAGCGTCGACGCCAGCCGCGCGCTCGAACGAATAGTCAACTTCACAACATTCCTCCTAGTAGGTGATGCAGTCACGGTACGGAGGCCAAGTGAACTGCGCGTGTCTCGACAGTGAGACAAAACTGATTTCTGCGTTATTTCCGAACGCTCGAATTAACCCATCAAGCCGTTCACGTAGCGCGCGGTGTCACTCTCGCGCGCGTTGTCAAAGACCTGGCTCGTGGGACCGTGCTCGACGAGGCGGCCCTCGTAGAAGAACATCGTGTTGTCCGACACCCGGCGCGCCTGGCCAAGGTTGTGCGTGACGACAATGAGCGTCAGCGCCGGGGTGAGTGTGCGCATCAGCTGCTCGACCGACTCGGTCGAGAGCGGGTCGAGGGCCGACGTCGGCTCGTCGAGCAAGAGGACCTCGGGACCGACGGCGAGGGCGCGCGCGAGGCATAGCAACTGCTGCTGGCCACCCGAGAGCCGGTAGGGCGACTCATTGAGCCGGTCCTTGACCGCGTCCCACAGGCCGACCTCGCGCAGGCGAATCTCGGCGACCACGTCGAGCTGCTTGCCCTTGGCGATGCCGTGGGCCTTCACGCCGGCGACCACGTTGTCCTTGATCGACATCGGGAACGGGTTCGGGCGCTGGAAGAGCATGCCCACGCGGCGGCGAATCGCGAGCAGGTCCTGGGACGGCGCCCAGATGCTCTGGCCGTCGAGCAGGACGTCACCCTCGTGGCGGAATCCCGACACCCGGTCGTTCATCCGATTGAGCGTGCGCAGGAACGTCGACTTGCCCGAGCCGGTCGGACCGATGAGTGCGGTAATCGTGCCGCGGGCGAAGGCCATGTTGACCCCGGCGAGGATCGACTTGGTGCCGAAGTGCAGGTTCAGCCCGCTCGTCTCGATGACGTTGGCCGGCCGGTTGGCGTCGGGATCCAGTTCTGTGAGTACCGACGCGATCCGCTTGGGATCAACGTCAGGCCTGACAACTTCTTCCATGAATCCTCACCCTTCGCGCTTTGTCCCGAGCGTAAACACCACAAGTGAACGCCAGGTGAACGAGACGTAATGCCCGGGACATTTCTGGGTAGCCGCGACACGGGAAGCCGGGTCGTGTGGTCGCCTAAAGTTACGGGCGAGACGAGCGATTGAGGGGACATGCGCATTGGAGTCCTGACCGCCGGTGGCGACGCGCCGGGACTGAATGCAGCGATTCGCGCCGTCGGACTGATGGCGCTGCGCGACGGCCACGAGGTGATCGGCATCGCCAACGGCTGGTCCGGCCTCGCCACCCCCTACGCCGGGCGCCGGCTCACGACCGACGATTTCCGCGGCATCGTGGGCCTCGGCGGGACGATCCTCGGCACCGCGCGCTACGACCTCGACAATCCCGCCGGAGGCCGCGACACCGTGCTCGAAGCGATCGGCGAACACCTCGACGCGCTGGTCGCGATCGGCGGCGACGGCACCCAGCGGATCTCGAACTGGCTCGCCGAGCGCGGCGCGCCGGTCGTGGGCGTGCCCAAGACGCTCGACAACGACCTGCTCGGCACCGACTACTGCATCGGCTTTGACACCGCGATCAGCCTGGTGGCCGAGTCACTCGACCGGCTCTACACGACCGCGGCCTCGCACCACCGCGTGATGGTCGTCGAGACCATGGGCCGCGCCACCGGTTGGGTGGCGGCGCTCGGCGGTCTCGCCGGCGGCGCCGACCTCATCGTCATCCCCGAGTTCCCCATGACCATGGACGACATCGTGGCCCACCTGGTCAAACGGCGCAGCGCGGGCAACGCCTTCTCCATCGTCGTCGTCGCCGAGGGGGTCAACCTGCGCACGCTCGGCGGCACCGAGCTCGGCGAGCTCTCCACCGAGGGCGTGCGCGGCGTGCGCCTCGCGACGCGCGGGGTCGGCCAGTTCGTGGCGACGCGCATCGACGAGCACGGCGGCTTCGAGGTCCGCACCACGGTCCTCGGTCACCTCCAGCGCGGCGGCAGTCCGACGGCCTACGACCGCATCTGGGCCACGCGCGTCGGCGCGGCAGCCTACGAGGCCGCGATCGCGGGCCAGTTCGGCACGATTCCCCTGGTGCGCGGCGGGCGCATCGAGCTCCAGCCGCTCAGCGTCGTCGCCGAGGGCCAGCGACGCGTGCCGCGCGAGCTCTACGACCTTTGCGCCGCCTTCTTCTAGTTCGCGGGCGCCAGCTGGCCCAGGCGGTAGTGGGTCCGGCACAGCACCTGGTAGTGGACCTCGCCCGCGGCGACGTCGCCGTAGAAGAACTGGTCGCCCGCGCGCGCGACCACGCCGTTCACCACGCGCGCGTTGCAGCGCCCGCGGCGCCCGCACCAGCACGACGACGTGAGCGGCAGCTCGTGGGCCCAGTCGGCGATCGCGAAGAGTCGCGCCGAGCCCGGGAAGATGTTCAAGAGGAAGTCCGAGGAGAGCCCGAAGGCGTGCACGTCGACGTCGTGGTCGTCCACCAGACGCGCGAGGACGTCCACCTGCTCGGGGCTGGCGAACTGCACCTCGTCGATGACCAAAATCCGCACGCCTCGCTCGAACAGTCGCTGCACGGACTCGCTGAGATCGGCGCCGGGGGCCACGGCCTCGGCCTCGGCCTCGATGCCGATCCGACTGGTCACCATCCCGGTCGCGCTGCGGTCCCCGAAGGTCCACAGGGCGACGTCGCTGCGGCCCTGGCGCAGCTGCCAGCAGAGCTGCAGGGCCAGGGTGGACTTGCCGGCCGCCATCGTGCCGTAGGTGAAAGTCAGTTCAGCCATCGCTCCCCATTCCGGGCAATCACCCTACAACCCGGGCCGTCACTGACTTGGGGTGCTCGCTAGATTGGGGCGATGGACTACTCCGTGCGCGCCATCGCCTACATCCGCAACGACCGCAGCGAAGCGCTCGACGACAACTGGGACGACGTACTGAGCACGGTCGAGTTGGCCGCGGACGTTCCCAGCGAGGCGCTGCGCGGCCTCGAGGACTTCTCGCACGTCGAGCTGATCTTCTTCGCGGACTGGGCCGAGGACGTACCGCCGGCCCCGTGGCACCGCCGTCCTCGGAGCAACCCGAACTGGCCCGACGTCGGCGTCTTCGCCCAGCGCAACAAGGACCGCCCGAACCGGCTGCTCCTGACGACGCTGCCCATCGACAGCCTCGGCGAACGCTCCTTCACCGTGCGCGGCCTCGACGGCATCGACGGCACGCCGGTGCTCGACATCAAGCCGGTGTTCCAGTGGAGCGTCCCGCGCGGCGAGCTCTCGACGCCCACGTGGAGCGACGAGCTCGGCGAGAACTACCGCTAGGGGCCGAGCGCCGCGGACGGATCGTCAGCGGCCGAAGTCCTCGGGCATCTGTAGCGCCACCACCTCGCCGGTCACCGTCGCCTGGAGTCCCGAGAAGAGCGTCGACGCGATGGTCACCTTGCGGCCCTTGATCTCGGTCACGCGACCCCGGATCTCGAGCGCCGGCCCAAGCGGGGTCGCCGCGTTGTAGCGCACGGTGAGCGATCCCGTCACGAAGCGAAACGCCGGCAGGGTGTCCATCTCGCGGCCCTCGGCGCGGTACATGGCCGCGGCGGCGGTGCCGGTGCTGTGACAGTCGATCAGGGACGCGAGCAACCCGCCGTAGACGAAGCCGGGGATCGCCGTGTGAAAGGGCGCCGGCGTGAATCGGGTGACACTCTCGTCGCCGTCCCACACCGTCTTTAGCTGATAGCCGTGTTCGTTCAGGCGTCCGCACCCGTAGCAGTGCGACAGGTGCTCGGGGTAGTAGTCCTGGAACGCCCGCATCACGCCTCCGTTGGTTCGAGCGCCGCAGCGCCTGGTGGTTCAACCATTTGACACCGGCTCAGTTCCTCGTGTCGAGCCACGCGTCGAGTCGCTCGCGGGTGGGCGCCGTCGCCGGACCGAAGGACTCGATCGCGATAGCAGCGGCGGCGTTGGCGCGCCGCGCAGCGGCCCGTGGCTCGAGTCCCGCCGCCAGGGCGGCGAGGAAGACGCCGTTGTGGGCGTCACCGGCCCCGTTGCTGTCAACGACCGTGGTCGCAAAGCCCTCGACGCGCACCACCTCGCCGCCGGTGCCGACCACGCAGCCCGCTGGTCCGTCGTGGGCGACGACGCCGGCGCGCACCCGCCCGAGCAGTTCACGCACCGCCGCCTCGAGGTCGTCGGTCCCGGCGAGCGCGCGGCATTCGTCCGCGCTCGCGAGCAGCCAGTCGGTACGCGTGAGCACAGCGCCAAGCACGCCCGGGTCCGCGTCCGCGAAGCGCGCGCCGGGATCGAAGGCGACGACCACCGCCTCGGGGATCGACCGCACCCATGGCGCGATGACGCGCGCTAGCTCCGGGTGGGCGAGGTTGTAGCCCGAGAGGTAGAGCAGGTCGCCCGGCCCGACGCCGAGGCTGTCCAGTGAGGCGGTATTGAGCCCGAGCTCGGCCCCGGGGGCGGTGATGAACGTCCGCTCGCCGTGGTAATCGAACAGC
>JAKAPH010000012.1 GCA_021807265.1 Actinomycetes bacterium | reverse complement strand
GACATGTGGTCCTCCTCATGGAAACGGTGACTAAAGGTCACGATACTCGCGGTACCGACCCCGTCCCGTTGGCCACCGTGGGCCGCGTCTCGAAGGGGAGCGTCGCCTCGACGACGGTGCCGACGCCAGCCGTCGAGCGCACGGTGAGCGAGCCCCCGAGCAGTCGGGCCCGTTCGCGCATGCCGACGATGCCCAGCGACGGCGACTCGCCATCGGAGCGGATCGCCCGGCGCTGGTCGAAGCCGGTCCCGTCGTCGACGATGGTCACGTGCAGCGCCGCCTCCTGGTACTCGACGTTCACGCGCAGGTGGTGGGCGTTGGCGTGGTGCTGGGCGTTGCGCAGCGACTCCTGGACGATCCGGAAGGCGCCGAGCTCGACGTCCGACGAGAGCCGTGTCGGCGAGCCCTGGACGTTGAGCTGGGTCGACTCGGTCCCCTCGTCGTCGACGTCGGCGACGAGGCTCGAGAGGGCGGCGACCAGTCCCAGCTGGTCGAGGGCCGGCGGGCGCAGGTCGCGCGCGAGCGAGCGGAGCCGGGCCGCGGCGTCGAGCGCCTGGTTGCGCGTCTCGGCGAGACCCGTCGCCACGGTCTCGGGGACGCCGCCGGTGTTGCCGAGGGTCTCGAGTCGGCGCGCGAGGTGCAAGAACAGTTGCAGCGGCTCGTCGTGCAGCTCGCGCGCGAGGCGACGACGCTGGTCCTCTTCGACCTGGATCACCTGTTGGGCGAACTGGCGGGCGCGCCGCTCCTCGTTGCGCTCCTCGGTGATGTCCTCGAAGGTGATCTGGCGCCGCGGCGCCGACGCGTCGAGCAGCAGCGTGACGACGTCGAGGCGGTAGTCGTGGCTGTCGGCGAGCGAGAGCACGCGCCCCGACAGCGAGCCGATGTCGAGCTCCTCGTCGAGCACCGCGGCGATGGCCCGGCCCACCACGGCGGCGCCGAGCAGCGTCGTCGCGGCCGGGTTGGCGTCGGTGACGATCCCGTGCTCGTCGATCACGACGATCGGGGATCGGTTGGACTCGAAGAGCCGGCGGTACCCCGCCTCGATCGCGAGCGTGCGCGCCGCGGCCTCGTCGATTCGCTGCTGGGTGAGCCGTTCGGTCTCGATCCGGCGCCCGAAGATGATCGCGACGAGGATGATGATCGCGAAGTTCAAGAGGTCCTCGCCGGCGTGGCCCTCGTCGTGGGGCAGCGTCAGGTCGGGCAGCCACAAGATGAGCGTCCAGATGGTGGTGGCGGCCGAGCCGGCGAGTCCGTAGCGCAGCGCCGCGTAGCCGATGGGGATGACGAGCACCGCCACGGGAACGCCCGTGGGGAGCGAGGCATTGACGAGCGTCGGGTGCAGGTCGACGAAGTAGTGCACACCCACGATGACGAGCACCGTGACCTGGATGATCCAGAACGGGAGGTCGGTCATCGGCGGGCGCACGATCCGCTGGATGATCGAGCGGTGCGTGAAGTCGGGGTTAGTCGAGGAGTTCATTGTTGGGTGCGGTGACCAGTCGGTGGCTGATGGCGTGGGTGACCGCTTCGGTGCGCGAGGTCACGCCGAGCTTGCCCAGGATGTTCGAGACGTACCCCTCGACGGTGCGGATGCCGAGTTCGAGCTCGGCGGCGATCTGCTTGTTCGAGCGGCCCTGGGCGAGCAGCTCGAGCACCGCGGTCTCGCGCGGGGTCAGCGTGCCCACCGTCGGCGCGACGGCGTCGCGCCGACGCACGAGGCGCTTGGAGACCTGGCGGTCGAGGACGAAGACGCCGTCGTAGACGGCGCGCACCGCGTCGATGAGCTCCTTGGTGCTCGCGGTCTTGAGCAGGTAGCCCCCGACGCCGACCTCGAGCGCCTCGGCGACGTAGGCGTATTCGTCGTAAGCCGACAGGATGAGGATGCGCACCGACGGACGGGTCGCGAGGATCGTGCGCGAGAGCTCGAGCCCGCTCATCGACGGCAGGTTGACGTCCACGAGCGCCACGTCGGGCGAGAACTCCGCGAGCCGCTCGAGCGCCTCCTCGCCCGAGCCCGCGGTGGCGATGACCTCGATGGCCGGGTCCTGCTCGAGGAGCTGGCGGGTGCCCTCGCGCACGAGGGCGTGATCGTCGACGATCAAGACCCGAATCGGATTCGACGACGACGGACCCGTCGGGTCAGGGGCGTCCACCCCCGGTACATCGATGTCGTCACTCATGGTCCCCCTCCTCAACGATCGCCGCGATCGTGTATCGGACTCCTTAAATGTGCCACAGTACGCACCGTGTTGCGCACCGTGTTTGGTGGTACTTCCGTAGCATCCGAGCCCCACGGCCGGCCCCCCACTGCCGCCGCGTTGTGGCGGTATCTCCTTTGATCAGGATAAGGAGCGTTTGTCGATACTGCAACTTTAGGTGAAGTTGCTGACTTGACAATGCGTATGCCTGAGTGGTAGTACCTAAGTAGATAAGTAGTAATACGGTACTACTTAAGTACCTGACTACACGATTCCCAGAGGGGGCCGCATGGCAGTACAGACTGACGTGACGACAGAGGAGCACGGTGGCGTGTCCTCCGGCGCGCACTTGATCGATCCGATCGCGGTGGCGATTCGCACGCGCCACCCCGAGGAGCCGCCGAGCGGGCGCTTCAGCGAGACCGACCCCTCGAGGGGCCTGGACATCGCGCGCCACCCGCTCGTGGCCAAGATCCTGCACGACCGCAAGTTCCAGTTCCTCATGATCCTGCCCAACCAGATCATCTTCTGGCTCGTGATCGGGATCGGCCTGCTCGGCACCGTGGTGCCGGGCCTCAACTTCGCGACCGCGATCACGTGGTACCTGTGGTTCTGCCTCGTCTTCGTGATGATGGTCGTGGTCGGGCGTGCGTGGTGCGCGATGTGCCCCTTCGGCGGCTTCGGCGAGTGGGTCCAGCGCCACGCCTTCTGGGCCCGCAAGGGCAAGAGCATCGGCCTCGGGCTCAAGATGCCCGAGCGCGTCGCCCAGTACGGCTTCTTGCTCTCGGTCGGCGCCTTCTTGCTGCTCACCTGGATCGAGGAGTTCTTCAACATCGCCGGCCCGGGCAACCCGGCCTCGACGAGTTACATGGTGCTCGGCATCGTCTCGAGCGCGCTGCTGTTCTTCCTCGTCTTCGAGCGGCGCACCTTCTGCCGCTACATATGCCCCCTGACCGCGCTGATCGGCACCGTCGGCACGATGGGCTCGGTCGCGGGCTTTCGCACCCGCGACCGTGAGGTCTGCCAGTCGTGCCAGACCAAGGACTGCATGCGCGGCGACGCCGACGGCTACGGCTGCCCGTGGTACACCTGGCCCGGCAGCTCGGACTCGAACTCGGCCTGCGGTCTGTGCACCGAGTGCTACAAGGCCTGCCCGAGCGACAACATCGGCCTCTTCGTCCAAAAGCCCCTCACCTCGGTCGTCGCGCCGTCGCGCCGTCGCGCCGACGTCGCCTGGTCGATCGCGTTGCTCTTCGGCCTGGTGCTCTACCAGCAGCTGAACGCGCTGACGCTCTTCGCCAACTTCGACACCTGGCTGAACAACCACACGTTCTTCCCGCACTACCCCGACCCGATCAGCTACCTCGGCATCATCGTGGGCGTCGCCGTGCTGCTCGCCGGCGTGGCGTGGGTCTTCAAGGTCGCCTTCGCGCGCGCCGACTACACGCCCGCGGTGAGCGGCCGCGCGTTCTCGGACCGCACGAGCACCTTCCGGGCGTACTTCTTGCCGCTGATGTACGGGATCATCCCGGTCGTCGGTGCGGACTACTTCGCCCGCCAGCTGCCGAAGTTCTTCCAGCACCTGCCGCGCGTGCCGGTCGCGATCGGCCACCTGTTCGGCTTCGGCTCGACGAGCTCCTCGCTGTACAACGCCTCGCTCATCTCCTCCAACGCCGGCATCATCGCCGTGCAGGTCGGCGTGATCGCCGCCGGCACGCTGGCGTCGATGTGGACGAGCTGGCGCATCGCCGGACGCGACCTCGCACCCGTCGGGGGCAACAAGCGCGTCGTCCAGATCAGCGCGGCCACGCTCGCGCTCGCCATCGGCGTGTTGGTCGCCGTGCTGTACGTCCTCATGAACGCCGCGGACTAGGGAGACACGATGACCGCCACCATTTCCACCACCGAAACCCAGGCCGAGCGCCACGTCACGGTCCTCGTCGACCGCTGCGCGGGCTGCCAGGAGTGCGTCATCCGCTGCCCGGCCGGCGCGCTCTCGATGGAGCCCGTCACCTGGACCGCGATCGCGAACGACGCGATGTGCGTCGGCTGTCGCCAGTGCGAGCGCACGTGCCCGTTCTCGGCGATCACCGTCGACGGCCCGCTCGCGGTTACCGAGCGCTACGACCCGCCGATCTACCAGCCCGTCGAGCTGCGCAACAACGTCGAGGAGACCCGGCGGGGCTACGACACCTGGGAGGAGGCGATCGCCGAGGCGAACCGCTGCCTCTCGTGCCCCGACCCGACCTGCATGCGCGGCTGCCCGGCGCACAACGACATCCCCCAGTTCGTCGCCGCGGTGCGCGACCACGACCTGGAGCGCGCCCACGCGATCCTGCGACGCACGACGGTGATCCCGGACATCTGCTCGCGGGTGTGCAACCAGGCCGCCCAGTGCGAGGGCGCCTGCACGTGGTCCCTCGCCGGCGGGGTGCCCGTCGCGATCGGACGCCTCGAGCGGTTCATCGCCGACCACGCCGCGGTGCCCGCGCCGGCCGTCACGGCCACTGAGGACCCGCTGTCGGTCGGCATCATCGGCTCGGGCCCGGCGGGCATCGGTGCCGCCTGGGACCTGATCGAGGCCGGCGCGTCGGTGACCGTCTACGAGAAGGACGACACCGCCGGCGGGCTGCCCATCTGGGGCATGCCTGACTTCACGCTGCCCGACGACGTCGCGACGCGCCCCTGGCGTCAGCTCGTCGACGCGGGCGTCGACCTGCGGCTCAACACCCCGATCCCGGCCGAGTCCATCGACCAGCTGCTGACGGTGCACGACGCGGTCGTGGTCGCCCACGGCGCGGGCGTGCCGATCCGGCTCCCGGTGCCCGGCGCGGACCTCGAGGGCGTCGTGGACGCCACGTCGTTCCTCAAGGGGGCCAAGGCCGCGATGATGCCCGGCGGTGACCCCGCGGGGCTGCGCGCCGAGCTCGGCGTCGGCGACCAGCGCGGGGCGCGCGTGCTCGTGCTCGGCGCGGGTAACACCGCGATGGACGTGGCGCGCATGGCGCGCCGCCTCGGCCTCGAGGCCACCTGCGTGGACTGGCTCGACGAGCGCTTCGCGCTCGCCCGGCCCGACGAACTGGCCGAGGCACGCCACGAGGGCGTCGACGTGCGCTTCTTGCGCACGCTCACGGCGCTCGAGGGCGACGGCCGCGTGGCGCGGGCCCAGCTCGCCCACACGGTCCAGCCGGACCGCGCCAAGCAGCCCACGGTGCTAAAGACGGTGCCCGACGTGCTCGACATCGACCTCGTGGTGATGGCCATGGGCTACCGGCTCGACGCGAGCTTCCACGAAGCCCTGCCGACCCTGCCGATCAAGAAGCGTCACGTCGGCTTCGCCCACGGTCGCTGGAACGCCTCGGGGATCCTGAAGAACCCCGCCTCGGCGTACAACCACCACAACCCCGTGGGCTCACTCGCCCTCGACCGCGAGGTCGGGCTGTGGGCAGCGACGCTGCCCCAGCGTGAGCGGGTGTGGGTGGCCGGTGACGCGTTGACGGGCCCGGCGACCGTGGTCGAGGCCATGGCCCAGGGCCGGCGGGCCGCACGCTCGATCCTCGACGCGCACCCCGCGCGCCCGGACCGGTCCTCGGACTTCCGCGCCGACCACCAGCCGCGCATCCTCATCGCCTACGCGTCCGCCGGCGGCACGACCGCCGCGCTCAGCCAGGTGCTCGCCGACGCGCTCGGCGTCGCGGGCGCGCGCGTGAGCGTGCTGCCCGTCGGCCAGGTGGGCGCGAAGGAGATCGCCGCCGCCGACGCGCTCGTGCTCGGCACCTGGGTCGAAGGCCTCGTCGTCGCGAAGGTCCGCCCGGCCAAGGCCATGCGTGACTGGCTGGCGACGGCGCCGAACCTCGGCGCCAAGCCCGTGGCGACGTTCTGCACCTTCGGGGTCAACCCCCGCGGTGCGAGCGACGAACTGGCCACGCTGGTGCACGGCGTCGGGGGCACGGTGGTGACCTCGGAGGTCTTCGGACCCCGCGACCGGGGCGAGGGCGCCCGGCTGCACCCGACCAAGCCCGAGGCCTTCGCCAACCGCATCGCGGCGCGGGTCATCGCGCGGGTGGCCGCGGTCGTCGCCTGATCGAGCAGGGGCCCGTCCGCCGGACGGGCCCCGCGACGATCGATCGATCAGTCGCTCTCCAGGGCGCGCGCGAGCCGGCGCAGGAAAGACCGTACCGTCGAGCGCGCGAGTCGCACCATGACCGCGTCGTCCAGGGCGTGCCCGGCGCGCCCGAGTGGCGGCCGGTAGCGCCCGACGATGGTGAGCTCACTGCGCTCGGGATCGAGCTCGGCGACCTGCAGGGTGCCCACGAGCCGCGGGAAGAGCCCCGACGGGCCGGTCGCCTCCCAGCGGATCGCGATGGCGACGCCCTCAGCCGTCTCGACGGGCTCGCCGAGCCGCACGGCGACGGTCTTGGCGAGCCAGCCCGACGAGCCTGGACCGACGCGCACGAGGATCGCCTCGGCGTCGTCGCGCGCGGCGTCGAGGTGGGGGATGAGCCAGGCGCCGCCGCCGGTCATGCGTTCGGTGATCCGCGCGACGGGCCGCTCCACGTGCACGGTGTCGCTCACCTCGACGGTGTCGACGGCGCTGTGGCGGTGGCCGACCACGTGGTATTCGCCGGCCGTGATCGCCCGGTCGCGCTCGAGCAGGGTCGCCAGCGTGGTCGAGGCCAGCTCGGCGCGCATCGCCGCGGTGGCGGCGCTCCAGGTCTCGTGGATCGGGCACACCGAGTCCCACTGGCAGGGGTCGTCGCCGAGCACGCAGCTGTCGGACTCGAGGGGGCCCTCGCCGGCCTCGACGATCTCGAGCAGCGTGATCTCGGACGGCGGCCGGGTCAGGCGGTAGCCGCCGTTCGCGCCGAAGAAGGACGTGGCGATGCCGGCCTGCACGAGGTCACCGAGGATCTGGGAGACGAAGGTGCGCGGCACGCCCATCTCGACGGACACCTGGCGCAACTTCGTCGGGGCCGGCGCGTTGAAACCGCTCGCGAGACACAGCGCCGAACGCACGACGTAGTCGCCCCGCTTGGAGAGTTTCAACTTCATTGGGCAAGGTTACCGGCGCACCTGACGTAGGGCGCGGGACCACACAACTGGCTGAGAAGCGGTTCAGTGAGGGGTAGTCGACCCGTCGGATTCGCGCACGCCCAGCACGTCGGCGAGCACCCGGTCGAGGTCGGCGCGCAGCGCCAGGTCGGCCCGGTTGGCCACCACGGTCGTACGCACCGCGACCGCGAAGGCCACGGCCATCGCGCCGATCGCCAGCAGCGAGACCACGATCGCCACCGCCGCCAGTAACCCGAGCATCAGACCCATGCGTCAATCGTCGGCGACGAGCCCGGCGAGCGAAACCCGGATTCCACGCGCGCGGTTCGCCAATTCCACGCGCGCGTGCGTGGATCTACGGTGGCCGATACGGTGGCCGATGATGGCGCGTGCGCAGTACGCCCAAGTAATGTTCGTCAATGAGCGACATTCTTGACGCAGTGCGCGCGGGAGCCGATGCGGCGGCCCTCGCCTCGACGCCACTCCCCGACATGACGCGGGCGGTCTTCGTGCGCCGCGACGAACAGGAGATGTTCGACGGCATGGCCTCGCGCGACAAGGATCCGCGCGCGAGTCTGCACGTGGACGAGGTGCCCCTGCCCGAGTACGCGCCCGACGAGGTGGTCATCGTCGTCATGGCCTCGTCGATCAACTTCAACACCGTCTGGACGAGCATCTTCGAGCCGCTGTCGACCTTCGGCTTCCTCGACCGGCTCGGCAAGACGTCGTACTGGGGCGCGCGCCACGCCCTCGACTACCACGTCATCGGCTCGGACGCCTCGGGCGTGATCGTGCGCGTGGGCTCGGCGGTGCGCAACTGGAAGGTCGGCGACGAGGTCACCGTGCACTGCAACTACGTCGACGACCAGGACCCGACGAGCCACGACGACTCCATGCTCGGGTCCAACCAGCGCATCTGGGGTTTCGAGACGAACTTCGGCGGCCTCGCCGACCTCTCGATCGTCAAGGCCAACCAGCTCATGCCCAAGCCCACCCACCTCACGTGGGAGGAGGCCGCGGTGAACGCGCTTACCAACTCGACGGCCTACCGCATGCTGGTGTCGCGAAACGGCGCCCCGGTGACCCAGGGCGACAAGGTGCTGATCTGGGGCGCGTCGGGCGGCATCGGCTCCTTCGCGGTCCAGCACGTGCTCAACTCCGGCGGCACGCCCATCGGCGTCGTCTCGAGTGCGGCCAAGGCGGCGACGCTTCGCGAGCTGGGCTGTGAGCACGTGATCAACCGGGCCGAGATGGACTACCGGTTCTGGAAGGACGAGCACACCCAGGACGAGTCCGAGTGGCGCCGCCTCGGCAAGGACATCCGCGCGCTGGTGGGCGAGGACCCCGACATCGTCTTCGAACACCCGGGCCGCTCCACGATGGGCGCGAGCGTCTTTGTCGCCAAGCGCGGCGGGACCATCGTCACCTGCGCGGCGACGACGGGCTACATGGTCGAGTACGACAACCGGCACCTGTGGATGCGACTGAAGACCATCAAGGGCTCGCACTTCGCCAACTACCGCGAGGCCTGGGCGGCGAACCAGACGATCGTCGACGGCAAGGTCGTGCCGCCGCTGTCGGCGGTCTTTCCCCTCGAGCGCGCCGGCGAGGCGACCTTCGAGATGCACCACAACCGCCACGAGGGCAAGGTCGGGATCCTCTGTGCGGCCACGCGCGAGGGACTCGGGGTCAGTAACCCCGAGCTGCGCGCCGCGGTGGGCGAGAAGCGGCTCTCGATCTTCCGACGACACGACCAGGAGTAGCCATGGAATCCATGCTGACCGAGATAGACCACGTCGCCATCGCCGTCTCCGACCTGGAGGCCGCGATCGCCTGGTACGAGTCGACCTTCGCCGCGACGGTGGTGCACCGCGAAGTGGTCGAGTCCGACGGGGTCGCCGAGGCGCTGATCCAGGTCGCCGACAGCTACGTCCAGCTCCTCACCCCCACGCGCGATGACTCGCCGGTCGCCAAGTTCCTCGCCAAGCGCGGCGAGGGCCTGCACCACGTGGGCTATCGCGTGCGCGACTGCGCCGCCGCCCTCGAGGCGGTGCGCGCGGCCGGCGGCCGCGTGATCGACGCCGCGCCGCGCCCGGGCTCGCGCGGCACCACGGTCGCCTTCGTGCACCCGAGCGCCTCCTTCGGGACCCTCGTCGAACTCGTCGAGGACGGCTCGGGCCACTGAAAACGCCCCCCGCCGACCCGCCCCCGCGCCGACCCGCGCGGGGTGGGTAGCCTTGCCAGCTATGGAACATTCGATGGCCCAACGATTGAGCGACCTGGCGGCACGCAAGGACCAGGCGCGAGCGGCCGGCGGCGAGGCGGCCCTCGAGCGTCACCGCGCCAAGGGCAAGCTGACCGCGCGCGAGCGCATCGAGTACCTGCTCGACGAGGACTCCTTCCAGGAGCTCGACATGCTGGCGCGCCACGTGACCTCGGGCATGGGCCTGGAGGACAACCGTCCCTACACCGACGGGGTCATCACGGGCTTCGGCACCATCGACGGGCGCAAGGTCTGCGTCTACAGCCAGGACTTCACGGTGTTCGGCGGCGCGCTCGGCGAGACCCACGGCGCGAAGATCCACAAGCTGATGGACCTGGCGACCTCCATGGGCCTGCCGGTGATCGGGCTCAACGACGGCGCGGGCGCGCGCATCCAAGAGGGCGTCGCGGCCCTGAACGCCTACGGCGGGATCTTCCGGCGCAACGCCGCGGCCTCGGGGGTCATCCCGCAGGTCTCGGTCATCCTCGGGCCCTGCGCGGGCGGCGCGGTCTACTCGCCGGCCCTGACCGACTTCATCTTCATGGTGAAAGACACGAGCCACATGTTCATCACGGGTCCAGACGTCGTGCGCACCGTCACCGGCGAGGTGGTGACCCTCGAGGAACTCGGCGGCGCCCAGACCCACGCCACCAAGTCCGGCGTCGCGAACTTCGTCATGCCCGACGAGAAGAGCGTGCTCGACGAGGTGCGCTACCTGCTCTCGTTCCTGCCGTCCAACAACATGGAAGAGCCGCCGCGGATCATGTCGGGCGACCCGGCGGAGCGGTCGTGTGAGTCCCTGCGCGACCTGCTGCCGACGTCGTCGAACCAGCCCTACGACATGAAGAAGGTGATCAGCGCGGTCGTCGACGACGGCGAGTACCTCGAGGTCCACGCGAACTACGCCCAGCAGGTGACCTGCGGCTTCGCGCGCGTGGACGGCCACACCGTCGGCATCGTCGGCAACCAGCCGGCCGTGCTCGCCGGCGTGCTCGACATCGCCTCCAGCGAGAAGGCGGCGCGCTTCGTGCGCACCTGTGACGCCTTTAACGTGCCCATCGTCACCTTCGTCGACGTGCCCGGCTTCATGCCCGGGGTCGACCAGGAGTACGGCGGCATCATCCGCCACGGCGCGAAGCTGCTCTACGCGTTCTGCGAGGCGTCGGTGCCGCGGATCTCGGTGATCACGCGCAAGGCCTACGGCGGGGCCTACGTGGTCATGAACTCCAAGTCGATCGGCGCCGACCTCGTCTACGCCTGGCCGACGGCCGAGCTCGCGGTCATGGGCTCGTCGGGGGCCGTGGAGATCGTGCACCGTCGCGACCTGGCCGACGCGGCCGATCCGAGCGCGCGGCGCACCGAGCTCATCGACGAGTACGAGGAGCGCTACGCGACGCCCTACATCGCCGCCGAGCGCGGCTTCGTCGACGACGTCATCGACCCGGCCGACACCCGCCGCGTGCTCGCGCGCTCGCTCGACCTGCTGCGCTCCAAGCGCGAGGAGCTGCCCAAGCGCAAGCACGGGAACGTGCCGCTGTGAGCCACGGCCTCGCCCCACGCCCGGGTCCGACGCCGGCCGAGGTCGCTGCGGTCACTGCCGCGGTCGCGCTGCTGAGCGTCTCGCGCGTGGCGGGCGAGGGCGAGCGGGTCCCGGCCTGGCGCTTCTCGGGCCGGTGGTTCAACGCGGGGCGCTACGCCAATCGGCGCCCCATCGTCAGCCACTGACCGACGTCGCCTCCACCATGGCGAGCAGGTCGCTCATGATCGCCTCGAGCGAGAAGTCCTTGGGCGTGTAGACGGCCGCCACGCCCGCCTCGCGCAGGCGCTGGGCGTCGGCCTCGGGCACGATGCCCCCCACGACGACGGGCACCGCCACGCCGGCCGCCGCGAGGCCGTCAAGGACCCGCGGCACGAGCGCGAGGTGCGAGCCCGAGAGCAGCGAGATGCCCACGATGTCGACGTCCTCGTCGCGCGCGACGGCGACGATCTCCTCGGGGCTGAGCCGAATTCCCTGGTAGACGACCTCGAAACCGGCGTCGCGCGCGGCGACCGCGATCTGCTCGGCGCCGTTGGAGTGGCCGTCGAGCCCGGGCTTGGCCACGAGCAGCTTCGGGGGCGCGCCGCGGCGCTCGGCGAGGGCCTTGGAGCGCCCGACGAGCGCGGCGAAGCTGGCGGCGCGCCGTCCGACGCCCGCGCGCACGCCGGTGGGGGCGCGGTACTCGCCAAAGACCCCGCGCAGGCAGTTGGCCCACTCGCCCGTGGTGCCGCCGGCGCGCGCGAGGGCCATCGAGGGCGCCATCACGTTATCGGCGGGGTCGTCACTGGTGACCACCCGGGCGAGCTCGGCGAGGGCCGCGGCGACCGCGGCCTCGTCGCGGTTCGCGCGCCAGGCCGCGAGGTCCTCCACGAGCTGGCGCTCGACGTCGGGGTCCACGGTGAGGATGGCCGCGTCGAGGTCGGCGGTGAGCGGCGACGGGGCGGTCTCGGTGAACCGGTTGACCCCGACGACGACCTGCTCGCCGGACTCGATCCGCGCGACCCGCTCGGCCTGGCTCGCGACGAGTCGCGCCTTCAGCTCCTCGACCGCGGCGAAGGCGCCGCCGAGGGCGAGCACGTCGTCGAGCTCGGCGCGCGCGGCGAGGGTGAGCTCGCGGACCTTGGCGTCCATGACGATCGAGCCGGCGAAGAGGTCGGGGTACTCGAGCAGGTCGCTCTCGAAGGCGAGGACCTGCTGGAGGCGCAGGCTCCACTGCTGGTCCCACGGGCGCGGCAGCCCGAGCGCCTCGTTCCAGGCGGGCAGCTGCACGGCGCGGGCGCGCGCGTCGCTCGAGAGGGTGACCCCGAGCATCTCGAGCACGATGCGCGCGACGTTGTTCTCGGGCTGCTGCTCGGTGAGCCCGAGCGAGTTGACCTGCACGCCGTAGCGGAAGCGCCGCTTGGCGGGGTCCTGCACGCCGTAGCGGGTGCGGCAGATCTCGTCCCACATCGCGGTGAAGGTGCGCAGCTTGGCGATCTCCTCGACGAAGCGCACGCCGGCGTTGACGAAGAACGAGATGCGCCCCACGACGCTCGGCATCGCCGACGGGTCGACCTTGCCCGAGGCCGCGACCGCGTCGAGCACGTCGATCGCGGTCGCGAGCGCGTAGGCGATCTCCTGGACCGGGGTCGCCCCGGCCTCTTGGAGGTGGTAGCTGCACACGTTGATCGGGTTCCACTTGGGCACGTTGGTCTCGGCGAAGGCGATCATGTCGACGATGAGCCGCCGCGACGGCTCGGGGGCGAAGATGTAGGTCCCGCGGCTCAGGTACTCCTTGACGATGTCGTTCTGGGTCGTGCCCGCCAGGCGCGCGAGGTCGGCGCCCTGCTCCTCGGCGAGCACGAGGTAGAGCGACCAGAGCCACGCCGCGGTGGCGTTGATCGTCATCGAGGTGTTCATCTCGTCCAGCGACAGCCCGTCGAAGAGCTGGCGGACGTGGCCGAGGTGCGCGACCGGCACGCCGACCTTGCCGACCTCGCCCGCGGCGTTCGCGTCGTCGGGGTCGTAGCCGGTCTGGGTCGGCAGGTCGAAGGCGATCGACAGGCCGGTCTGGCCCTTGGCGAGGTTGGCGCGGAAGAGCTCGTTCGAGGCGCGGGCCGTCGAGTGGCCCGAGTAGGTGCGCATCACCCAGGGCTTGGCTCGCTCGGTCATCGGCGCGGGTAGTCGTAGAAGCCGCGGCCGGTCTTGCGGCCGAGCCGGCCCGCGGTGACCATGCGGCGCAGCGTCGGCACCGGGGCGAAGTTCGGGTCGGCGAACTCGCTGTAGAGCGCCTCGAGGATCGCGAGCGACGTGTCCAGGCCCACCAGGTCGAGCAGCGCGAAGGGGCCCATCGGGAAGCCGCAGCCACCCTTCATCGCCACGTCGATCCCCTCCATGCTCGCCACGCCCTGCTCGAGGAGGCGCACGGCGTTGTTGAGGTAGGGAAAGAGCAGCGCGTTGACGACGAACCCGGCCTGGTCCTTCACGATCACGGCGTCCTTGCCGCACCGGGTGACGAAGTCGACGACGTAGTCGATGGTCTCGTCGCTCGCCGAGAGGGGTCGCACGATCTCCACGAGCGACATCAGGGGCGCGGGGTTGAAGAAGTGCACCCCGCAGACGCGCTCGGGCCGCGCGGTCTCCATCGCGAGGTCGATCACCGACAGGGTCGAGGTGTTGGTCGCGAGGATCGCGTCGGGGCGCACCACGTGGTCGAGCTCGTTGAACAAGACGCGCTTGACGTCCATGTCCTCGACGACCGACTCGATGACGAGCTCGCAGTCGGCGAGGTCGGCGATATCGGTCGTCACCGAGACCCGCGCGTGCAGGGCGGCGGCGTCGGCGGCGTCGCGCGTGCCCCGCTCGACCTGGCGGGCGAGCGAGCGGTCGAGCCCCACGAGCAGCGCGTCGGCGCTCGCCTGGTTGCGGCTGCGTACGATCACTCGCGCCCCCGTCGCGGCCACCACCTCGGCGATGCCGCTACCCATGATGCCTGACCCCAAGACGCCAATGGTTCGCAAGTTCATTACTGGATAGTAGTTCGGGGTCGTCCAGATGCCAGACTCGGGTGATGACCACCCTCGTCGCCGGTTCGCTGTCCGCGCTGTTCGATGCGTCGCGCGAGCAGTTCGACGGCGCGTCGGTGATCGTGGTCCCCACGGCGGCCGCCTTCCGCGGCGCCGCCGCCGCGGCGATGGAGGTCGCCGAGGCGCTCGAGCCGACGGGCGCGAGGGTCGAGGCGCTGATGGTGCTCGACCGAGCCGGCGCCAACGACCGCGCCATCGCCGCGCGCATCGCGAGCGCGGACCTCGTCGTGTTGACCGACGGGGCGGCGCTGCACGCGCTGGCCGTGTGGCGCGACAGCGCGCTCGGCGAGGCGCTGGCCCCGGCTCACTTGGTCGCGATCGGCTCGGTCGCGACGGTGCTCGGGTCGGTGATGATCGACCCGCGCGGCGGCGCCCCGACCATCGGGCTCGGCTACCGGTCCGGGGCCGTGCTCACGACGCCCTCGACACCCGATCAGCTCGAGCGCACGCGCCGATTGCTCACGGGTGACGAACCGCTGGTCGTCGTCGGCCCGCGCGGCGTCGTCGCCGAGTCAGCGGGGATATGGCGCGTGGTCGTGCCGGCGGACGTCGAGATAACGGCCGCGCGCGGCGCGAGCGACTAGGACTCGCTGATCGTGACCGACTCGATGACGACCCGCTCGCGGGGCTTGCCCGACGGGGTGCCGAGGTCGTTGATCGTCGCGACCACGTCGAGGCCCTTGACGACCTTGCCGAAGAGGGCGTAGAGCGGCGGGAGTCGGACGCCGTCGGGACCCGAGATCACGAAGAACTGGCTGCCGTTGGTGTTGGGGCCGGCGTTGGCCATCGCGAGCGAACCGAGCTCGTAGCGCCCGGGCTTGGGCAGCTCGTCCTCGAAGCGGTAGCCCGGGCCGCCGCTGCCGCTGCCGGTCGGGTCGCCGCCCTGGAGGACGAAGCCCGGGATGATGCGGTGAAAGACGATGCCGTCGAAGTAATGCCAGCGCGCGAGGAAGACGAAGCTGTTGACCGTCGTGGGCGCCGCGAGCGGGTCCAGGGCGATCTCGAGGGTGCCGTGCGAGGTCACCATCGTGGCGCCGTAGGTCTTGGCGGGGTCGATGATCATCGGCGGGGGCGCGTCGAAGCGCTGGCGTTGCTCGCTCGAGCCGTCGGGGTTGGGGATGAGGTCGCTCATGGTCGCTCGCTTCGCTGGTTGGTTAACTGACTTTGAGGAGGTCGATGACGAACACCAGGGTGTCGTTCGCCGCGATGCCGGCGCCCGGGGAAGTCGCGTGGTAGCCGAGTGAGGGCGGGAGGATGAGTTCGCGGCGTCCGCCCACGCGCATGCCGATCAGGCCTTCGTCCCAGCCGGTGATGACCTGGCCGGCGCCGAGGGTGAAGGTGAAGGGCTTGGCCGTCCAGGACGACTGGATGACCTTGCGCGTCGAGTAGGTGGCGAGCACGTACTGCACGGTCAGCTTCTGGCCGATCTTCGCGGGCTGGCCGTTGCCGACGATGAGGTCGCTGAGTTCGGGTGTCGTGGGCGGGTTGCCCGCGGGCACGATCACCGTCGGCGCCTTGCCGAAGGTCCCCGCGGGCGAGGGGCTCGCGACGGGGACGAAGTGGACCGGGGCCGTCGTGGTGGTCGACGCCGCGGCCGTGGTCGTGGTGGTGGTCGCGCCGGCGGCCAGGGTCGTGGTGGTGGTTGGCGTCGACTTGCCGCGGAACAGCAGCGCCGCCGAGACGATGATCACGATTGCGACGACGACGACGATCGACGTCCGCTGGATCGTCTTTCGCCGCTTCGCGGCTCGTTGCTGGGCCTCGATCTTCACGCGACGGGCCGCCTTCTGTCGCTCTCGTTTTGCAGTTGCCATGGGTGCGACATTAGTTGGCCAACGAACGGTCCTCGGACGGTCAACTATCGTTGCTGCATGGCACTGGTAGTACAGAAGTACGGCGGCACCTCGGTCGGTGACGCCGAGCGCATCCGCGCCGTGGCCGACCACGTGGCGCGCACCCGCGCCGCCGGCGACGACGTCGTGGTCGTCGTCTCGGCGATGGGCAAGTTCACCGACGACCTGATCCGCCTGGCCGACGACGTCGCACCCACGCGCCCCCCGCGCGAGCTGGACATGCTGCTCACCGCCGGCGAGCGGATCTCGATGGCCCTGGTCTCGATGGCCCTGGCGGCCTGTGGCGTCGAGTCGGCGTCCTTCACCGGTTCCCAGGCCGGGATCATCACCGACACCGACCACACCAAGGCCAAGATCCTCGAGATGCGGCCCGATCGGATCCGCGAGGCGCTCGACGCCGGTCTGGTCCCCGTGGTCGCCGGCTTCCAAGGCGTGTCGACCGAGCGCGACATCACGACTCTCGGCCGCGGCGGCTCGGACGTGACCGCGGTCGCGCTCGCCGCGGCGCTGAAGGCCGACGTCTGCGAGATCTACACCGACGTGACCGGGGTGTTCTCGGCCGACCCGCGCGTCGTCTCGACCGCCCGGCGCCTCCCGAAGGTCTCCTTTGACGAGATGCTCGAGATGGCCGCCACCGGCGGTCGCGTGCTGATGCTGCGCTCGGTCGAGTTCGCCCGCCGCCACCAGGTGCCACTGCACGTTCGTTCGAGTTTCACCTGGGAGCCAGGAACCTGGATCGTTGAGGAGGACCCCACCATGGAAGAAGCCGTCGTCTCAGCCGTGACCGACGACACCTCGGAGGCCAAGATAACCGTCGGGGGCGTCCCCGACCGGCCGGGCATCGCCGCCCACCTGTTCCGCGCGCTCGCGGACCGGTCGATCAACGTCGACATGATCGTCCAGAACACGGGTGCCAACGGGCTGACCGACATCTCCTTCACCGTCGTCAAGACCGACCTCGACGCCGCGCGTGACGCCTGCCTGGCGGTCAAGGAGGAGATCGGCGCGGCCGAGGTCACGACCGACGACCAGATCGGCCGGGTGACGATCGTGGGCGCGGGGATGAAGTCGAGCCCGGGCATCACGGCGCTGATGTTCGAGACCCTGTCGGCCAACGGCATCAACATCGAGATGATCTCGACGAGCTCGATCCGCATCTCGTGCGTGGTGCGCGCGAACCGGGTGGCCGAGGCCGTTCGGTACCTGCACACCGCCTTCGGCCTCGACGCGGCCTAGCCGTAGACTTCGACCATGCGAGTAGCAATTGTCGGCGCCACCGGGCAGGTGGGAACGGTCATGCGCGCCATCGTGCGCGAACGCAATCTCCCTGTCGAGGAGATGCGGTTCTTCGGCTCGTCGCGCTCGGCGGGCACGACCCTGGACTGGAACGGGACGCCGATCGTCGTCGAGGACGCCGCCACGGCGGACTTCACCGGTGTGGACGTCGCGCTGATGTCGTCGGGGGCGACCGCCTCCAGGGCCCTCTCGCCGCGCATCGCCGCCGCCGGCGCGATTGTCATCGACAACTCCTCGGCCTGGCGGATGGACCCCGAGGTGCCCCTCGTCGTGCCCGAGGTCAACGCGCACGCGCTCGCCTCGATCCCCAAGGGCATCGTGGCGAACCCCAACTGCACCACGATGGCCGCGATGCCGGTCCTGAAGCCGCTGCACGTCGCCGCCGGGCTGGTCTCGCTCGTCGTGTCGACCTACCAGGCCGTGAGCGGCGCGGGACGCGAAGGCGTCGACGAACTCTACGACCAGCTCGAGTCGACCCGCGACCGCGATGCGCGCGTGCTGACCTTCGACGGCTCGGCCCTGCCGCTCGGCGCCGGGGTCAAGTTCCCGGTGACCATCGCCCACAACGTCGTGCCGATGGCCGGCTCCTACGTGGCCGACGGCTCGCGCGAGACCGGCGAGGAGCAGAAGCTGCGCGACGAGAGTCGCAAGATCCTCGAGATCCCGGGTCTGCTCGTGGACGCCACGTGCGTGCGCGTCCCCGTCTTCACCGGGCACTCGTTGGCGATCACCGCGAGCTTTGAGCGCCCGATCTCCCCGGACGAGGCGATCGCCCTGCTCGAGGGCGCCCCGGGCGTCGTGCTCGAGGACGTGCCCACGCCGCGGCTCACCGCCGGGCGCGACCCCAGCTACGTCGGGCGCATCCGGCGCGCCGAGACCGTGACGAACGGCCTCTCGCTCTTCGTCGCGGGCGACAACCTGCGCAAGGGCGCGGCGTTGAACGCGGTGCAGATCGCCGAGGCCTGGTTGGCCGCCTCGGTCTGATCAGTCGGCGCCGTCGCGGCCGACCTGTCGGCGCGCGAGGTTGACGCAGTGGTCGCCGAATCGCTCGTAGAAGCGCGCGAGTAACGAGACCTCGACCGCGACGGGCAGGGCCATCGAGCCCGACACCAGTTCGGCGGTCAGGGCCACGTGCAGCTCGTCGAGCTCGTCGTCGATGTCCTCGATGGTGCCCGTCGCCTCGAGTTTGCCGTCGATGACGACGTCGGTCGCCTCGCGCCAGATCGTCGAGGCGACCTCGCCCATGCGTTCGATGAGCCCGCGGCTGCGCGGGGACATCTCCACGCCGAGCCCGCGCGCCGCGCGGCGCGCGATGTGCTCGGCGAGGTCGCCGTTGCGCTCGACCTCGGGCAACACCCGCAGCAGGGTGAGCAGTGTCCGGCGCGTCTCGACCGACAACCCGTCGCTCTCGAGCAGCTGGGCCTCCACCGTGGCGACCATCTCGTTGACCAACGTGTCGATCGCGTCGTCCTGCTCGACGACCCGCTTGGCCAGTTCGCGGTCGCCCGCGAGCAGCGAGTGGGTCGCCTCGGCCATCGCCTCGCCGACCAGCGCGAAGACGCGCACCACCGACTGGTGCATGGCCGGCGTCGCCGACGCCGGCACGATGGGGGCGGGGGTGCGGGGCGCGTGACCGAATCGTCGATTCATCGGTCCAGGCTACCGCCGTGTCACCGTGCTTCCCTATGGTTGGGGCACGAGGAGGTGTCATGGTCGCGGTCGTGAGTGCGGTGGTCGGATTGGTGGTCGGGGTGCTCGCCGCCCTGGCGTGGACGCAGCGCCGGATCCAGTCGACCCGCGATGAGCTCGCCACGGCGCGCGCGACGCTCGCGGTGCGCGAGAGCGAGCTCGCGGGCGCCCGCGAGGCCGCCGAGCGCGAGCGACTCGACCACGACCGGGCGATGGCCGATTCCGAGTCCCAGTTCGAGAGCCTGTCGCGGCGCGTCCTCGCTCAGACCGTCGAGGCGTTCAACCAGTCCCAGGTCGACATCCAGCGCGAGCGCGACGCCCGGCTCGACACCACCCTCCAGCCGCTGCGCGAGGCGCTCGACGCCTACCAGCGAAACCTCAGCACCTTTGACAAGGAGCACGTCGGCGCGCTCGCCGCGGTGCGCCAGAGCGCGACCGAACTGCTCGAGTCCCAGCTGCGCACCCAGGCCGAGACCCAGCGACTCAACCAGTTGCTCGGGCGATCGAGTCAACGCGGGCACTGGGGCGAGGTCCAGCTGGCCAACGTCCTGCACGCGTCGGGACTGGCCGAGGGGATCGACTTCGAGATGCAGGTCTCGGCGGTGTCGGACTCGGGGCGGGTGCGCCGACCCGACTGCGTGGTGACCTTACCCAACGGGCGTGTCGCGATCGACGCGAAGTTCCCCTTCGATCGGTTCGAAGAGGCGGTGTCGGCGGCCGAGCCCGACGTTCGCGAGGCCCTCTACCGCGAGCACGCCCAGGCGCTGCGCGGCCACGTGAAGACACTGCGCGAGAAGTCCTACTGGGAGGTCGTAGGGCCGTCGCCCGAGTTCGTCGTCTGCTTCGTGCCGAGCGACGCCGCGGTGACGGCGGCCTTCAGCGTGGACGCCGACCTGCACGCCTACGCCACGCGCGAGCGCGTGCTGATCGCCGGTCCCACGAACCTGCTCGCACTGCTCTGGTCGGTGCAGATGGTGCTGCGCCAGCACGAGGTGGCGGTGAACGCCGAGGAGATCCTGCGCGTCGCCGAGACGATCTACGACCGCATCCGTGTCGTCGCGGGGCCCATCGAGTCGGTGGGCAAGGCCCTCAACGACGCGACCCGGGCCTACAACAAGATGGTCTCGTCGGTCGAGAGTCGACTCATACCCGCCGCGCGCTCGATGCGCCGGCTGCGCGTGGCGCCCACGGCCAAGCCGGTGCCCGACCTGGCCGAGGTGACCACGCTGGCTGGCGGACTCGACCCGCAGCGCTGGGGGATCGACCCGAGCGCGACGTCGGACCTGGCGGGCTTCGAAGTGCTCGAACTCGAGGGCGACGAGCCCGACGCGCTCGAGCTGGAGACCGAGGACGGGGAGTCCTGACCGGCCGGGCCGCGCGGCCCAGTGAGTAAGTTGGTTCGTCGTGGCCCGTACTCGCGCACAGCGCCGTCGCTACCAGGTGCTGGTGGTTCTCGCGCTCGTGGCCACCCTCCTCGTGCTCGCCTTCGCCAATGACGTGACGCATGCCGCACGCGAGTCGCGCTCGCCCCGGCGCACGGAGAACCGGACCTTCGGGGTCCTGGCCAACCGGATCATCGCCCAGGAGAACCTCGACGACGCGCGCATCGCCTATCTCCTCGGCCACGGCGCGACGCTGAGCCGCTCGGTGCTGCTCGCCCGGCTCGCCCAGATCGCCCAGCAGCTACCGGCCTGGTCACAAGATGCGCGACTGCTGCGCCGCCCGAGCATCACCCGCGGGCTGAACACGACCCTCGCCGACCTCGCGGTCCAGCGGATCGACGACTACCAGACCATCCTCGACACGATCGCCCAGGCCCTGCACCTGCCCTGGACGCCGACGGCGACCGTCGCCCAGTCCTGGGTGGCGGCCCAGCAGTCGCTCGCCCAGAGCGCCGCGACCTGGTCGGTGGCGCGCTGGGGTCTCGTGCGCGAGCCGGGTCTGGTGCGGCTCGAGCCGTTCGCCACCACGCTCGCCACGACGTCCTTTCGCACCGCGGTCACCACGCTCGCCGCGTCGCCCTCGCTGGTCCTCACGCGGGGCATCGGCATCACCGCGGTCTCGGTGACGCCGGCGCCCCTGCCCGCGCCCGCGGGCCAGCTGGTGCTCGCGCCCGTGACGTCGGTCCACCTCGCGGTGACGGTCTCCAACGCGGCCGTGGACACCCAGCCGGTGAGCCTCACGGTCACGGTGACCCCGATCGGCTCGCTCGGCACGGCCCAGCGCCAGGTCATGGCCGCGACCCTCGGCTCGCTCGGGTCCTACGGGTTCGCGCTCAACGACCTCACGACGGTGCCGAGCGAGCGCTTCACGCTGACCATCGCGGCCGGGGGCGCGCCGAGCGGGCGGGGCTGGGCGACGACGCGGATCTACCAGGTGACCATGGCGCCCTCGGGCAACGGCTGAGCGGCGGCACTGGTCGAGGGACGATTTGACCACCCGGACGTTGGCCTAATGTGAACGAGGGCCATTAAGGAAGTGAGGAACCGTGACCGAGTCAATTACTGTGACCGACAATCGGACGGGTGAAGTTCACGAGATCCCGATCAACAACGGTGGCATCGCCGCCAAAGAGTTCCAAAAGGCGGTGCCCGGCGTCTGGTTCTTCGACCCCGGTTTCATGGCGACCGCCGCCGCCGAGTCGGCGATCACGTACCTCGACGGTGACGCCGGGATTCTCCGTTACCGCGGCTACCCGATCGAACAGCTCGCCGAGAAGTCGACGTATCTCGAGGTCGCCTACTTGCTGAACTACGGCGAGCTCCCGACCGCCGAGCAGTTCGACGTGTGGAAGCGCGAGGTCACCTACCACACCTTCATCCACGAGAACGTCCGCAAGCGCTTCCTGGAGGGCTTCAACTACGACGCGCACCCGATGGGCATGCTGGTCTCGGCGGTCGCCGCCCTGTCCACCTACTACAAGGACGCGAAGCTCCTCTCGGACCCCGAAGTCCTACACAAGCAGGTGGTACGCCTGATCGCGAAGATGCCCACCCTCGCCGCGGCCGCCCACCGGTTCTCGGTGGGGATGCCCTTCGTCTACCCCGACAACGGGCTCGACTACACCCAGAACTTCCTGTCGATGATGTGGAAGGTCGCCGAGCCTCGCTACGAGGCCAACCCGATCCTCGCCCGCGCCCTCGACGTGCTGTTCATCTTGCACGCGGACCACGAGCAGAACTGCGGCACGACCGCGATGCGCACGGTCGGCTCCTCGCACGGGGACCCCTACGTCGCCACGGCGGCGGCGACCGCGGCCCTCTACGGCCCGCGCCACGGCGGGGCCAACGAGGCCGTCTTGAAGATGCTCGCCAAGATCGGCAGCTACGAGAACATCCCGGCCTACATCGAGTCGGTCAAGCAGGGCAAGGTGATGCTCGAGGGCTTCGGCCACCGCGTCTACAAGAACTACGACCCGCGGGCCAAGATCATCAAGGAGACGGCCGACTCGGTCTTCTCCGTGACCGGGCGCAACCCGCTGCTCGACATCGCGCTCAAGCTCGAGGAGATCGCGCTCAAGGACGACTACTTCGTCTCGCGGCGCCTGTACCCGAACGTCGACTTCTACTCGGGCATGATCTACCAGGCGATGGGCTTCCCGATGGAGATGTTCACGGTGCTCTTCGCGATCCCGCGCACGTCGGGCTGGCTCGCGCACTTCCAGGAACTGCTCGACCAGGACCTCAAGATCACGCGGCCGCGCCAGCTCTACATCGGGTCCGACGCTCGCGACTACGTCCCCATGGGGCAGCGCTAGTCAGGCGTTGATCGCCTCGAGGAGTTGCTCGGCGTGCACCCTGGGGTGACGCGAGTAGGCCTCGAGCCAGTCGGCCACGCTGAAGCGGCCGCGCGCGCTGTGCTCGCCGTAGCGCTCGAGGTCGGCCTCGTCGAGGTGCGCGAGGACGGCGAGGTTGTGCGCACGCAGGCTCTCGATAACGAGCAGTGCCGGCGCCACCGGCAGGACCTGGTAGCCGAGTACGTCGGCGCGCGCCCAGGCGTCCTCGTCGAAGCCCAGCAGCGCTGAGCCCGGGGGCTCGGCGAGCAGCCGGCGCAGCCGGCTGGTCGACTCGGCCTCGGCGTCGGCGAGGTGGTGGATGATCTGGCGCGGTGACCAGCCGCCGGGCGCGTGCTGGTCGAGCTGGGCCTCGGTGACGCCGCGCGCGACCGCGAGGAAGTGCGACGTGGCGTTTTCGTAGTCGGTGCGGTACTGGTTCAGGTCCATGCGCGGATCCTACGGGGCCGATTGGGGCGCGTGCGCCGGGTCGATCACCCGGGTGAGCCCCTCTTGGACCATCGAGACGCACAGCTGGCCCGTCTGGTCGAAGAGGAAGCCGCGCGCGAGGCCCCGGCCCCCGTGGGCGATCGGCGAGTCCATGTCATAGAGCAGCCACTGGTCGGCGCGCAGGTCGCGGTGGAACCACATGCAGTGGTCGAGGCTCGCGCCCATGAAGGTCCCGTCCATCCAACTGATGTTGTGCGGGCCGAGGATCGCGTCAAAGAGGCTCATGTCGCTCGCGTAGGTCACGACGCAGGCGTGCAGCAGCGGGTCGTCGGGCAACTTACCGTCGGCGCGGATCCAGAGCCGCTGGCGCGGCTCGCGAGCGCGCCGCGGGCTCCAGGGCACCTCGCCGATGAAGCGCTGGTCGATGGGGTGCTGGCGCTTGAACCACTCGTCGACCTCGCCGAACTCGGCCTGGACCCGCTCGGCGAGCGGCGCGATCGTCTCGGGGCCGGGGACCTCGGGCATCGGGAACTGGTGCTCGAGGCTGACCTCGTCGGTGTGAAAGCTCGCCTGCATGTTGTAGATCGCCCGGCCGTGCTGGATGGCGACGACCCGGCGGGTCGTGAAGCTGCGGCCGTCACGGATGCGGTCGACCTCGTAGAGGATGGGCGCGGCCGGGTCGCCGGGGCGCAGGAAGTAGGAGTGCAGCGAGTGCACCCGGCCCTGGTCGACCGTCCGACCCGCCGCCATCAGCGCTTGTGCGGCGACCTGGCCCCCGAAGGTCCGCTGGCGCTCCTCCTTGGGGTGCTGGCCCCGGTAGGTGTTGACTTCGATGGTCTCGAGGTCGAGGAGCGTGAGCAGAAAGTCGAGCGCGTCGGACATGCCCCATTCTGGCACCGCCTCGACACGCCCCGGACCGGCGCCGGCGGGTAGGCTGATCCGGATGATTGAACGGTTGCGCGCCCTGTGGGCGTGGTCCAAGACCCACGAAGGGCGCAAGATCATCCGTTTCACGTCGGTCTCGGCCATCTCGACCGTGGTGTCCTTCACGGCGATCTCGGTGCTCTACGGCTTTCACATCGTCAAGGGCGTCATCTACGCGACGGTCTTCGGCAACCTGATCGCCACCCTGCCCTCGTACTACCTCAACCGCACCTGGACCTGGGGCAAGCGGGGCCGGAGCCACTTCCGCACCGAGATCGTGCCCTTCTGGGCGATGTCGTTCCTCGGCATCGGGGTCTCGATGCTCGGCGCCAGCTGGGCCAAGGACATGGTGAAGGACCACCACTGGGCTCACATCATCAACACCGGGATCGTGTCAGGCACGAACCTCGTGAGCTTCGGGCTGTTCTGGGTGCTGAAGATGATGGTCTTCAACCGCATCTTCCACGACCACACGCTCGAGGAGATGGACGAGCACCTCACCGCCGAGGAGGCGCGCCGCTAGTCGCGGAAGTTGGTGAACTGCAAGGGGACCGCGAGCTCGGCCTCCTTCAGGTGCGCGATCGCCGTCTGGAGGTCGTCGCGCTGCTTGCCCGTGACCCGGACCTGATCGCCCTGGATCGAGGAGCTGAGGCTCTTGACGCCCATCTCCTTGACCAGCTTGTTGATCTGCTTGCCGACTTCCTGGGAGATCCCCGCGCGCAGCGAGACCTTCTGGCGAGCCGAGCCGTGGCTCGCCTCTTCGACCTTGCCCGGGTCGAGGGTCTTCAAGGACACGTTGCGCTTGACCAACTTCTCCTCGAGCAGCGAGTAGAGCGCGCGCAACCGGTCCTCGGTACTCGCACTCAGCGCGAGCTCCTTCTCGGTGAACTCGATGACCGCGTTGGTGTTCTTGAAGTCGAAGCGCGTGCCGGCCTCGCGGTTGGCCTGGTCCACCGCGTTGCGAACTTCCTGCAGGTCGATCTCGGAGACGACGTCGAAACTCGGCATGACCCCATCGTAGGAGACCGGCCCGGCCCGAGGCGACGGTGGGGGTGGCGGTCTTGTAGGATGCTCGACGGGTCGGTGCCCGAGCGGCCAATGGGATCTGGCTGTAAACCAGACGGCTTTGCCTACGGGGGTTCAAATCCCTCCCGGCCCACCGCTGGCCGACCCCGCCTCTGGCGGGGTCGGCCATCAGCAGTTATCGCCGAACCGTTCGAGACCCAGAGAGGAGTGGCGTGCAGCGAATCCGGGCGTTGACCCAGCGAATCCGCCACCACTACGAACGCCTGGCGAGCGGCTTCGAATCGGGTGTCCAGGTGCTCGAGCGTCGCTACACACCCCTCGGTCGCTTCACGCCGGGCCCCTTCGAGGGCTGGTCGTTCCTCTGGCAGCCGGCCGCGCTGGGCCTGCTCGCGATGGTCCTGATCCTCGCGGGCGGCACGTTCACTAACTCACCTTTCAAGCTCAACATGGCCGGCACGTGGTTCTTTGGCGAGCCGTCGGTGAATCCGACGGGCATACCGAGCGAGACCAAGTCCCTGGTGGCGATCGTGCTCGTCTACGGCGGGCTGCTGCTCTTGATGCGGGTGTGGCTGCGCCTGGTCGAGGTGATGAAGATCCACCCCGGCTCGCCGACGCGGCGCCTGTGGATCATGCTCGTGCTCTGGAGCCTGCCGATGATCATCGCGCCGCCGATGTTCTCGCGTGACGTCTTCAGCTACGCGGCCCAGGGCGAGATGACGAGCCACCACCTGAGCCCCTACGTGCTCGGACCCTTCTCGCTCGGCTCGAGTCCCTACGTCAATCCCGTCGACCCGCTCTGGGGCAACGCCCCCGCCCCCTACGGCCCGCTCTTCTTGTTCCTCGACGGCAGCATCGCGCGCCTGACCGGTCACCACCAGCTCGCCACCGTCGTCGGGCTGCGGTTGCTCGAGGTCGTCGCCGTCGCCTTGATCGGGCTCGGGCTGGTCATGCTGGCGCGCGCGCTCGGGCGCGACCCGGGCGAGGCCTTCGTCTTGGGCGCGATGAACCCGCTCGTCCTGCTGACCCTGATCGGCGGGGCCCACAACGACGCGATCATGACCGGCCTGCTCGTCATCGGCATCGCCTTCGCCGTGCGAAAACAGCCCTGGTGGGCCCTCTTGTTCTGCTCGCTCGCCACCGCGATCAAGGCGCCGGCCGCGCTCGGGCTCGCCTACGTGGCCTGGACCTGGCTCGGGCCGACCGCCAAGATCAAGGAGCGCCTGATCCCCATCGCCAAGGCGACCTTCGTCGCGGCGGCGACCCTCGGGATCTCGTCGTGGCTCGCCGGCTTTGGTTTCGGGTGGGTCCAGAACCTGCTCTCCAACGGCACCGTTCGCTCCTGGGCGGCGCCCGCGACGGCCCTGGGGATGGCCCTGGGCAACACCCTGCACGCCGTGGGCCTGCACGCGATCTCCACGACCACGGTGCTCTCGGGCACCCGAGCGCTGGGCCTGGGCGTCGCGGGGGCCTTCGCCCTCAGATCGGA
>JAKAPH010000096.1 GCA_021807265.1 Actinomycetes bacterium | reverse complement strand
TCCGATCTCTTGGAGAGGGCCATCTCGAGGAAGCCCTGGGCGCCGAGCTCGTCGGCCGGCACACCGGGCTCGACGAGCTGGTCGGCGCTGAGGAACTCGACGTGGCTCTGGAAGTGCATGGTCAGCCACTGCCAGGCGGTGAGCTGCTGGAGGTAGACGTCGGTGAGCAGGATCTTGTCGCGGTGCTGGTCGGTCGCGAGGCCCTTCACCCCGATCAGCGGGCCCACCGGCGTGGCGTCCCCGGGGGTCATCGCGTAGTACGGCACGGTCCACGTGCGAAGTCCGAGCGCCACGCCGAGCACGACGGCGACGGCGAGCAGGACCGCGACGCGGCGTCGACGGCGCCGAGATGGTGGAATTGGGTCATGGACCGTGATGACGACACGCTACCGGAGCGACTCACCGAACTCGTGCGCGCCGGCTTCGCCACCGACGACGAGTCGGCCCGGCGCGTGCTCGCCTCGCTCGACGCGCGCGACGCGCGCGAGCGCGTGCTCGCCCTGCGCGTCGCGGCCGGCCGCGACCTGCTCGACACGCCGGCGTGGCGCCGTGGTCTCGCCGATGACGACCCGTCGGTGCGCCGCGAGGCCCTCGTCGCCATCGCCGACGGGGGCGGTGACGCCGCGGTGCTCGACGCGGTGCTGGACCGGCTCGGGGACCCCGACCCGCTCGTCGTCGAGGGGGCGGCCTTCGCCCTCGGGGAGCGTCGCTACGACGCGGCCCTCGAGCGGCTGATCGAGCTCGTGGGCCACCACGACGATCCGCGCTGTCGCGAGGCGGCCGTCGTCGCCCTCGGGGCCATCGGCGATGACCGCGGGCTCGCCGCGGTCATCGGCGCCCTCGACGACAAGCCGGCAGTGCGGCGTCGCGCCGTGGTGGCGCTGGCGAACTTCGAGGGGCCCGACGTCGACGAGGCCCTCGCGCGAGCGCGCGAGGACAATGACTGGCAGGTCCGCTCAGCCGTGGACCGCCTGGAGGCGGACTAGCGGTCGGCGTTGCGAAAGAGGGCGTGCAGCGAGGACATCTCGTCGAGGCAGAGCTGCAGGCCGCGGATGATCACGAGGTCGGGCTGGGCCGCGAGCACGACGTCCACGCCCGTGCTCGAGGCGATGAGCTCGGCGAAGTCCGCGAGTTTGGCGTGACCGCCCACGAGGGTCAGCCCGCGCGCGCTGACGTCCTGGGACAGGTCCGGCGGTGCACCGGCGAGCGAGTCCTGGACCATCGCGACGACCGCGTGGGCCACGTCGCGCACCGCCTGGTTCACCAAGTCGGCGCCGACGTCCACCTCGATGAGGTCCCCGGTGTCCACGGTGCGCGCCGCTACGGTCACGGACCGTCCCTGGGTGCGCCCGAGGGCCGACCCGAGTGAGATCTTCAGCTGCTCGATCGTCGAGGGGGCGATCACGACCCCATAGCGATGGCGCACCATCGAGGCGATCGCGTGGTCGACGTCGAGCCCGCCCTGGCGGCGCGTCGCACTGGTGACGATGCCCCCCAGGGAGAGCAGCGTCGCCTCGGACGCGCCACCGCCGAGCACGGTGACCGCCGAGCCCACGGGGTCCTGGACCGGGAGGCCGAGCCCGATCGCCGCGGCGAGCGGCGCCTCGATGAGGCTCACCTCGCGAGCGCCGGCCTGGATCGCCGCCTGGCGCAGGGCGCGTCGCTCGATCGCCGTGGCGAGGGACGGCACGCTCATCACCACGCGCGCGCGGCTCAGCTTGGAGACCCCGACGCGATCGAAGAGTCCCGCGACGAGTCGCGCCGTGACGTCGAAGTCCACCGTGGCACCCTGGGCGAGCGGTCGAAAGGCCACCACGTGCCGGCTCGTGCGCGCGACGAGGTCGAGCGCGCCCGCGCCCACCTCGACGACCTCGCCCGATCGCGTGTCGATGGCCACGATCGTCGGCTCGTTGAAGACGACGCCGTCGCCCATCATCGCCACCCGGCTCATCGAGGTGCCGATGTCCATTGCCACGTCTACAGCCATTGGATCGATGTTAGAGCGACCGGTAAAGGACACCCGCCGGTCACTAGCCTGGTCCGGCGTGGAGCGACGATGGAGATTCGGGCGGCGGCGGCTCGGCCGCGGCCGGGCAGCACCCCCGCCCGTCGACGCCCGAAACTGGCTGCACCCGAGTGAATTGCCCGATTTCGGCCAGCTCCCGGACTACCCGGTCGCCCCCGTGGGGGCCCGCGGCGCCCGCCTGGCCGGCGTCGTGCTCGTGGTCGTCGTGGTCGGTGCGGGGGCCGCGCTCGCGACGTCGCACGTCTCGACCCCGATCGCCGAGCCGATGACCCAGAACGTCTCGTACTCGGTCGCCAAGCTCCCCGCCGTCGTGCGACCGAGCGCCCGGCGCACGGTGGACCTCACGATCACGACGCCCGGGCACGTCTCGACCGTCGCCGCGATGGCCTTGCCCGGGAACCTCGCCGTCACCACGACCCCGATTCCGCGCGCGGCCCTGCTGACGGGCTGGATCGCGAACCACGCGACGTTTCCGGTCTCCTGGGTGGGCCGTGACCCGCTGACCGGTTTTTCGATCGTGCGCCTGAGCACACCGGTCAAGCCCCTCGTCATCGCGTCCCTGCCGGCCAACACCTCGGTGACGGCGATCTCGCCGGTCATCATCGGCCCCGCCGAGCGGCCCCGCTTCACCTGGTCCACCACGACCCTCGGCGACCCGACGCTTCGCGCCTACGGCGTCGTCAACTACCTCGCGACCCAGTCTGACCACAACCTGAACGGGGTCCCCGGCGCCCTCGCCATCGACTCGACGGGCCACGTCGTCGCCGTGCTCGCGGCCGACCAGCAGTGGTACTCGGCCCAGTTCGTCGCCCGGGTGGCGACCATCGTCGCCCACGAGCACGGCTGTCACGCCACGCTCAACATCGCCGGGGCGAGCGCCCAGGGCGGGGGCGCCCAGGTGACCAACGTCCCGCGCACCAGCCAGTCGCGCGGCCACCTCCAGCAGGGCGACATCATCACCAAGGTCGACAAGCACGACATCGACTCCTGGCAGACGCTGCTCACCCTGTTATACCTGACCCCCTCGGGCACCAACGCCGACCTCACGGTGCTGCGCGGCACCCACACGGTCACCACCGTGGTCCGCCTCGCCTGCGCCCTCTAGGTTGGTGTCGTGAGCGACAACCCATTCGGCGAGATGTTCGGCGACATCTTCAACATGCTCGGCCAGCAGAGCCCGAACGCCTGGTTCGACACGGCCACCCAGCTGGCCCTCAACATCGCGCGCGGCACCGACGGCGACCCCAACCCCGAGCCGGTCGAGCGCCAGCGCATGGAGGAGCTGGCGCCCCTCGTGGCGCGCCACGTCGACGCGCTCTTCGCGATCTCGAGCGACGCCACCGTGACCGCGGTCAACCGCTCCGCCCTGACCCTCGCGGCGCTGGCCCAGTGGCGGCCGCTCATCGAGCCGAACCTGCACACCGCCAACGTGGTCGCCCCGGGTGACGAGCCCGAGGGCATGGCCCCGATGATGGCCCAGCTGGCGGCGGCGGTGGGCCCGCTCTTCGCGGGCTTTCAGACCGGTTCGGTCGCGGGCCACTTCTCCGAGCGCGCCTGGTCGCTCGCGATCCTCGCCCTACCGCGGCTCAACACCGAGCGGCTCATCGTCGTGAACAACCTGCGGGCCTTTGCCGACGAGTGGTCCCTCGAGCGCGACGAGGTCTACGTCTTTGCCATCGCGCAGGAATTCGTCGCCTCGCTCGTGCTCTCGCGCGAGGGCACCGGCGACGCGCTGCGGGCGCTGCTGCTCGACTCCACCCAGGAGGCGGCGGCCATCCAGGGCGACCTCATGGGACGACTCCAGTCGCTCATGAGCGAGGGCGACGTGAACGCCTTGATGGCCGACCCCGAGCGCCTCCTCGAGGGCATCGAACTACCCGAGGAGACCGACGCCACGCGTGCGATCAACGCGGCGACCGCCGTACTGCTCGCCTTCTTCGAAGTCGCGGCGCACGAGGTCACCACCGCGATGCTCGGACCGCGCCCCCAGCTCGTCGAGGCCTACCGCCGACACCGGCGCAGCGACGCGCGCGGCGAGGACGCCGCGGCGGCATTATTCGGGATCGCCACCCACGGCCCGCACCACGACCTGGCACACGCCTTCGTCGAACACCTGCGCGACGCCCACGGGCTGCGCGCGCTCGATGCGCTGCTGCGCGTCGACGGCCTGCCGACCGCCGAGGAACTCACCGACCCCGAGGCCTGGCTGGCCCGGGTTACCAACTCACCGCTCGCCTAGGCCTCTTCGTCGTAGCCGAGGTTCCACTCGACGAGCAGGTTCTCGCGCTCGGCGTCGCGGTTCACGCGGTCCCGATTGCGCCGGAACTGCGGGTCGTGGGGCGGCAGGAAGCGCAGGCGCGCGTCGATGCGGTCGACGAAGGCCTGGATCTGCTCCTCGTCGCCAAAGACCATCCGGCACTCCCAGTGCGGCGCGACCGGGCCGAGGTAGATGACCTGGACGTGACCGACCGGGTCGGTGACCTGGGTGGATTCAGTGGTCGGGACCTGGCTCACGGCACTCCTTCGTGTTGACGGGTCCAGTCTACCGGGGTCCGCTCGAGCGGCCACGCCCGCGACCGAGCGAGTCCCCACCTTTTTCACTGGTAATTCTCAAGGTCGTGGGGCGAAAAACAATTCGCGTGTAACGACATCGGTGGCGCGGGTCGCTACGCTGAACCTTGATGGGGGAGGTGACGATGACGACGGAATGGATGGCCGACGGCAAGTGCCGGGAGTATCCCGCTGCGGTGTTCTTCCCGCGCGACGGCCTGGGGGTCATCAAGGCCCAGCGGATCTGTGCGACCTGCCCGGTCGTGAACCAGTGCCTCGTCTACGCCCTTGACAACCACGTCGACCACGGCGTCTGGGGTGGCAAGAGCGAGCGCGAACGCCGTCGTCTCCAGCGCGTTCGCCGGCGTCTGTCGAGCGATCTGCCCTAGAGCCGGTGTTCGAGTGCGTCATCAACGTTTCGGAGGGGCGCGACCTCGCCGTCCTTGACGCGCTCGCTGGCGCGAGCGGTGCCTCACTGCGAGACCGCAACCACGACGCCTTTCACCACCGCGCCGTCTTCACGCTCATCAACGACGCCGCGGCGCTGCGCGCCGACGCGCGCTCGCTGATCGCGGCTGGACTCGAACGCATCGACCTGCGTCAACACGCCGGCGTGCACCCGCGCTTTGGCGCCGTGGACGTGGTGCCCTTCGTCGCGCTCGGCGACGAGGACCCGGCCGGGGCCTGCGCGCTGCGCGACGACACGGCCCACTGGATCGCCACCGAGCTCGCCACGCCCGTCTACCGCTACGGCCCGCTCGCCGACGGCACCTCGCGCAGCCTGCCCGAGGTGCGCCACGGCGTGCGCCACGGCCTCGCCCCCGACGAGGGACCCGAGGCCACCGCGTCGCGCGGCGCCGTCGCGGTGGGCTGTCGGCCGATCCTGGTCGCGTGGAACCTCTGGCTACGCGGGGTCTCGATCGAGGAGGCGCGCGCACTCGCGCGACTGGTGCGCGGTCCCGCGGTGCGGGCCCTCGCCTTTGACCTCGACGACCGGGTCCAGGTCAGCTGCAACCTGATCGACCCGTCCGCGGTCGGCCCCTCGCGCGTCTACGACACGGTCGAGGCCGCCCTGTCGTCGGGTGCGATCGAGCGCGCCGAACTGGTCGGGCTCATCCCCGCGTCCGTGCTCGAGCACGAGGACCCGGCGCGGTGGCGCCAGCTGGGCATCGGCCCCGACGTGACGATCGAGTCGCGCCTGGCGGGTTAGCCGGCCTGGGCGCGGCGCTCGAGGGCCCGGGCCCGGCGCAGTCGGCGCCGCTCGCGCTCGCTCATACCGCCCCAGATCCCGAACTTCTCACCGTTGTCGAGGGCGTACTCGAGGCAGTCCTCGCGCACCACGCACCCCCGGCAGACCTCCTTGGCCTCGCGAGTCGAGGCGCCGCGCTCCGGGAAGAACAGGTCCGGGTCGACGCCCATGCAGTTGGAGCGGGCCTGCCAGCCCCGGTCCTCCATGCCACTCAGCAGTTCGATGATCTCCATGTCGCGTCCTTCCCGT
>JAKAPH010000095.1 GCA_021807265.1 Actinomycetes bacterium | reverse complement strand
TGCACCGGGCCGGTTACGACGCGCTGATCCAGCCCTACGTCGCGAGCGTGGACACCCGCGGCGAGCGGGCGGTCGTCGTGATCGACGGGGCGGTGACCCACGCGATGACCAAGGCCGCCATGCTGAACGTCGACGAGTCGGTACGCACGCCCCAGTTCCGCCGCGACCAGATGAGCCGGGCCGACGACGAGCCCGAGGTGCGCGAGTACGTCGAGGGCCTGCTCGCCGACGAGCGGTTCGCCGGCCTGCTCTACGCGCGCGTGGACCTCGTGGCGACGAACGACGGGTGGGCCCTGATGGAGCTCGAGCTCGTCGAGCCCAACCTCTTTCTCACCTACGACGAGGCCGCGACCGATCGGCTCGCGCGAGCCATCGCGCACCGACTGCCCGGTACCGCGCGGCGCTGACGGCGCGCGCCCTAGCGCTCGAGCGCGTCGCGCACGATCAGCACGTCGAGCACGCGCGGGCCGTGCACGCCCTCGACCCGGCGCAACTCGATGTCACTCGTCGCCGAGGGCCCGCTGATCCACGTGGTCGGGCGAGCGGCATCGAGCAGCGCCATCACGTCGGGCACGTTGGCGACGATCTGGCTCGCCTCGACGACGACGATGTGGTGGTCGGGGATGAGGGTGATGAGCCGGCGCCCCTCGTCGGGCCCCGCGTTGAGCACGATGGTCCCGGTCTCGGCGATCGCGCCGCGACAGGCGGTGATGACGCTCGAGGTCGCGTCGAGGGTGGCCGCGTCGATGCCGTCGTCGACCGTGACGGTTCCCGCAAAGCCATCGGTCCAGGCGCGCACGCGCTCGCTCGGCACGACGACCGAGCGGCTGGCGCGCGCGGCGAGGAGGTTGCGGATCGACCCAGCGAGCTCGTCGGGGCCAACGATGGCCGTCGTCGCGCGGTAGTCGTCGACGCGCTCGGCGAAGAGCGCGACCAGGTGGGTAGCAGCGCGCACAGGGCGCCGGTAGTCGCGCGGCACCGTCGGTGCACCGGGCGCGGCCGCGTTGGCGGCGTCGATGGCGGCGAGGATGTCGGCGCGGGCGTTGAGGCTCGTCGGTCGGGGGGCCCGCGGTGCTCGCGCGCGGCGCACCGGTGCGGGCGTCATCGCGCGCGAGGGGGCGACCGGCCGGCCGGTGCGGCGCCACCAGGCGTCAAAGGAGGGGCCGCTCGGCAGGGGCGCGGTGCGGAACTTCGTCCAGCCGTCGAGCCAGCCGGGCGCGCGTAGCCGGCCCCGGGTCAGCGTGCGCAGCGCGGTGCCGAGCGTGGTCGCCAGGCGCAGGCGCGCGGGGCTCGCGAAGAGCCACGCGGCGCCGGCCATCACGAGTTGCTCCTGGCTCACGCCGTCCTTCGCGTTGACGACCTCGCCGCGCAGGTGCACGAGGAGCTTGGGGATGTCGATGCGCACGGGACAGGCCTCGAAGCAGGCGCCGCACAGCGTCGAGGCGTAGGGCAGGGAGGCGGTGACCTCGTCGCTGGCCACGTGGTCGAGCTGGGGCGTCAGCACGGCGCCGATCGGGCCGGGGTAGACCGAGCCGTAGGCGTGGCCGCCGACGCGCTCGTAGACGGGACAGACGTTGAGACAGGCCGCGCAGCGCACGCAGCGAAGGGCCTCGCGCCCGACCCGGTCCGCCAGCGCGCTCGAGCGGCCGTTGTCGAGCAGGACGACGTGGAAGTTCGACGGTCCGTCGCCCGGGGTCACGCCGGTCCAGGTCGAGGTGTAGGGATTCATGCGTTCGCCGGTCGCCGAGCGTGGCACGAGCTGGAAGAAGACGTCGAGGTCCTCGAAGCGCGGGACCACCTTGTCGATGCCCGCCACGGTGATCAGCGTCTCGGGCAGGGTGAGGCACATGCGCCCGTTGCCCTCGGACTCGATGATGGCGACCGAGCCGGTCTCGGCGACGAGGAAGTTGGCCCCCGAGATCGCGACGTCGGCGGCGAGGAAGCGCTCGCGCAGGTGCGCCCGCGCGGCCCGGGCGAGGTCGTCGGGCGCGTCGGACAGGTCCGCGGGCGCCGGCCGTCCCCACTCGGCCATGTGCTCGAGGAAGATCGTGCGGACCTCGTCGCGGTTGCGGTGGATCGCGGGCACCACGATGTGGCTCGGCAGGTCGTCGCCGAGCTGGATGATGAGCTCGGCGAGGTCGGTCTCGTAGGCGCGCACCCCGTCGATCTCGAGCGCCGCGTTGAGCTCGATCTCGGCCGTGGTCATCGACTTGATCTTCACGACCTCGCGCGCGCCGCTGGACTCGACGAGGGTGCGCACGATCGAGCGCGCCTCGGCGGCGTCGCGGGCCCAGTGCACGTGGCCCCCGGCGCGCGTCACGTTGGCCTCGAAGGTCGACAGCAGCGCCGAGAGCTCGGCCAGCGTCTCGTTCTTGATGGCCTCACCGGCCAGGCGCAGGTCCTCCCACGTGTCGAGTTCGGCGACGCGCTGGTTGCGCTTGGCGCGGATCGTGGTGGTGGCGTTGGCGAGGTTGGCGCGCAGCCGGGGGTTCGCCAGGGCCACGCGGGCGCCGTCGGGGAAAGCGGGCGAGTCCGCGAAGCTGCGCGTCACGGCCGCGAACCGCCGCTCGAGGCGAGGATCTCGGCCAGGTGGATCGTTCGAAACGGCGGCGGGTCCTCGTCGTGGGTGGCGACTCCGCCGATGTGGGTCAGGCACGAGTTGTCGGTCGCACAGAGGTAGGCCGCGCCCGAGCGCACGACGTCGGCGACCTTGTCGGCGCCCATCGCCGCGGAGGTGTCGGGGTTCTTCACCGAGAACAGGCCGCCAAAGCCGCAGCAGCTCTCGGGGCGGGTCAGCTCGACGAGCTCGATGCCCGCGACCGCGCGCAGCAGCCGCAGGGGCCGGTCGCCCGCGCGCTGGGCGCGCAGCGAGTGGCAGGTCGGGTGGTAGGCGACGCGGTGCTCGAACCGGGCGCCGACGTCGGTGACCCCGAGCACGTCGACCAGCAGCTCGGTGAACTCATAGACCCGCGGGGCGAACTCGCGGGCCCGCTGGGCGAGGGCGTGGTCGCCCTCGTCGGTCGCCACGTCGGCCCAGAGTTCGCGCATGGTCATCGTGCACGAGCCCGACGGCACGACGACCGCGTCGGCGCGCTCGAAGGCCGACAGCACCGAGCTCGCGAGCGCGAGCCCCTCGCGGCGGTACCCGGCGTTGAGGTGCATCTGGCCACAGCAGGTCTGGGGCTCGGGAAAGACCACCTCGTGGCCGAGTCGCTCGAGGACCGTGACGACCGCGCGCCCAGTGCGCGGGTAGATCGCGTTGTTCATGCACGTGACAAATAGCGCGACTCGCACGACGCTCCTCGGTGGGGGACTCCCGCAGTGTACGTCCGGACGCAATCGCTAGGGCTGCGGCGTGGCGCGCGCCGCCGCCTCGAGGACCTCCTCGGGCACGACGGTGCCCGGGCGGTTCGCGGGGTCGTGGGCGAGGAGCCGACCGAGCACCGGGATCTCGGTGAGCGACTCGGCGCGCAGCGTGGCCGCGATGACCGGCACGAAGCTCTCGGCGGCGGGGTAGACGAGGTAGCGCGGCAGCCACGTCGGGTAGTACTTCGCGTTGAACTGCCAGAGCGACTCGATGGGCAGCACCCCCGAGAGCCGCCGCAGCGCCCAGCGCTCGACGCGGGTGAAGGTCCCCTCGTCGGGCTCGCCGTCGAGCACCGAACGGAAGGCCGCGAAGTTGAGGCTGAGCCCGCGCGCGCCGCGTCCCGCCAGGTGCTCGATGGTCGAGCAGAGCGCGTAGTCGATGAGCCCGTTGGGGTGCTCGCCGGGGTCCCGGCGCATCAGGTCCAGCGAGTAGCCGTTGATCGCCGGGGAGGGCACGAACTGGCAGACCGCCGCGGGCTCGCCGTCGGGGCTGGTGACGACGGTCAGCAGCAGCCCCTTGTCCTTGGGATCGAAGAGCCGGCCGAGCATCATCGAGAAGCCCCGCTCGCCCTCGCCGCGGCGCAGCATCGAGATCAAGGCGACCAGCGCGGGGACCCGGACGGGATCGATCGCGCTCGGGTCGAGGAACTCGACGGTGTAACCCTTGCGCGCCAGCCGCGTGCTGGCCTGGCGCAGGCCCTTCATCTTGCCGCCCTCGAGGCTGAAGGTCTGGCAGTCGACGATCGCCTCGTCGCCGATGTAGAGCGAGTGCAGGCCGGCGGCGTGGTAGATCGAGAGCCACTCCGCGCCCGCGCCCACGATCGCGATCGTCCACCCGCGCGACTCGGCGAAGGCGCGGAACGTGCTGAAGGCCTCGAGCCGCTCGGCCTCGGGTCCGATGGGGTCGGGCGAGACGAGCGCCACCCCGCCGTAGACGGCGTAGGCGATCAGCGAGTCGCGAAAGAAGTAGAACTGCTTGTCGTCGCGCAGCGCGAAGTAGTCGAGCGTGCCGCGACCGTGACGGCGCACGATCTCGCGCGCGCGCAGCTCGGCGAGGCGACGCTCGCGCGACGACGTGGTGCTCGAGAGGCGCCGGTCCACGACCGGTCGGGTGACGAGGTAGAGCGCCGACACGATCAGGGCGACACCGACCGTGGTGAGCGTCGGGTTGATGAAGTCGCCGATCCGGTCGGGCAGGGGCACCGCGGTGATGCCGACGAGCCGCTCCACGCAGCCGAGCAGGACCGTGAAGTAGCCGGGCAGGTGGTAGCGGCCCGAGGAGGCCTCGATCCCGAGCGAGGCGGCGAAGACGACGACCACCCCGATCAGTGCCAGGCGCGGCAGCGCGGCGCGCGCGGTGGTGCGGTCGGTGGTCGCCTGGAAGTGGGGCCGCTCGATGAGCAGCAGGGTCAGGATCGCGACGGCGAGCAGCGGCGAGACGAGGCTGCCCGCGCGCACGAGGTGGGCGATCGAGGTCGCCGCGACGACCACGACCGTGACGGCCCAGGCGCGGCGCTGGCCGCGGCGCAGCCCGCGCGCCACCATGATCATGAGGATCCCCGCCACCGCGGTCAGGGCGGCGGCCGACTTGGCGGCACCGAGCGGGACGTAGGCCTCCACGGCGAGCAGGCGGCTGCGCAGCGGGGGAACCGCCGTCACGATCAGGTTCACCAGGCCGTCGAGGAAGATGATCCCGCTCACCAGGCGCCGGATCGCGCGCTGGCGGCGCTGGGCGCCCAGTCGGTCGACGCTCATCGGGAAGGGGTTGCCCGTCGGCCACGCGCCGACCAGGGCGGTGTCGGTCGTGAGCTCGGGCTGGACCGGCGAGCCGGCGACCACCCGCTCGAGCAGCGTGCCGCGTCGCCGCGGGCTCTGGCCGGTGTAGAGCCGCACCTGCACGGTGCTCGCCGCCTCGACCTCGACGATGCCCAGCCGGTCGACCGAGGTGAAGACCGGTGGCAGGCCGAGCAGGCCGTGGCGTTCGACGAGCACGGTGCGCGAGGGGCCCGGCGTCGCGCAGACGCCCCGGTCGAGGAAGGCGAGCGCGGGCCGCGATGCCCCGCCCACGACCGCGCCGGCGCCGCCGCGCTCGGCGACGCGCCGCGCGTACTCGAGGGCGTCGACGTCGTCGACGTAGGTGCGCGCGAGCGGCTCGAAGAGGTGCGGGGAGCTCGAGAGGGCGCCGTGCTCGAAGCGCCGGCGCACGAGCAGTCCCGCCACCGCGCCGGCCGCGAGCTCGACGAGCGCGAGCACGAGCACCGTGGTGACGGTGTTGCCCCAGAAGCCGGTCGGGTGGTGCGCGTGGAACTTCAGGTGCAGGCCGAGGTGCAGGTGCCGGTCGGTGATCCGGTTCGCGATCGAGGTGAGCGTGCTCCACAGGTCGACGATCGCGAGGATCACGACGGGGATCCACACCCAGCCGCCCAGGCGCCGGTAGAGGGTGCGCGAGGCGACGAAGCGCGCCATCGCGTCGGGGTCCTCGAGCCGGTCGGCGTCGGCGCGGTCGCTTCGATCGGCCGGCGAGACGTCCACGACGTCGCGGCCCGCGGCGATGGCGACGTCGCGCACGTCATTCGCCGTGGCCACCTGGGCCATGACGTCGTGGGCGAGCTCGACCCCGAGCGCCTCGAGGGCGACGGCCGCGCCCGGCTCGGCCAGCGCGGCGTCGTCGGCGCCGGGCAGCACGATGAAGCGGTGGCCGGCCTTCTCGGTGAAGTCGCGCAG
>JAKAPH010000094.1 GCA_021807265.1 Actinomycetes bacterium | reverse complement strand
GGACGAGGACGAAGGTGTTTTCAGTTTTAAGTCTCACAACTCAATCTTGAAGCACCTTCGTCTACCTCACGATGATCGCCATCCGAGGTGAATCCCCCGTTGAAATCCGAAGACCCACAATCTCATCAAGCGCATCAAACGGATCGGCTTCGGTTTTCGCAACTTTGCCAACTACCGCATCCGAGTCCTGCTCTACGCCGGCAAGCCCAGCTGGCGAGTATTGGGATCGATCGTCGTCAGATGAGACTCACCCCGTCAGAATCCGAAGAGCCGCATTCTTGGCTCGATCGTGGTCCACTGACGCGTGACCCCACCAGAATCCGATGAGCCACTACTTGGTGGCGGGGGCAGGATTTGAACCTGCGACCTTCGGGTTATGAGCCCGACGAGCTACCAAACTGCTCCACCCCGCGATGGGATACTCATACTAGCAGCCTTGGGTTGTCGCGCCCACCGACGATTGGTCCCATCATCGCCAGCGTGTCGATCGACCCCACTGCGTCGCGTCCGACTTACGTCACGGTCGGCACCGGTGCTGTCGCTCAGCCAGCCTTCGTCGTCGACAGCGCCTTCTGGGCGAGTTGGAGATCTCGGTACATGTTGTTCACGTCAACCTGGTACTGGCCGAGCTGTCCGGCCTGGAGCGCCGCCTGGGCGGCGGTGTAGTCGGCTGAGGCGCGCTGCATGTAGTACGCCGCGTTCTGGCCCGCCTTGCCCGTCGAGGTGCTCGACCCGCCCGACGACGTGGACCCGCCCGTCGACGGCGCCGTCGTGGGCGTCGCACCCGCGACCGGGTGGCCGAGCACGGCGGCCAGCGCCTCGTTCAGTGTTGGCTGAATGCTGACCTTCTGATTGAAGACCGCGATCACGTACTTCAGCTGGGGCATCGAGTTCGACGTGCTCGAGACGTAGAGCGGCCGGATGAAGAGCACGCTCTGGTCGAGCGGCACCATCAGGTTGTTGCCGAGCAGGACCTGCGAGCCGTGCTGGTCGAGCAGGGTGATCGTCGAGCTCACTCGCGAGTTCTGCTGGATCTCCGAATCAGCGAGCACCGGGCTGGTCACGAGCGAGCCGCGCGGCGTCTCGTAGACGTAGAGCTGGCCGTAGTTCGACGGGTTGCTCGTGGCGACCATGAAGGCACTCAGGCCGAGCACGGTCGAGGAGTTACCCGCCGGCACGAAGGCGAGCGACTCGAGCAGCTGCTGGTGGTTGGTGCCGGGTAGCGAGCCGACCTGGAAGATCGGGCTCATGGGCAACAGCGAGGACGCGACGATGTTGCCCGCGGCGTTGGTCACCTGGGTCCGGGCGAGCGACTGGCTCGGCGTGCCCTCACCGGTCGTCGGCGACACGGTCCAGCCGTCCGAGGCGGTGTAGAAAGCGTTGGCGTTGGTGATGTGGTAGCTCCCGAGTACGGCCGCCTGCACCGAGAAGATGTCCGAGGGGTAGCGCAGGTGGTCGCGGATCTCGGCCGGCATCGAGGACATCGGCTGGAACATGTTCGGGAAGGCGGCCCGGTAGGCCTGCAGGATCGGGTCGGTCGGGTCGGCGGCGTAGAACTTCATCGAGCCGGTGTAGGCGTTGATGACGACCTTGACCGAGTTGCGCACGTAGTTGAAGCTCGCCGGCAGTCCCCCGACGTTCACGTTGAGGCTCGACGCGTTCTGGCTGTAGGGGTACTGGTCGGTCGTCGTGTAGCCGTCGAGCACGTACTGCACCGAGCCGTCGGCGATCACGGCGTAGGGGTGCGAGTCGAAGGTGAGGAACGGCGCCGCCTTCTGGGCCATGGCGAGCACGTCGCGCACGAAGAGCACGCGGCTCTTGGGGGTGATCTGGTTCGAGATGAGCAGGTTGAAGTCGTTCAGGCGCAGCGCGAATGCCGCCCGGCTGAAGAAGCCGCCCACCGCCACCCCGCCGGTGCTCGCGTAGTGCGACTCGACGGGTTGGCCGGCGTTCTTGCCCTGGAGTACCTGGTAGTCGACCTCGGGCTGCTTGGTGTTGGCGACCACCCAGCCCGGGTCGTTGATCCCGAAGTAGATGTCGGGCTTGGTTAACACCGGCATGCCGCCCGTCGAGGTCGGCGGGACATTGGACACCGCGAGGTTCGGGTTGCCAGTCGCGTAGTCGACCGAGTTCGCGATCACCGCGGCCGCCCCGATGCCGTGGGTGTACTGCAGGTGCAGGTTGACCCAGCTCGGCGAGGGCAGGTTCGCCGGGTTGAGCTGGCGCGCCCCGATCAGCACCGGGGTCAGCTTGCCGTTGATGAAGTACCGGTCCACGGCGAGCGTGGAGAACGTGTAGTAGGACCGGATCGACTGGCGCTTGCGCACCGTCGCGAGCGCGATGTTGCTCGCGGGGTCCCAGAGCCGGATGTTCTCGAGGGTCGGCGTCGCCGCGGTGACCTGGGGGCCGCTGATCGTGGTCGATCCGGCGAAGGCGTTGTAGGTGACGTGATCGAGCCCGTAGGCGGTGCGCGTGGCCTCGATGTTGCGCTGGATGTAGGGCCCCTCGAGCGACCCCTGGGCGGGGGCGACCTTGACGGCCTGCAGGATCGTCGGGTACAGCACCCCGATGACCAGCGCGACGAACATCCACAGGCCCACCGCGAGCACCGGCAGCGACCAGCCCCGCGAACGTACGTTGGCGAGCAGGATCGCCGTCGCGGCGAGCGAGAGGTAGAAGAGGATCGTCAGGGCGGGCATGCGTGCGTGCACGTCGGTGTACCCCGCCCCCGCGACGTAGCCGTTGGTGGAGTTGACGAGCTCCCACTTGGCAAAGACGTACCCGACGGCCTTCAACAGCGCGATGGCCGCGCCGATGACCGAGAGGTGGGCCTTCACGCGCGGGTCGACGCGCGGCGAGACCCGCACGGCGCGGATGCCGCCGTTGAGGTAGTGGAAGCCCGCCGTGACGATGAACACGACCACCAGGGCCACCAGCAGCCAGGTGACGATGAACTCGAGGAACGGCAGGGTGAAGATGTAGAAGCTGATGTCCTTGTGGAACAGGGGGTCCACGATGTGGAAGGGCTGGCGGTGCACGAAGAGCAGGTACTTCTGCCACTCGCCGGTCGCGTTCAGCCCCGCGACGATGCCCATGACGGCCGCCACCAGGGCGTAGATCCGCGCGGCGCGCGGGCGCACGGCGTTCTGGAAGCGCCGGACGATCTCGTCCTCGGGCTCGAAGGTGAGGTCGCGAGCGCCGAAGCGGTCCGCGAGCAGCAGGTTGCCCCAGAGCAGGCCGAAGAAGATCACCCCGAAGATGACCGCAAGCCCGACCTTCAGGGCGAAGAGGGTCGTAAAGACGCTGCCCAGGCCCACCGAGGAGAACCACATCTGGTCGGTCCACAGCACCGCGAGGCTGCGCAGCGAGAGGAAGCCGATGAACACGACCGCCACGAGCAGGCCAATCCAGAACCGCCGCGACAGGCGCCCGAATCGACGCGGACGTGGCGGGACGTCGGTGGGGCTGCGCATGGTGCGAGCCTAGGCCGAAATCAGACCGGCACCACCGCACACGCACACCCGGCGTGCAGCGGCGGATGGGCCGAACCGCTCGGGAATCGCTGTCCCGCGGGGCGCTCGCCAGCCGCGGCGTCGAGCGCACACGCGTCACAGGGCGGGTCGTGGGGTGACGGGAGGAAGCGCACCGACCGGCCGGTCGACGCGGCCAGCACGCCGATGTGGAAGGCCCGTCGCGCGGCGTCGGTGCACAGTCGCTCGACGCGCGCGCCGCGCCACTCCTTGTAGGCCAAGTTGACCCGGTCCTGGCCGTCGCCGCTGCCGTCGGCGAGGATCCGCTTGCGCAGCGCGAGCACGATCGTCACCGCGAGGTCGGCCGAGACGTCCTGCATCTCCTTGCGGTCGACCGGGCCGCCGTTCACGCCGCTCTCGTCGAAGGCGAACTGGGCCCCGGCCGCCGCGGCGTCAGCGAGCGCGTCAAAGGCGGCCTCGGCGTAGCGGGCGCGCTGGGCGTGCTCGTCCTCGAGTTCGGTCGTGATCGAGCCCTTCACGCTGCGCAGCCGGTCCAGCATGATGTTCTGGTCGTCCTGCAGGACCCGCTTCACCTTGCGGGTCAGCACGGCGAGGGACTCCTCGAGCGCCCCGTCGCGACGCTTGAAGATCTCGTCGCCGGGGGTTGCCGCCTTGACCGGCGCGGCGCGGCGCGGCGGCGGGGCCGGGGTCGCCCCTCGCTCCTCGAGGGTGGCCTTGCGCAGCCGGGCGAAGATCTCGTTCACGACGTCGGTGCCGGTTGGGTCCTCCCCCTCGACGACCGCGTGCGCCGGGGCCGGCGCGTTGCTCGCGGCCGGGGTCGGGCCCCGACGGGTCCGCGGCTCGTGGGCCTCGGCCGGTTCGGGCTCTGGCGCCGGCGCCGGCAACGGGGCGGGGGCAGGACTCGGCACTTCGATGAGTGCGACCTCCGCGTCGGGCACCTCACGAAGCGGCGTGCCCGCGAGCAGCTCCTCCTCGGTGGGCTCGGGTGTCACCGGGCGCAGTCGGAGCGCTTCGAGTGCGGCCACGCGGGCCGCCTCGTCGCTGCTGTTGAGACCGTTGAGCATGACGTCGAGCTGGTCGCGCACGGCGCTCACGTGGCCGGTCAGGGTGTCGCGGGCCACGCGCAGCTGTTCGATCTGGATGTGCAGCGCCTTGCGCTTGACCGCGAGGTCGTTGAGCACGGTCTTTCGCGCGGTGTTGGCCTGTTCGACGATCGCGCGACCCTGTTCGCGGGCCCGGTCGAGGATCACCGCCCCGTTCACCTTGGCCGACTCGATCAGCCGCTCGGCGCCGAGGCGCGCATCGTGATCGATGGTCGTCGCGGTCGCCTCGGCCTCGCTGACGATTGCGGTCGAACGCTCCTGGGCCTCGATCAGGTGGGCCGCGCCGCGCTGCTGGGCCTCGGCGAAGATCTGGGCGCTGCGCTCCTGGGCCTCGGCCGTGACCCGGCCGGCCTCCTCGTGCGCTGAGCGCAAGATGGCCGCACTCTGGGTGCCCAGGGCGCTGGCGAGGGTGGCCTCGTCGATGGTCGGATTGGCCGCCCGGCGAAGGGCCTCGGCCAGTTGATCCTGGAGTTCGCGTATCTTGTGTTCGAGGTGGCCCATCTCGCGGGCCACCGCCTCAAGGTGGATCCGTACCTCTTGGGGGTCTAGGCCGCCCTTGCGGATCGTCGAAAAGTTCGACCGGACGATTTCCGTCGACGATTGACGCGTGGTGGAGAGGATTCGGCGTTCATCCATTCCTCAAAGACTACGACGTAGCGCGACAAATTACGGACTATCGGCCGTTGGGGGGTGTCAGCGGCACCGCGGGAGCGCCGCCGAGGCGGCGAAGGTCCCCCAGCGCCTGTTTCAAGGTCCGCACGCCCATGATCCGCAGTCCCGGCTGGGCGGCGCCGCGGGCGGTCGCCACCTCCACACTCGGCACCAGGAAGACGGTCGCGCCCGCGCGCTGCACGGCCACGGTCTTCTCGGCCACGCCCCCGACGTCGGTGACCTGGCCCGATGGCGTGATCGCCCCAGTCGCGGCGACCACGGTCCCCCCGGTCAGCGAACCCCGGCTGAGCTGATCGATCAGCGACAGGGTCATCGCGAGCCCGGCCGACGGTCCGCCGATGTAGTTCGTGTTGATGCTGAACGTCCCGGGCAGCGCGTAGCGCACGCTGTCCTCGAGCACCACGCCGATGTCGCCCTTGGCGGGGCCGTGCACCCCCGGACAGTCAAAGACGCCGCCGGACACCGGCGAGCCGACGGTCAGGCGCATCGGCGTCGGTGACGAGTAGGTGATAGTCCCCTTGGCGTCGATGTGGGCGCGCGCGAGCGACAGATGCACGACGGTGCCCGGGGCGACGTCGTGCAGCGCCCGCACGACCGCACAGGACGACGCCGTCGCCTCGCCGTTCACCGCGACGATGCGGTCCGCGACGCGCACCCCCACCCGGCGGGCCGACGAGGGGGCGACGACGGCCTCGACGAGCGCCCCGTTGGCCGTCCCGGGGATCCGCCACCCGAGCGCGCGCAGGGCGGCCACCTCGGCCGCCTGCTTGGAGAGGGCCATCTCGAGGAAGCCCTGGGCGCCGAGCTCGTCGGCCGGCACACCGGGCTCGACGAGCTGGTCGGCGCTGAGGAACTCGACGTGGCTCTGGAAGTGCATGGTCAGCCACTGCCA
>JAKAPH010000093.1 GCA_021807265.1 Actinomycetes bacterium | reverse complement strand
GTCCAGGGCGAAGCCGGCCGGCAGGAGGCTGTGCAGCACCGTCAGGCGCACGTCGAGGACCCGCGTGGGATCGGTCGTCACCTCGAGCCCCTCGGCGCGCAGCTGCTCGGCCATCCGTTCGACCGCGGCGGCGTTGGCCGTCAGGACGACGCCGCGGCGCTTGGCCGACCAACCCCGCACGTGCGCGGCGATGCGCGCGGGATCGCCCTGGACGACCGGCGGCGAAGCGAGGATCAACTCGCCGCCGCCGGGGCTGTCGCCGAACGCGACGACGGGGCGAGCAGCGACGCGGGTCCAGTCCTCGTGCAGCAGCGCCACGCGCTCACCGGCGCGCCACGTCGCGGCGACCGTGTCGGTCAGCTCGCGCTCCTCCTCGAGCAACTCGGCCAGGCGGTGTTCGACGCGCGTGGGCTCGACGACGAAGACCGAGGCGTCGTCCAGTTCGTCGAGCAGGGTTCGTCGGTCGTCGACGAAGAGGGGCATCCACCCCTCCATGCCGTCAAAGGTCTCCCCCGCGGCGATCCGGTCGAAGACCGCGCTGCCCCAGGGCTGTTCGGACGCGAGGCGACGAGCGCGCTCTCGCGTCGCCGGTCCCGCCAGCCACTCGCGCGCGGTGACGACCGTCGTATCCTCGAGGTCGCCACTGGAGCGCTGACTCGCCACGTCGAAGTTGGTCACCCGTTCGATCTCGTCGCCGAAGAAGTCGAGGCGGACCGGCTGATCGACGTGGGGCGACCACAGGTCGACGATCCCGCCGCGGACCGCGAACTCGGCGCGGTGCTCGACGATTGCCTCGCGTCGGTAGCCCATCGACACGAGCGCGGCGAGCAGTTCGTCGCGCTCGCGCGTCTCGCCACGACGCACGGCTACGGGGCTCGCAACGCCCTCGGGCGAGAGGATCTGGGCGAGCGCGCGAATCGACGCCACGACAATGCGGGGCCGTTCGGCCCGGGCGAGCCGCCAGCGCACGAAGGCCCGCGCGGCCATCACCGTGGCGTCGGGGCTCACCCGCTCGAGGGGGTGCGTGTCCCAGGCCGGCCACAGGGCAACGGCCGAGTCGTCGCCGAGCAGGGCGACGAGCGCGTCGTGGAGCAGGTCGGCCTCGGTCGAGGTCGCGACAACGGCGACGGTGAGTGGTCGGGTCGTCGCGTGCGCGGCGACCGCAAGGGGTGTCGCGAAGCCGCTCGGCGTGAGCGTGCCCGCCGCGAGGGCGTCATTGAGGCGCGGCGCGGCGCGCTCGAGGACTCGCGCGAGGCCGACCGAGGCGCTCACGAGCGATTCGCGCGCCGCTGGGCCTCGTCGAATCCGTCGTCGAGCAGGATCTCGATGGCGTCGGCGGCGCGCTCGACGTCGGCCTCGAGGGCGAGGCGCCGCGCGCCCGTCTGTCGCTGGAGCACGTGGTCGGCGCCCTGCTCCTTGCGCGAGGGCTTGCCCACGCCGATGCGCAGTCGGCAGAAGTCCTGGGATCCGAGGGTCTGGGCGATCGAGCGCAGGCCGTTGTGCCCCGCGAGTCCGCCACCGCATTTCATCTGGAGCCGGCCGGGTTCGAGGTCGAGCTCGTCGTGCACGATGAGCAGGCGCGACAGGTTCGTTACCGAGGTGCGCCGCAGCAGCGGCGGCAGAGCGGCGCCCGATTCGTTCATGAACGTCGTGGGGACCGCCAGGGTGACGAGGCCCTGGCCCGTGTCAAAGGTGCTCGACATGGCCCGCTGGCGCCGCTCGAGGGTGAGCCGTCCGCCTCGACGCTGCACCACCAGGCGCACGGCGTCGCCGCCTACGTTGTGGCGGCTGCCGGCGTATTCCTCACCGGGGTTGGCGAGGCCGACAATGAGCCAGGCGCTCGCGCTGCCGTGACGCGTCGCGGCCGCCGAGCGCCGCAGCGACACGGGACTACTCCGTCGCGGCGGTGCCGGGCTTCGCGGATCGGCCAGCGTGGGTGGCGACGACCGCGGTCGCGGGGTCGGCGACCGCCTCGACGCCCGTCGGCAACACGACGTCGGCGATGCGGATGGTCCCGCCGGGGCGCAGCTCGGAGATGTCCACGTCGATGTGCGTGGGGATCTGGTCGGGGCGGGTGCGCAGCTCGATGTTGAACAACTGCTGGTCGACCTCCCAGTCGGCGTGGCGCACTTCGACGGCGTCGCCGACGATGTGCAGGGCGACCTCGGCGACGACCGCCTTGGTCGGGTCGACGATCTGGAAGTCGATGTGCGCGACGGTGCCGCGCACCGGGTGGCGCTGGATCTCACGGGCCATCACGAGGAACGAGCGGCCGTCGGCGTCGAGCTCGATGAGGGTGTTCAGGCCCTGGTCGCCCGAGACCGCGGTGCGGAACTCCTTGGCGTCTACGGCCACGGCCAGGGGCTCGGCGCCCACGCCGTAGACCACACCGGGGATGGATCCGGCCGAGCGAAGACGCCGCGACGTGCGCGAACCAGGCGTCCGACTCGTCGATGCGTTCAACGTGACCTGCGACATGAGAACTCCTTACGATGGCGGCCCGAACGAGGGCGGCACACAGGACGACGAGTCTAGTCCGTGCGCGCCGCAGGGGCGAACAGGCACTAGAGCAGGTTCTCGCCGCCGAAGATGTCCGACACCGAGGAATCCTCGAAGATGGCCGAAATGGCGTTGGCCACGATGGTGGCGACCGAGAGGATCTCGAGCTTCTCGAAGCGGCGCTCGGGCCCGAGCGGCAGGGTGTCGGTGACGATCACACGGCTCACGGGTGCGTTGAACAGCCGCTCGACGGCCGGCGGCGAGAAGACGGCGTGGGTCGCCATCACCCAGATCTCGTCGGCGCCGTGCGATTTGAGCAGGTCACAGGCCGCAACGATCGTGCCCGCGGTGTCGATCATGTCGTCGATCAAGACGCAGTGACGCCCGCGGACGTCACCGACGATGTGGCGCGCCTCGGCGACGTTGACCTGCCCGCGGGGCCTCGTCTTGTGCACGAGTGCGAGGTCACAGCCCAGGTGCTGGGCGTAGCGCTCGGCGACCTTGACCCGGCCGGCGTCGGGGGCCACCACCACCATGTCGTGGGGATCGGCGTTGGCGTTGAGGTAGGCCTCGAGGACCGGGGCGGCGACCAGGTGATCCACCGGGATGTCGAAGAAGCCCTGGATCTGACCCGAGTGGAAGTCCACCGACAGGACGCGGTTCGCGCCCGCGGTCTGGAGCATGTCGGCGATCAGCTTGGCGGTGATGGGCTCGCGGCCCGCCGACTTGCGGTCCTGGCGGGCGTAGCCGTAGTTGGGGATCACCGCGGTGATGCTCTTGGCCGAGGCGCGCTTGGCGGCGTCGATCATGATCAGCTGCTCCATCACCGCGTCGTTGACCGGTGAGGAGTGGGTCTGGACGATGAAGACGTGCGCGCCGCGGATCGACTCGTCGAACCGGCAGTGGATCTCGCCGTTGGCGAACTCGCGCACGTTGGCCTCGGTCAGCCCCACGCCGAGCCGGTCGGCGATGTCCTTGGCGAGGGCGGGGTGACAGCGCCCCGTCACGATGACGAGACGGCGTTTCGCGAGCGACTCCACTGGCCCAGCGTACAAGGTGCGCCGAGGACCTTCAGAAAGTCCGGTGGGTCCCCGCGGGCACGACCTCGCCGGGGGCGACCTCGGTGCCGGGCCCGAGGACGCTGAAGGAGCCCACGGTCGCCGCGTCGCCGATCGTCGCTCGGTCGACGTCGACGGTCCCGAGCCGGGCGTTCTCGCCCACCCAGGAGTCCGACACGTGCGCGTTGGGCCCGATCGACGTGCCCGCGCCCACGACGGTGCGCCCGCGCAGCACGGTGCCGGGCAGCAGGGAGACGCCCGCGGCGAGTTCGACGTCGGCGTCGACGTAGGTGGTCGACGGGTCCCAGATCGTGACCCCCTCGCGCAGCCATCGCCGGTTGATGCGCCCGCGCATCACCGACTCGGCGGCGGCCAGCTGCTCGCGGTCGTTCACGCCCATGGCCTCGTCGGGGTCCTCGAGCAGCACGGCCTCGGCTCGGTGCCCGGCGTCGTGCAGCACCGAGACGACGTCGGTCAGGTAGTACTCGCGCTGGGCGTTGCGACGGTCGACTCGCCGCAGGGCGGGACCGAGCAGGCTCGCGCGCACGACCATGATCGCGGTGTTGACCTCGGTGACGCGACGCTCGTCGTCGGTGGCGTCGCGCTCCTCGACGATCCGCTCGATTGAGCCGTCTCGGGCGCGGATGATGCGCCCGTAGCCGGTCGCGTCGGCGAGGTCGGCGGTGAGCACGGTGATCGCCGCACCGCTCTCGCGGTGCCGCTCGACGAGGTCGGCGATCGTCGCGCGGCGCAACAGGGGGGTGTCGCTCGGCACGATCACCACGTCGATGTCGTCCTCGCCGGCGACCTCGGTCACGATGGGCATCGCCACGGCGACCGCGTGGCCGGTGCCCAGCTGCTCGAACTGCTCGACGAAGCGAACCGGCACGCCGCTCGGCCGGTCGCCGAGCACCTTTTCCACCCACTGCGCCTGGTGGCCGACGACCACGACCGTGGCGCGCAGGTCGTCGAGTTCCGTGGCGTCGAGCACGAAGTAGGCCAGCGGTCGCCCGCCCACCACGTGCAGCGGCTTGGGCCGGTCCGATCGCATGCGCGATCCTTCGCCCGCCGCCAGGACCACGACGCAGGTTGGTCGATTCACGCCCTACTCTCTAGCACCAACGGCGCGGCCCAGCGCGTCGCCCGCGTCGGTGCGCCCGGCATGATTTCATACCCCAGGGGGTATACTGGTACCGCAGCCACGACCCAGAAGGAGCCCGCATGGCGACCGTACAACTCACCGCCGATCGATTCGACGAGGTCGTCTCGTCCAACGATGTGGTCCTCATTGACTTTTGGGCGGCGTGGTGCGGCCCGTGTCGGACCTTCGGGCCCATCTACGAAAAGGCATCGGAGGCGCACCCCGACCTCGTCTTCGCCAAGGTCGACACCGAGGCCGAGCAGCAGCTCGCCGCGGCCTTCAACATCTTCTCGATCCCCACGCTGATGATCATCCGCGAACAGGTCGTGCTCTACGCCGAAGCCGGCGCCCTGCCCGAGCACGCCCTCGAGGACCTCATCGGCAAGGTCATGGAGGTCGACATGGCTGACGTGCACCGCCAGGTGGCCGAGCAGCGCGCGGCCCAGGACACTGCCGAACCGGCCGCGTCAACCGAGTCGGCCGAGGTGTAACACCACCACCGGCGTCTCGTACGATGCCAGTAGTGCCCGGTTACGACTACAACGAGTTCGCGTACTTCCACGAGAACCTCGCCGAGTGGGGACTCGACGCGCCCATCCCGCCCGTCAGCCGGTTCTTCGTCGCCGTCGACGGCCTGCGTCAGATCAGCGGGCTGCGCTGGGGTGACGACGCGCCCGAGTTCGTGCTCGTGCACGGCGGCGCGCAGAACGCCCACACCTTTGACACCGTGGCCCTGGCCATGCAGCGCCCGCTCGTGGCGATCGACCTGCCCGGGCACGGCCACTCCGACGCCAGCCCCTTCGGGTCGGCCGCCTACGCCAGTCACGCGGCCGACCTCGCCGTAGCCCTCCCCCAGCTGGTCACCCCGCCGCGGCCGCTCGTCGGCATGTCCCTCGGGGGCCTGACCTCGATCGTGCTCAGCGCCAACCGACCCGATCTCGTGACGGCGCTGGTGCTCATCGACATCACCCCGGGTGTCAACGAGACCAAGGCGCACCACATCACCGAGTTCGTCAACGGGCCCAAGACCTTCGACGATTTCGACGCGCTGCTCGAGCGCACCGTGCGCTACAACCCGACCCGCTCGGTCTCGTCGCTTCGCCGCGGGATCTTGCACAACGCGATCCAGCGGCCCGACGGCTCGTGGGTCTGGCGTCACCAGCAGCACCCCATCGTGGACGCCGACCGACCCGACGCCAACGAGCTCTGGGACCTGCTCGGCTCCATCCCCGTGCCCCTGACCCTGATTCGCGGCATGGCGGTGGGGTCGGTCGTGGACGACGAGGACGAGGCGGAGTTGCGCCGCCGGCGTCCTGACGCCACCGTCGTGCACGTCGCCGGGGCCGGCCACTCGATTCAGGGTGACGCGCCACTCGAACTGGCCGCACTGCTCGAACGGTTCTTCCCGCGTCACTGAAGAAACACGGTGGCTGGCGGGGGAGGGCTCGAACCTCCAACCTTCGGATCCAAAGTCCGCTGTTCTGCC
>JAKAPH010000092.1 GCA_021807265.1 Actinomycetes bacterium | reverse complement strand
CGGGTCGGCCGGCGAGCGCTGCATGGCGATCTCTGCCGCGGTCACCGTGGGCAACATCGCCGACCCGTTGCTCGCCCGGGTGGCGGAGCTGGCCCACGAGATCAAGGTCGGGCCCGGCCGCGACGTCACGAGTGAGATGGGGCCCGTAATTACGCGCGCCTCGAAGGACCGCATCGTCGGGCTCATCGGCTCTTCGTCCGACCAGGGCGCCGTGATCACTGTCGACGGCCGCGACCTCTCGGTCGCCGACCACGAGAACGGCTTTTTTGTCGGCCCAACCCTCATCGACCGGGTGACCCCTGACATGGACGTCTACCGCGAGGAGATCTTCGGTCCGGTGCTGTCGACGGTCCGGACCGACTCGGTCGATGAGGCGATCGCGCTCATCAATGCCAACCCTTACGGCAACGGCACCGCGATCTTCACGTCCAGCGGCGAGGCCGCCCGTCGATTCCACCGCGAGGTGCAAGTCGGGATGATCGGTATCAACGTGCCGATCCCAGTCCCTATGGCCTACTACTCATTCGGCGGCTGGAAGGACTCGCTCTTCGGCGATCGACACATCCACGGTCCCGAGGGCGTGTCCTTCTACACCCGGGCCAAGGTCGTCACGGCTCGCTGGCCCGAGCACCGCGAGGAGCACGGCGCGTCGTTCTCTTTCCCGACCGCTAAGTAACCCGCCGAGGAGAGTCCCATGAAACTGGCCCTTGACCCGTACATGTTTCGCACGACCCCGCTGCTCGAGCTGCCGGGCCTCGTCGCCGACCTCGGGTATCGCTACATCGAGATGTCACCTCGAGAGGACTTCATCCCGTTCTTCTTGCACCCGCGCATCGACCGAGCCGGTGTGTCCGCCTTCAAGGACGCGCTGCGCGCTGCCGATGTCGAGGTCTCCTCGGTCCTGCCCCTGTTCCGATGGTCCGGACCGGACGAGGACGAGCGCGAGGCGGCAGTTCGCTATTGGAAGCGCGCGATCGAGATCACGGCGGAGTTGGGCTGTCAGGTCATGAACTCGGAGTTCAACGGCCGTCCGGAGCAGGCCAGTCGAAGCGAGGCCATGTTCTGGCGATCCCTCGAGGAGCTGCTTCCGGTCTTCACGCGTGAGGGCGTCGAGCTGCGCCTCGAGCCGCACCCCGACGACTTCGTTGAGGACGGCCGGCTGGCCGTCGACCTCATCCGCGGTATCAACTCGCCGCTGGTCTCGTTCCTCTACTGCGCGCCGCACACGTTCCACCAGGGCGGCGACATCAAGGGGATCATGGAGTACGCGGGCGACCGACTGACGCACCTGCACGTCGCCGACTCCTTCGACTTCCGCGCCTCGTCGGGGCTGCGCTACATCATCAACCCCCCGGGCTCCACCGCGCGTATTCACCAGCACCTGGACATCGGGCAGGGCGAGGTCGACTGGGACACCTTCTTCTCGACACTCGGGGCGATGCGCTTCGACGGGATCATGACGGTGTGCGTCTTCGCGTGGGAGGAGCGGGCTCGTGAGTCGAGCATTTTTATGCGCGAGGAAATCGAGCGGCGAACCGCGACTTGGGGGCACCTCGTCTAGAGCGGTCGTGTCGCGCGGCGGGCGACTGGTCCCCCGGCGTCGCTGGCCACTCGCGGGGGCCAGATCGTGATCGCCGCCCACAAGCGGCGCGTCGCGCTGCTGGTCGCCGCGTGCTACTTCATGGAGATGCTCGACGGCACCATCCTGGTGACCGCCGCGCCGCGACTGAGCGCGGCGCTGCACGTCAGCGCTGGGGCGGTCGGGCTGCTCATGGCCACCTATCTCATCGTGATGGCCGTAGCGATCCCGCTCGGTGGGTGGCTGGACGTCCGGGTCGGCTCGCGATCGCTCTTTCTGACCGCCATCGTCGTCTTCACTGCCGCATCGCTCGCCTGCGGCGCTTCCCAGAACTTCGGCGAGCTACTGGTCGCTCGCGTCGTGCAGGGAGTCGGCGCTGCGCTGATGGTTCCGGTCGGGCGCACGATCGTACTCGCCCGCTCGGAGAAAGCCGACATCATGCGCCTGATCGGCTACGTCGTCTGGCCGGGCCTGGTGGCGCCGGTGGTGGCGCCGTTGCTCGGCGGCTTCATCGTCACCTACGCGAACTGGCGGTGGCTGTTCTGGGTCAACGTGCCGCTAGGGGTCACCGCCGTCGCGATCGGTGCGATGATCGTGGAGTCGTCGCCGTCACAGCGAGATCGCGCGGCGCTGGACGTCTCGGGGATGTTGGTGACCACGGTAGGCCTCGGCTCGTTGCTGTGGGCGGCGTACGTGGCGAGCGAGCCGGCTGGCTCCTGGCGGGTTGCCGGCGCGTTCGCACTCGTGGGCGTCGCCGCGCTCACGGGGGCCGTTCGCCACCTCGGACGTACGGTCGGTCCGTACGTAGAACTCGGCGTGCTGCAGGTTCGCTCGTTTCGCGACGCGCTTGGCGGCATGGCCGCCTTCGTGCTCGTGGTCGGTTCGCTGCCCCTGCTGCTCGCTCTGCTCTTCCAGGACGATTTTGGCTGGAGCCCGCTCAAGTCGGGCGTGGTGCTCGCGGGGATCTTCATTGGCAACATCGGGATCAAGCCGGCGACGACACCCCTGCTCAACCGGTTCAACCATAAACGTGTCCTGCTCGCCAGCACGTCACTCGTCGTCGCGACCGTCGTCGCCTTCGCGCTGCTCGCCGCCTCGACACCGGTATCCGCGGTGGTGGCGCTGTCGGTACTGAGCGGTGTCGCACGCTCCGTGGGCTTCAGCGCGTACGTCACCCTCTTCTACGCTGACGTCCCGGAGCGGCTCATGGGTGCAGCCACGACCGTAACGGCGACGGTCCAGCAGCTCTGTTTCGGCCTCGCCCTCTCCGTCGCGGTCGTGGCACTACGTCTTGGTGAGGCGGTGGCGCCCGCGTCCTCGGGAGCCACGACTGGCTACCGCGTAGCGTTCCTGCTGCTTGCGGTCGTCGGACTCGTGGCCACGGCGATCGCGACGACGATGGAGCGCAACGCGGGCCACGCGTTGCGCGCTCGGGGGTAGCTACCCGGCAACTCGTCGATCAGGCTGAGCGGATTCCCAGCTGGTTGGCGATCGCGGTGGCGACGCGTAGGCACGCGAGGCTGTCCTCGTGAGTCTGCAGGGGTGACTCGAGCAGGTGCCGACCCACGTAGTCGGCGAACGCAGTCACCTGGTAGGCGAGCCCGGCGTGGCCGCGGATGCCCGACTCGTCGTACCAGTAGTCCATCGGGGCGTTGAAGCCTTTGCCGGCTAGGCCGACGGACGATGGCAGGACGAAGGGCTGGCCGAACTCGATGACGCCATCCTCACCGGCGATCAGGGCGTGATGGGGCGCATCGACGACCCCCGAGACCGTGAAGGTGGCGCGTTCGCCATTTTCGTAGGCGAGGCACGTCGTCGACTCGGCGTCCATGCCGCCTGGCGTCATGACCCCGCGCGATTCGATGGCCGTCGGCTCGCCGAAGACCATCTGGCACAGTGCGATGGGGTAGATGCCCATGTCCCAGAGCGGGCTTCCGTCGCCCGGGCGCCACATGCGCGCCATCGTTCGGTTGTCCTGGCAGAAGTCGGCGAGCACGAGCCGCGGTTCACCGATCGCTCCTGCCTCGAGGAGTTGGCGCGCGACGTCGAACTGGGGCAGGTAGCGCGACCACATCGCTTCCATCGCGAGGACCCCGCGCTCGCGCGCGAGCGCGAAGATCGCCTCGGCCTCGGCGATCACCTGGGTCAGGGGCTTCTCGATGAGCACGTGCTTGCGGGCGTTGATAGCGAGCATCGCGGCGTCGCGGTGGCCAGTTGGCTGGTTGGCGACGTAGACCGCGTCAATGTCGTCGCGCGCGACCAGCTCCTCGTAACTCGACAGGGCGAGAGGGATCGCGTGCGCCGAGGCGAAGGCCGCCGCGCGGCCGGGCGTGCGTGACGCGACCGCGACGAGATGCTGGCCGGTGTTCGCGCGCACCGTGCTCGCGAACTGATCGGCGATCCACCCAGGCCCGAGGATCCCCCAACGCAGCGAGGGGACCCGAGCGGGGTCGGTCAATCGGGGTTCGGGTAGGGCCACAAATTCAGTGTACGGTCTCACTTTCGCGCGGGCCGTCGGCCCCGAGCCGCGCGGTGCTACTGGCCGCTCGCCGCGTCGCCGTCGCGCGACAGGTCCGAGGTCGGGACGTTCAGGTTGAAGTGGAGCCCGGCCAGTCGGATGACGAAGCACACCGCGGCCGCCCCGATGGCGACACCGGTGTCATAGACGTGCAGGCTCAGGGTGACGGCCGTGATCGCGGCGCCGACGAGGGCCGGAATGGCGTAGAGGCCGCTCGTGAGGACCGTCGGCACACGGCGGATCGTGATGTCGCGAATGGTGCCCCCACCCACGCCGGTGATGGCGCCGAGGATCGCGGACTGGAACGGGCCCAGTCCGTGTGCGTAGGCGACGACGGTGCCGGTCACGCAGAACAGGCTCAGGCCCGCCGCGTCGAACAGGTTGATCGAGCGCGCGACGCGGTGCAGGAACCGCCGGCCGAGGAAGGCCACGACGGCGCTCACCAGGGCCACTGCGAGGTAGCGCCAGTCGCGAAACGTCGCGGGCGGCGTTGCGCCAATAAGCAGGTCGCGGATGATGCCACCGCCGAGCGCGGTCATCGTTCCCAGAACCGTCACACCAACGAGGTCGAGTCGCTCGGCCTCCATCGCGGTCAGCGCCCCGTTGAGTCCGAAGACGAAGGTGCCGATCAACTCGAGGACGAGCAGGATCGTCGGGGTCATGCACGCACTCCTAGGCCCCCGGATTGCCGAGCCACGCGAGTGCCGCGACCACCAGGGCCTCGGTACCCGTGTCGAGGGTCGGCTGGATCACCGGGGCGAAGTAGCCCGAGTGGTTCACCGGCACGTCACTCGCCACGCGGCCCTCTCGCATCGCCCGGTCGTAGAGATCGGGGTCGGTGCCGCCGATCCCCCAGTAGGTGTAGGGGACGCCGTAGGCGACGGCGAGGTCGCTGAAGTCCTCGCTCGCGGACTGCGCCTCGATGGACAGCGCGCGAGGGCCGAAGTGCTCGCCGAAGGCTCCGGCCACGCGGTCCGTGACCGACTCGTCATTCGTGGTGAGCGGGAATTGATCGAAGAGCTCGAACGTGGGTGGCTCGGGCGAGCCCGAGGCGTCGCACTCGGCGTTCACGATGCGCGTGATGGCCGCGAGGGTTGCCGTACGGCTCGCCTCGCTGAAGGTCCGCACGTTGAGCTCGATCACCGCCCGGTCGGCGATGACGTTGCTCTTGGTGCCCGCGCGAAGACTTCCGACGGTCACGACCACTGGTTCGCCGGGACGGGTCTCGCGCGAGACCACCGTCTGGAGTCGCACCACGATCATGGCCGCGAGGACCACGGGGTCGATCGAGGCCTGGGGCATCGAGCCGTGCGAACCGCGGCCGAAGACCGTGATGCGCATGCTGTCCGCGGCCGCGAGCACCGGTCCGACCTTCGTCGCGACGTGCCCCGCGGGCATAGCCAGGACGTGTTGGGCCATCGCGACGTCGATCGATGGTACGAGGTCGGTCAGCCCGTCGGCGACCATCTGCTTGGCGCCGTCGCCGGTTTCCTCGGCGGGTTGGAAGAGTGCGACGAGCGTGCCGGCCCAGTGGTCCCGGCCCGCGGCGAGCAGTCGGGCGGCGCCGAGCAGGCAGGTGACGTGCACGTCGTGACCGCACGCGTGCATGACCGACACCGCGTCGCCATGGGCGTCCTTGGTGACGATTTCGCTCGCGTAGGGCAGTCCGGTCAACTCCGTGACGGGCAGCGCATCCATATCGGCGCGCGCGAGAACCGTCGGGCCGTCGCCGTTGCGTAGCACGCCGACGACGCCCGTCCCCCCGACGCCTTGGCGGACGTCGAAGCCGTCGGCGCGAAGGTTCGTGGCGACGCCCTCAGCCGTTTCGACCTCGAGGTGCGAGAGCTCGGGGTGGGCGTGCAGGTTGCGGTAGTAGTCCTCTTGCCACGGGCGGACATCGGCGAGTCTCGCGAGGACGGCGTCGCGGGCGACGTTTGCAGGCGTTGATGCGCTCACGGCCTCAGTCTGGCAGATGGGCGTACGCGAGTCCCAGGAAGCCCCTCGACGGTTCCGGCGTTAGATCCCGGCGACCCGGTCCCGGCCCAGGTCCATCGCCGAGGTCTGGGCCAGTTCGCCGTTGCGGGTGATGAAGAACCCCTCGAGACCCGGCGTCGCCTCGAGCAGGGCGAGGACGTCGACGCCGCCGACGGCGAGCGCCGTCGCGAAGGCGTCGGCAATGGCGAGCCGGCCGCCGACGACGGTCGCTGAC
>JAKAPH010000091.1 GCA_021807265.1 Actinomycetes bacterium | reverse complement strand
GCGGCAAAACTGTGCCGCCGACGGGCGAGCGTAAGTGCACCGGACATGATGCCTCCTCGGTGACGAGGCCCCGGGCGGATTCTCCGTCTCACTCGAAACCTACGCCCTGTCGCCGCGATGGTCCAATCGGCGCTGTCACGGCTCCCAACCAGTCACTCGCTGTCACACCAGGCGCCGGTCGTTCGGGCCCACGAAGTGATCGAGCTTGTCGGTGCTGCGACCGTTCCGCTCGACGGTGTGCCGCTGTCCGCAGTCTCGCCCGTTAGAGTCTCGACTCGACGAACGAGTGACGAAGTCAACGAGATGAGAGCGGTGAACGGCAATGAGTGACGCGCTACTGGTGATGGATATGCAGGTCGGCATCGTCGATCGGCTCGGGGACCGGGCGGACGACATCCTCGCGAACGTCGGTGCGGCGTTGTCGGCCGCCCGCGAACACGGGCTGGCGGTCGTTTTCGTTCGCGTCGCGTTTCGTGATGGCGCGCCCGAGATCAGCTCGAACAACAAGGCATTCTCGTCGTCGGCGCTGTCGCAGTCGCTCGGTGAAACGAACCCAGCAACGCAGATTCACCCAGCCCTCGCACCGCGCGACGGTGAGGTGCTCGTCACCAAGCGGCGCGTCAGTGCGTTCGCCGGGAGCGACCTGGACGTCGTGCTCCGGTCACTCGGCGTTGACTCACTGATTCTCACGGGACTGGCCACGAGTGGCGTGGTGCTCTCGACCACTCGTCAGGCGGCGGACCTCGACTTTCGCCTAACGATCCTTCGTGACGCGTGCGCCGACGCCGACGACGAGGTCCACCGGGTGTTGACCGAGAAGGTGTTCCCGCGTCAGGCGACGGTGGTGACCACAGCCGAGTGGGTGGCGGCGTTCCATAGCTGAACCGAGCTGGTGGCGCTGCCCCAGGTCGGTCGACGAACGACACCGGACGGTTCTCGGCGAACGACGATGGTCGATTGCTTCAATGGCGTCGTCGCGGTCACCGCTCGTCGCGCGGACGACGCAAATGCGGGCGTCTCGCGTTACTCGAGGGTCGCGGCGTCAAACGCCAGCGCGGCGTCGTCGAGCGAGACCACCATGGTGGGTTCGACGTTCTGGTGGGATGAACCGGCCAGCCGGACGACGGTGCCCCACATGGCAAAGCCCACGGCGTGCGACGCGAAGGCCATCGGACCCTCGACGATCTTGACCTCGACGACCCCGGTGCCCTTGAGGTCGATGGCGGCGCGCTGCATGCGCTCCATCGCCAGTTCGCGGGCCGAATAGATCGCCTCGGTGTAGTTGGCAAGCTCCACGTTCTGGCTCTGCTGTTGCAGGACTGCGCCCATCGTGCGACGCGGCGCGTAGACGAAGCTGGCGCCAACGGCGAGCCCGAGCGGCTCCCACCCCGACGCCGCGAGCCGGGCGAAGTCTCGAGCGGACAGGTCCGAGGCGAAGACTCGTGTCGCGGGCACCCGGCCGGCGCCGATCGGCCGCACGGCAGTCCCGATGAGCGAGACCTCGGTGTACGAGGGGTGGACCGCACGCTCGACGTGCACACCGACGACGCCGTGGGCCCCAGCCGCCGCCGCCTCGTCACTGATGCGCGCCGCGGCCATGCGAAAGGCGTTGGCGTGGGCCTGCGCGGCGGCCACGATCTCACCTTGTCCCCAGCTCCAGAGGCCGACGGGTGTGGAGAACATGGAGTAGCCCGTGACCAGTTCCACGGACTCCCACCCGATGGCGTGGAGGTTCAATTCCTCATCGATCGAAAGGTCCGAGGTCGTCGCAGCGCCAGTGGCGCGCTCGGCGGCGCCCGAGGCCAACGCCGTCCTCACCAGTTCGCGGGCGTCGGATGCCGTGGGGTCGAACGGGGCGCTCACGAGAGTCGCACCGTTGCGTCAGGCGCGCGAAGCGGCACGAAGTCGCCCACGCGACGGGCGCGATTGCCCCGAAGCAGACACTGGATCTCGATATCGCCGTGTTCGTACTCGTGTTGGGTCGCGATCAGGTCAACGCCTTGGAGCACGTCGCCGTGCAGCTGCGCGCGTGCGCTGGCGCGTACGAGCGCGCGTGCCTGGCTCTGGGCGCGCACGACCTGATCGATCTCGACGGTCGACGCGTCCTGTGACCAGGCACTGATGCCGCCGCCGCCCAACAGGTATTCGGTGATGCAGTAGGCCCACACTCGCACCGAGGCGACGGCGGTCACGATCGAGACCGGCGCGAAGCCCGCCTCGAAGGCCTTGAGGAGCCGCTGGCCCGAGAGGTACGTCGTCCACGGTGTCGAGGGCGCGGAATCGGTGCCCGCGAGCCGCACCGCGGTGCCGCGGAAGTGGAATTCGGTGACGCCCGCGCCCGCGAGGGTGCTCTGGGTGTCCACGACTCCCATGACGCCGACCGCCCCGAGGCGAGTCGCCTCGTCGAGCATGCGCGCGCTCGCGGACGCGAATCCCTGGTTCCAGGTCTCCTCCACCCAGTACTGCTCGTAGTTCTGGCCCCACATCCGGTGCTCGCCGGCGACCATGCCGTGGGGGCACTGGTAGTTCTCCACGTAGCCCCGCGCCTCGCGGTACGGCGAGAGGTTGCGCTGCAGGGATCCGACGGCGTAGCTGCTCGACTGCATCGCACAGAAGCCCTGCACGAGACCGACCGGCTCGAGCCCCATGGCGAGCACGGCCGCGAAGTCTGAGACACTGAGCCCCGACGTGAAGGACTCGGACCGAGCGTCACCGCTTTGGTCGGCGACGCTCATCAGTTGTCCAGTGAGATGATGGTCGTCGGCTTGGCGAGGGTCACCGGCTCGCCGGTCTTGGTGACCGCGGTGCCCAGGGCGAGGAACTCGATGGTGTGCGACCCCCACTGGTGGGACTTCTCCTCGAGTCGCACGCCGACGACGCCGGTCGCCCCGAGGCGGGCCGACTCGTCCTGCATCCTCGTCATCGCGAGCTCGCGCGCCTCGTAGAGCGCCTGGGTGAAGTTGGGCAGCTCGACGTTCTGACCCGTCGTGCCGAGGGTCTGGCCGAGACCGCGGTGGGCGATGTGGTACACGCACGTTCCCATGACGAGCCCCTGGGGGGCGTAGCCGGTCTGGGACAGGGTCCAAAAGTCCTGACCCGAGAGGTCCGAGGTGAAGGGCTTACCGAGCTTGTTGCGTCGCGAGACGCCGTCTTCAGCTTTGACCGCGGTTCCCACCGCGATGAACTCGGCCGCGTCCTTGCCCCACTCGTAGTAGTTGACGTCCAGTCGTACGCCGACGACGCCGTCGGCGCCGAGCTCGGCCGCCTCCTCCTCCATCCGGTTCATCGCCAACTCGCGCGCGTTGTACATCGCCTCGGTGAGCTTGGTCAGCTCCTGGCTCTGGCTCCACTTCCTCGTCTGGATACCCGTGTGGTAGATCGAGGACCCCATGACGAGTCCGACGGGGTGGAACCCCGCCTCCTTGACGAGCAAAAACTCGTTGACCGACAGGTCCGACGTGAAGAGCCCGTGCTCCAACTCCTCGAGTCGATGTTCGGTTGCCTCGGGAAGGTCGTTGGCGTGGTCGGTCACTGGTTTCCTCCTATGACGAGTCGCTCGAGCGCCTGGCGGGCCGACTCACTTCGTTCAGCTTCGGCGCCGAGGGTGGCGACCAGCCGCGTGATCCACGCATCGACGTCGAGTGCCTCGTTACGGATCCGGATGCCACCGGACACGTGGGCCACGCCACAGCGGAGTCGAGCGCCGTCGACGACCGCCTCGAACTGCTCGTCCCCGACCGACAGCACCACGGCGGTGATGTCGTGGGACTTGCGAAATCGGCCACCGGCCACGGTGGTCTGGACCCGGTCGCCGAGGGCATCACTCAGCCCGCCGACGAGGGCGCTCAGCAGCGCCTGGACGTCAGCACTGTTCGCCCGCAACGTCGCGGACGCGAGCGCGAGGTCGTAGGAACTGTCAGAGGTAGCCACGCGGCGACCTTATCGCCCAGGCGATGGCCGCAACCGGGCACCTCGGCGCGGTAACCACGTAGACACAAACGCGCCCGCGAAGGTGGCGAGCGCATCTCGAAACTTGTGACAGCGATGCTCTGACCCGAAACGTGTCGTCAGCTCGACTCAAAGAAATTGAACTCGGCGAAATGTCCCGCCGCCGACCAATGTCGACGACACAGCAACTGCGCCAACCAAGGACGTTGGCAGTGGCGAGTGCGGGCCCGGCGCCCCGGGGCGCCGGGCCCTGACACCTAGGCGGAAATTACCTTGCGCTCATCCTTGGCGTTCACCTCGACGCGACGCGGCTTGGCGTGCTCGGCGATGGGAATCGCAATCGTGAGTACACCGGCTTCGTAGTCGGCGTCGATCTTCTCGGAGTCCAAGCTCGTGCCGAGGAAGATCTGGCGGGTGAAGGTGCCATAGGGGCGCTCGGCCATCAGGCGCTCGACGCTATCGGCGGACTTCGGCGCCGTGCGTTCGGCCTTCACGGTGAGGACGTTGTTCTCGACGGTGAGCGAAATCTCCTTCGGGTCGACGCCCGGCAGGTCGACGAAGATCAAGAACGAGTCGCCATTGCGGTACGCGTCCATGGGAACCGAGTGGGTTCGCGCCACGTCGGGGCTCGCCCAGAATTGCTGGAGAAACCGGTCGATGTCCCGGAATGCATCAGTTCGAACAAGAGCCATGTGAAAACCTCCTGTTAGTTTGAATTGCTCTTGACGCGTCGAATCACTTCGACGGGACCATTTTAGCACTCAGACTATGAGAGTGCTAACAGCCAACGTACCTGATCAACGCCGACGTCGACGAGTCGAGGCACGGGTTACGCGGCTCGAACGCCGTGACGAAGGTTTCCTCAGGGTTCGGCGGCCGCGCCGATTCAGCGCGGGCAGTCCCCGCTACGGTCACGGCACAACGTAAAAAAAGGGGGGACTATGACCACGCTTTCGAATCGTCCCAATACGGCGTTGCTCGTCATCGACGTGCAGAAGGGCGTCGTCGCGAACGCCCACGAGCGCGACGCGGTCGTGGAGAACATCGCGTCGGTCGTGGACCGCGCTCGGCAGGAGGACGTGCCAGTGGTGTGGGTGCAGCACCACGACGAGGGACTGGAGCGCGACAGTGACGACTGGCAACTCGTGCCCGAACTGCACCGAGGTAACGACGAACCGCTCGTCCACAAGTCCTACGGCGACTCCTTCGAGGCGACCACGCTCGAGGCCGAGCTGGCGGCGCGCAACGTCGGGCGCCTCGTGATCGTCGGCGCCCAGACCGACGCGTGCATTCGCTCGACGCTGCACGGTGCGATCGTGCGTGGCTACGACACGGTGCTCGTGAGTGACGCCCACACCACCGAGGACGGCACGCAGTGGGGCGCGCCGCCGCCCGCGCAGGTCATCGCGCACACCAACATGTACTGGAGCGGTCAGTCCGCACCCGGCCGCACGGCCGACACCGTCACGTCGCGCGAGGTCGACTTCAGCTCAGCGAGCTGACGAACCACCGACCACGCGGACCCGCGGGTCCAAACCAGGAATGTGCGGCGCGCTACTCGTCGCCGTGGGCGCGCACGACTTTGCCGACCGCTTCGGCGACGGCCTTGGCGACACTCGCGTTAAAGACCGTCGGCACGATGTAGTTGGGCGAGAGGTCGTCCGAGCTCACGGCGTCGGCGATCGCACGGCCGGCCGCGATCTCGACCTCCTCGGTGATCCGCGTGGCGCCCGCGTCGAGCAGGCCGCGGAAGATGCCGGGGAAGGCGAGCACGTTGTTGATCTGGTTGGGCTCGTCGCTGCGGCCGGTGGCGACGATTGCGGCGTGACGCCGGGCGATCTGCGGGTCGATCTCGGGGTCGGGGTTGGCCAAGGCGAAGACGATCGACTTCGGGGCCATGACGGTGAGCTGAGCCTCGGTGACGAGGTTGGGCCCCGAGACACCCACGAAGACGTCCGCGCCGCGCATCGCCTCGGTCAGGTCGCCGCGACGCTTCTCGACGTTCGTGTGGCTGGCGAGCCAGCGCCGGTCCTCGTCGAGGTTGGGGTCGTTCTCGTCCAGGATGCCGTGGCGGTTTACCCCGATGATGTCGCCGACGCCTTCGGCCATTAAGAGCTTGGAGATCGCGACGCCCGCGGCGCCGACGCCGAGCATGACGACCTTGATGTCCTTCATCTCCTTGCCCACGACGCGCAGCGCGTTGCGCAGCGCCGCGTAGACGACCACGGCCGTGCCGTGCTGGTCGTCGTGGAAGACCGGGATGTCGAGCAACTCGCGCAGGCGCCGCTCGATCTCGAAGCACCGCGGGGCCGCGATGTCCTCGAGGTTGATGCCGCCGTAGACCGGGGCGAGGCACTGCACGATGCGCACGATCTCGTCGACGTCCTGGGTGTCCAAGCAGACC
>JAKAPH010000090.1 GCA_021807265.1 Actinomycetes bacterium | reverse complement strand
GGCCAAGGAGAAGCCCCAGCAGGGTGAAGTGCTGGCCGTCGGGCCGGGCCGTCGCGCCGAGTCGTCGGGCGACGTGATCCCCACCGGCGTCGCCGTTGGCGACACCGTCGTCTACTCGAAGTACGGCGGCACCGAGATCACCGTTGACGGCGAGGACCTGCTGATCCTCTCGAGCCGCGACGTCCTCGCGACGATTGGTAAGTAGCCGTCGATGAGCAAACTGCTGAAATTCAATGAGGAGGCCCGCCGCGGCCTCGAGGCCGGCGTAGACAAGCTGGCCGACGCGGTCAAGGTCACCCTCGGGCCCAAGGGCCGCAACGTGGTGATCGGCAAGAAGTTCGGTGCGCCGACGATCACCAACGATGGCGTGACCATCGCGCGTGAGGTCGAGCTCGAGGACGCCTTCGAGAACATGGGCGCCCAGCTCGTGAAGGAAGTCGCCACCAAGACCAACGACGTGGCCGGCGACGGCACGACGACCGCGACCGTGCTCGCCCAGGCCCTCATCAAGGAGGGCCTGCGCAACGTGGCCGCCGGTGCGAACCCGGCCGGTCTGAAGCGCGGCATCGAGCTGGCCGTCAAGGTCGCGGTCGCCTCGATCGCGAGCCAGAGCCGGGTCGTCGAGGGCAAGGACCAGATCGCCCAGGTGGCGACGATCTCGGCCGCCGATGCCTCCATCGGCGAAGTGATCGCCGACGCCATCGACAAGGTCGGCAAGGACGGCACCGTCACGGTCGAGGAGTCCAACACCTTTGGCATCGAGCTCGAGCTGACCGAGGGCATGCAGTTCGACAAGGGCTACCTCTCGCCGTACTTCGTGACCGACGCCGAGCGCCAGGAAGCGGTCCTCGAGGACCCCTACATCCTGTTCACCAGCGGCAAGATCTCCGCGGTGCACGACCTCGTGCCCGTGCTCGAGAAGGTCATGCAGTCGGGTCGGGCCCTCTTGATCATCGCCGAGGACGTCGATGGCGAGGCCCTCGCGACGCTCGTCGTGAACAAGATCCGCGGCACCTTCACCTCGGTCGCCGTCAAGGCGCCCGGCTTCGGTGAGCGCCGCAAGGCGATGCTCCAGGACATGGCGATCCTCACGGGCGCGACGGTGATCTCCGAGGAGATCGGCCTCAAGCTCGACACCGCGAGCGTCGACCTGCTCGGTCGCGCCCGCCGGGTCGTCGTGACCAAGGACGCCACGACCATCGTGGACGGCGCGGGCAGTGCGGCGGACGTCGCCGGCCGGGTCGCCCAGATCAAGCGCGAGATCGACGAGACCGACTCGGACTGGGACCGCGAGAAGCTCCAGGAGCGCCTCGCGAAGCTGGCCGGCGGCGTGGCCGTCGTGAAGGTCGGCGCCGCGACCGAGGTCGAGCTGAAGGAGAAGAAGCACCGCATCGAGGACGCGCTGTCGGCGACGCGCGCCGCCATCGACGAGGGAATCGTCGCCGGCGGTGGCACCGCGCTCGTGCGCGCGCGCGCCGAGGTCGACAAGCTCATCGAGACCCTCTCGGGTGACGAGGCGACCGGTGCGCGCATCGTGGCGCTCTCGCTGTCGAGCCCGCTGCGCCACATCGCGGCCAACGCCGGCTTCGAGGGTGCGGTCAAGGTCCAAGAGGTGGCCGACGCGAAGGGCTCGATCGGGCTCAACGCGGCGACCGGCGAGCTCGTCGACCTGGTGAAGGCCGGCGTCATCGACCCCGCCAAGGTCACCCGGTCGGCGCTGCAGAACGCGGCGTCCATCGCGGCGCTGCTGCTGACGACCGAGGCGATCGTCGCCGACAAGCCCGAGCCGGTAGGCGCCCCGATGGGCGACGGCGGCATGGGCGGCATGGGCGGCATGATGTAACGAGTCGCCACCGCGCGATTCACGCACGAGAGCCGGGCCCGTGGGGCCCGGCTCTCGTCGTTGACGGCAGTCACAGGCGCGCACTGTCGGATTAGCGCCGCCGAGTGCCTCGGCGCGAGCGCGCGGGCGCGGACCCGTCGATACCGAATCATATTTCGAAATGGTGTTCGGCACTCAGCGCTGGAGACCCGCGCTCGCGCGGACCTATGGTCGTACTCTCAACGGGTGGGCCGTTGCCACGTTCGAGGACGGATATGAACCAACGGGTATCGCTGACCAAGTCGCACATCATCGAAGTGGCGGCCCAATTGGTGCGCGAGGTGGGTTCGGCGGACTTTCACATCTCGGACCTCGCCAGCCGCGCCGACGTGGGCGTGCCGACGATCTACTACCACTTCACCTCGCGCGAGCAGGTCATCGCCGAGGCCCAGCTCGCCAACTACTTCGCCATGACCGTTGGACTGCGCGACCACTTCACGCGCGCGCTCGCCGCGGTCGCGAGCGGCGACCAGGAGGCCTTCAGCGAGGCGTTGCGCGGCGACCTCGAGCAGGCCTGGACGCTCGGCGGCTTCGACGAGCAGATCGGGATCATGAAGATGCTGATCGACGTGTGGGCCGACGAGCGCACCCGCCAGGCCTTCAGCGACATGCTCGACGCGCAGTACGCGCGCTGGGTCTCGGTGCTGCGCGACGCGCGGGACCTCGGCTGGCTCGACGACACCTACGACGCCGGACTACTGGTCGCGATCTTCTGGGCGGCCTCGGTCGGCCAGGCGGTCATCCCGCGACGCTCGGGACTGGACGTCGACGGCGCCGCGGTCGGTGACTTCTGCCTCGGGGTGTTGCGGGGCTTCGCGTCTCGCTAGACCGACGGGTCGACGGCCAGCTCGTCCTCGGTCGCCTCGACCGCGACGTGGGGCACGACCCGGTCGAGCCACGTCGGCATCCACCAGTTGGCCCGGCCGACGAAGTGCATGAGGCTCGGCACGAGCACGGTGCGCAGGATGAAGGCGTCCATCAGCACCGCGCCACCGAGGCCCACGCCGAACTCGGCGATGATGCGCTGACCGCCGAAGGCGAAGGAGATGAAGACCGAGATCATGATGAGCGCGGCCGCGGTGATCACGCGGCCCGTGTTGGCCTGGCCCCGGATGATCGCCTCCTCGTTGTCGCCCGTGTTGAGCCACTCCTCGTGCATGCGCGATACCAGGAAGACCTGGTAGTCCATCGACAGGCCGAAGAGGATGGCGATCATGATGATCGGCAGGAAGGACTCGACCGGCCCGGTGCCCGCACCGAGCAGCGTGCTGCCCCAACCCCACTGGAAGACCGCGACAACGAGTCCGAAGGACGCCCCCGCGGCGAGCAGGTTCATCGCCGCCGCGACCAGGGGCACCAGCACGCTGCGGAAGGCCACCATCAGCAGCAGGCACCCGAGCAGCACGATGACCCCGATGAAGAGCGGGATCTTGCTCGACAGGACCGTCGCGAAGTCCGCGAAGATCGCAGTTATCCCACCGACGTAGATCGCGGTGTGCGAGGCCGCCGTCGCGCGCGGGATGTAGGTCGTGCGCAGTGTGTTGATGAGCGTGTTGGTGGCCGTCGCCTGCGGGCTCGACCCGGGCACCACGGTGATGATGCCGACCGCGCCGTGGTCGGCGACGACGAGCGGGGCCACCGAGGCGATGTCGGGGCGCCCGTGCAGGCTCGCGTCGAGGGACTGCATCGCCGCGACGTCGGCCGGCGTGTGCAGGTCGCCCACGACGACGAGGGGCCCGTTCACGCCGGGCCCGAAGCCCTTGGCGAGCAGGTCGTAGGCCTGGCGGGTGGTCGAGGACGGCGGGTTCGACCCCTGGTCCGAGCTGCCCAGGTGCAGCGAGAAGTAGGGCGCCGCGACGACCGCGATGAGTGCGAGCGCGAGCACCGAGAGTACGCGGGGGTGGCGCGCGACGAAGTGGGCCCAGCGCTGCCAGGGTCCGGCGACGACGACGGGCTCGGGGCCGTGCTCGGCGAGGGCCCGGCGTTCGCGCCGGCTGAGGACGCGCTGTTTCTGGAAGGCGAGGAGCGACGGCAGCAGCGTGAGCGAGGCGAGCATGGTGATCGCCACGGTGATCGAGGCCGAGATCGCGACGCCGTTGAGGAACGAGAGGCGCAGCACGAGCATGCCCGCGAGCGCGATCACCACGGTCGAGCCCGCGAAGAGCACGGCTCGACCAGAGGTGTTGATCGCGGTCACGATGGCCTCGTCGGCGCTGAGGCCGCGTTTGAGACCCTGGCGGGTGCGCGTCACGATGAAGAGGGCGTAGTCGATGCCGACACCCAGTCCGATCAGGGAGCCGAGGATCGGGGCGAAGTCGGCGATGTTGATCACGTGGCTGAGCAGCGTCGTCGTCGCCGAGGCGACGCCGATCGCGAAGAGCGCGACCCCGAGCGGCAGCAGCATGGCGAGGAACGAGCCGAAGGCGAAGAGCAGGATTAAGGCCGTCGCGATGAGTCCGAAGATCTCCCCGGGACTGCCGGTGGGCGAGTCGAGCTGACCGAAGGCGTTGCCGCCGAACTGCACGTTGAGCGTCGACGAGCGAATCGTCGAGCCCACGGTCTCGACGGCGAGGATGGCGGGGTGGGGGAGTTTGAAGGCCTGCTGACTGAAGTTCACGGTCGCGAAGGCGATCGTGCGCTGGCGATTGATCTGGCCGGCACCGGGGCAGGGCGCGGTCGTCGGGCAGAACGGCGAGACCACGCTCGCCACGTCGGGCAGCTTGGCGACCTTGGCGAGCATCGCGTCGATGGTCGTGCGCTGCTGGTCGAGGGTGCCGGACTTCGCCTGCAGGACGATCTGGTCGGTGTCGCCGGCCTTGGTGGGGATCTTCTCGAGCAGTGCCACGGCGTGGGTCGAGTTGGTGCCGGGCAGGCTGAAGGCATTCGCGTAGGCCGAACCCATAGTGTGCGCGAGCACGTTGATGGCCACGATGACCACGACCCATACGCTGAGTACGTACCACCGACGACGCACGGCGAGGCTCGCGAGCGATTTCATGACTCTCCTAGAATCGGCCGAGGGAAGAGCAATTATACAAGTGATACAGCGTAGTGGGCTAGGGGAGATCCAGTCATGAGCGGGTCACGCCCCGAGCGATTCCCGGGTCACGAGTACCCCCAAATCGTGCCCGTGCCCGACGAGATCCGTGCCGGCGCGCCCGCGCCCTGGGCCCACCTCGCCCCCGAGGAACGCCGATCGATCGACGTCGATGCGGTCGTCGCGCGACTGGCCCAGCGGGGCCGCTCGCTCGCGGCGGGCCCGCCGGCCCTGACCGGCGAGCTCCTCGAAGTGGCGCGACAACCGGGGCCGTCGGCTCGGCCGTCGGCGGTGCTCGTGGCCTTGCTCGACGTCGCGGGCGAGGCCCACGTGCTCTTGACGCGCCGGTCGCTCGCGCTGCGCAATCACCGCGGCGAGATCGCGCTACCCGGCGGGCGCCAGGACGGCGACGAGGACGCCGTCGCCACCGCTATCCGCGAGGCCGACGAGGAGGTCGGCCTGGACCCATCCCTGGTCTCGCCGGTCGGCTGGCTCAGCCCGATCGCCTCGATCGTCTCGAACTCGGCGATCTGGCCCGTGGTCGCCACGGTCGCCGGGCAGCCCGAGTGGCGGGCCCAGCCCGGCGAGGTGGACCGCGTCTTCAGCGTCGCCCTCGCGGACCTGCTCGCGGACGGCGCCTTCCTCGAGGAGCGGTGGCGCCGCGCCGACCGGCGCCCCGGGGCCGACGACGACGGGTTCTTCCCGATCTACTTCTTCCGGGTCCCCGGCGATCTGATCTGGGGCGCGACCGCGCGGGTCCTGGTCGAGTTGCTCGCCATCGCGACCGGCGTCGACGCCGGTGAAGGCGGCGGCCGACTCCGGTAGATTGGAGGGATCGAAAACCCCGGCTCGGGCGGTATCGGAGGACACCATGGCGGAAGTTGAGATCGGCATCTACAAATCGGCGCGACAGGCGTACGGTTTCGACGACATCGCCATCGTGCCCTCGCGGCGCACGCGCGACCCTGAGGACGTCGACATCGCCTGGCAGATCGACGCCTACAAGTTCGAGTTGCCGATGCTCGGCTCGGCGATGGACGGCGCCGTCTCGCCGGCCACCGCGATCGAGATCGGCCGCCTGGGCGGACTGGGCGTCCTCAACCTCGAGGGCCTCTGGACCCGTTACGAGGACCCGATGCCGCTCTTCGAGGAGATCCGCGAGCTCGACGACGACAAGGCGACCGCGCGCATGCAGCAGATGTACCTCGAGCCCATCAAGCTCGAGCTTGTCGCCGAGCGCATCCGCGAGATGAAGCAGGCCGGCATCACCACCGCCGCTTCCGTGACGCCCCAGCGCACCGACTGGATGTCCAAGACCATCACCGACTCGGGGCTCGACATCCTCGTCATCCAGGGCACCGTCGTCTCGGCCGAGCACGTGTCGCGCACGGCCGAGCCGCTCAACCTGAAGAAGTTCATCCGCGAGTTCGAGATCCCCGTCATCGTGGGCGGCTGCGCGAGCTACCAGGCCGCGCTGCACCTCATGCGCACCGGCGCCGCC
>JAKAPH010000011.1 GCA_021807265.1 Actinomycetes bacterium | reverse complement strand
CGAGGTCGTCGAGACCTACATCCACCAGCAGTCCGGTCGCGGCGTCAACGCCGTCGCCATCGTCGTGCGCGGCGCCGATCAAGAGGTCGCCCACGAGATCGCGGTGCACATCGCCTTCGCCAAGCCGCTGTACCTCTCGCGCGAGGACGTGCCCGCCGCTGAGGTCGAAGCCGAGCGTGCCACCGTCGAGGAGATCTCGCGCAACGAGGGCAAGCCCGAGGCCGCCCTGCCCAAGATCATCGAAGGTCGCCTCAATGGCTGGTTCAAGGAGCGCGTGCTGCTAGAACAGGCGTACGTGAAGGATGAGAAGCAGACCATCGAGCAGTATCTGCACGGCGCTACCATCTCGGCGTTCGCGCAGGTGGTCGTCGGAGGCTAAGGGTGCGACGAGTCGTCTTGAAGCTGTCGGGAGAGGCGCTCGCCTCGGCCGCCAGCGACGAGACGATCGATGCGTCCACCGTCGACTTCCTGGCCACTGAACTCGCGGCGGCGATGGACCGCGGCGGGCTCGAGTTGGCGGTGGTCGTGGGTGGCGGCAACATCTGGCGCGGCGCCACGGGCGCCATGGCGGGCATGAATCGGGCCAACTCGGACCTGATGGGGATGCTCGGCACGGTGATAAACGCCCTGGCCCTGCAGGACGCGATCGAGAGCCACGGGCGCGCGACGCGCGTGATGTCGGCGATCGGCATGGACCAGGTGGCCGAGCCCTACATCCGCCGTCGGGCCGTGCGGCACCTCGAGAAGGGTCGCGTCGTCATCTTCGCCGCCGGTATGGGCAACCCGTACTTCACTACCGATACGCCCGCCGCCCAGCGCGCCGCGGAGATCGAGGCCGAGGTCGTGCTCAAGGGCACCCACGGCGGTGTCGACGGCGTCTATAGCGAGGACCCGCGCGACAATCCCGAGGCCGTGCGCTTTGACGAGATCTCCTTTAGCGACGTGATCGCCAAGGACCTGCGCGTCATGGACATGACCGCGATCACCTTCTGCAAGGACAATAACCTGCCGATTCGGGTTTTCGACCTGATGGCGCCGGGAAATCTAGGTCGCGCCCTCGATGGGTTCGCCGTCGGTACGCTGGTGAGGTAATGGAGAACGAACTCGTTGACCTGGTAATGGAGGACACGCGCGAGAAGATGGCGCGGGCTCTGGAGCACGTGAAGGCCGAGTTCGCCTCGGTGCGTACGGGACGCGCCTCGTCGGCGCTGATCGAGAACCTGCTCGTCGACTACTACGGCACTGAGACGCCGCTCAAGCAGTTGGCGAACTTCTCAGTGCCCGAGCCGCGCCTGCTGGTGGTCTCGCCGTTCGACAAGGGTGCGATGGCCGCCATCGAGAAGGCGATCGGTGCTGCCGACCTCGGGCTCAACCCCTCCAATGACGGGCACGTCATTCGACTCACGTTCCCTACGCTCACCGAGGAGCGCCGCAAGTCCTTCGTCAAGATCGTGCGCACCAAGGCCGAGGAGGGCAAGGTAGCCATCCGCGGCATACGACGCCACGCGCGTCAGGAGTTGGAGAACCTCGAGAAGGGCGAGGGCCTGCCCAAGGATGAGATCGAGCGGCTCGAGAAGGTCCTCGACAAGATGACCCAGGACGACGTCGCCAAGGTGGACGAATTATTGGCCCACAAGGAGCAGGAACTTCTTGAAGTCTGACGACGGTTCCTTCTTCGAAGAGCCGACGGGCGAGACGCCATCGGTGAGTTCGACCGACCCCCGGGTCACGTTCACGGGCGTCGAGCGCGCCGCGGACGCGGCGGACGAGGAGTTCGAGGTCGAGCCGTCACTGCTGCCACACTGGACCGAGGCGCCGACGGGTCAGGTCCCGATCGTGGTCGCGCGCGACGCCGCCAATCTGGACGACCCGTGGTCGGCCATTCCTGCGCCCGCCTGGCGCGAGGGGGAGGCTGACTGGGTCGCCCACGAGGACCAGTTCGATGCGTCGTTCCTCGCGGGCGACGTTCGTGAGGACGACACCCGGCCCTGGGAGTTCGCCGTCGCCCCCGAGCCCGAGGTCGAAGAGCTCGAGCCCGAAGAGGCGCGCCGTCCCGAGCCCGCGCACCGGTTGCGCACCCGTCGGCCGGCGACCCATCACCCACTCGCCGGACGGGCCGTGCGCCAGAGCTCGTCGCGCAGCGTGTCTCTCGCCACACTGACCGGGGTGCTGTTGGCGCTCGTCGTGTTCTCGATTTTCATCGCCGGGGCGATTCCGGTCGCGGTACTCGTGCTGCTCGCGCTCGGTCTGGCGAGCGCGGAGGCCTACGCCGGGTTCCGGCGCGCGGGCGCGCACCCGGCGTCGGTGCTGGGCATCGTGGCGGTGCTGACGCTCGGAATCGCGGCCTACAACAAGGGGCTGCCGGCGATCGGCGCGATCACCGTCCTGCTCATCGTCTTTGGCTTCGTGTGGTATCTCAGCGCGAAGCAGTCCATCGACACGCTCGACGGACTCGGCGCGACCGTGTTCGTCTACGCCTGGATTGGCGTGCTGGGCTCGTTCGCCCTGATGCTGATCGCCCCGATGTACTCGACGGACAAGCACGGCCTCGCGTATCTGTTCGGAGCTGTGGCCCTCACGGTCGCCAACGATTCGGGCGCGCTCTTCGTCGGACGCTGGCTGGGACACCGACCGCTCAACCAGGCCCTCTCGCCCAACAAGACCGTCGAGGGGTTCATCGGGGGCACCGTGATCACCCTGGTGGTCGCCGTCGTGCTGCTCCCCCAGATCAGCCCCTGGACGACGATGGCGGCACTCGAAACGGCGGTGGCGCTGTCGGTGGTCGTGCCCCTCGGCGACCTCTTCGAGTCAATGGTGAAGCGCACCCTGGGGGTGAAGGACCTGGGTCGACTGCTGCCGGGACACGGCGGCATGCTGGACCGGATCGACGGGCTGCTCTTCGCCCTGCCGACCGTCTTCTACCTCGTACACATCCTCAAGTTGGGCTAGGACGGTGACCGCGCGTCGCCGAGTGGCACTGCTGGGTGCGACGGGTTCTATCGGACGCCAGACCCTCGACGTGCTGCGTCGCGAGCCCGACTCGTTCGAACTCGTCTCGATCGCCGGCGGTACCCGGCTGGCCGAGCTGGCCGAGGTCGCCCGTGAATTTCACGTCCGCCGGGTCGGCGTGGCGCGGCCCGAGGACTACATCGCCGCGCGCGGGGTCCTCGGCGACGGCGTCGAGGTGCTCATCGGTGGCGACGGGCTGGCCGAGCTGGCGCGCGACGCCGACGTCGTCGTCAACGCCGTGGTGGGCTTCGCCGGACTGCCGGTGACGATCAACGCCCTCGAGGCGGGTCGAACGCTCGCCCTGGCCAACAAGGAGTCCTTCATCGCCGCCGCGCCGCTCGTCGCGCGGGTTCGCGACACGCCCGGGGCCCTCGTGCTGCCGATCGACTCCGAGCACTGCGCGATCTACCAGTGCCTCGCCGACTCGACCCAGTCCGGTCACCCCGACGTGCGCCGGCTCTTGCTCACGGCCTCGGGCGGTCCGTTTCGTGGGTGGTCGCGCGAACGACTCGAGACCGTGACCCGGCGTGACGCGCTCAACCACCCGACGTGGTCGATGGGTCCCAAGATCACGATCGATTCGTCGACGCTGATGAACAAGGGCCTCGAGGTCCTCGAGGCCTCCGCGCTCTTTGGCGTGGGCGTCGACCGGATCCAAGTGGTGGTGCACCCCCAGTCCATCGTCCACTCCATGGTCGAGTACCTCGACGGCTCGGTCATCGCCCAGCTCTCCCAACCCGACATGCGCCTGCCGATCGCGTTCTGCCTCGGTCGTCCGGTGCGTTTCGACCACGCCTGGGGCGCGATCGACTTCACGACGGCCCAGAGCCTGACCTTCGAACCGCCGGACCTCGACGCCTTCCCGGCGATCCCCTTGGCCTACGCCGCCGCGCGCGCCGCGGGCGCGGCACCCGCCTGGCTGTCGGCCGCCAATGAGGTGGCGGTGGCGGCGTTCCTGCACGACACGATCCGATGGACCGATATCGTGCCGATTGTGGCCGGGGTGATGGATCAGTACCAGGACGTGCAGCTCGAGTCGGTCGAGGGACTCGTCGCCCAGGATCAGCACGCGCGTCGGCTCGCGTCAGACCTGATCACGAGAGGCCGATGACAGCCCAGCGGTGGGCGATTGCCCGGTTCGTGGTCGCCGTCGTCGCCATAGCGGCGCTGCTGGACTTCTGGGCGGGGTGGGCCCTGCCCGTGGTGATCCTCGCGATTCTCCTAATGGTGATGGGTCACGAGTTCGGCCACTTCATCACGGCCAAGCGCGCGGGTCTGCTCGTGACGGACTTCTTCGTGGGATTTGGCCCCGTCGTGTGGTCGACGACCGTGGGCGAGACGCGCTACGGCGTGCGGCTCCTACCACTTGGCGGCTACGTGAAGGTGCCCGGTATGACCTGGAGCGACACCGTGGACCCCGCGCTCGAGGGCCGCACCTACCGGGCGGCGTCCTATCCGCGCAAGGTGCTCTTCGCGTCGGCCGGCTCGCTGATGCACGTCGTGATGGCCCTGGTGCTCGCGTGGGCCTCGCTCACGTTCGTCGGCCTGCCCTCGCCGAGCCACATTGGCATCGCGAGCTTCACCCACTTTGACGGCCAGCGGCTCAACCCCGCCCAGCGCGCGGGGTTGCACGTCGGTGACCAGGTCCTCTCGATCGACGGGGTGTCGGTCACCGACGCGAACCGACTCGTGACGCTGGTCCACGACCACACGGGCCAGCGGCTGCGCATCGTGGTCGAGCGCCAGGGCGTGCGCCACACCCTCTACGCCGTGCCCGAGGACGGTCGGCACCTGCGCGTCGGGGGCCAGCGCGTCGCCACGGGCTCGACGCCCGTCGGCTACCTCGGCATCGGGCTGCAGGACCTGATCGTGCACCAGTCGTTCCTGGGGGCCGTGCCGGCGTCGGTGGCCAAGGTCGCCTCGATTGTGGGACTTGCGGCCAAGGGCATCGTGCACGTGTTCTCGCCCGGTGAGTTCTCGAGCCTCTTTCACCAGGTCACGAATCCCGTGGCCGCGACGAACCGAACAGCCCAGCTCAACCGGCCCCAGTCAATCGTCGGCGTGGTGCGCATCGCGGTGCAGAGCACTTCGCTCGGCGTCGGGGTGCTGCTCGAGATCCTGATGGTCATGAACATCTTCGTCGGGCTCTTGAACATGGTGCCGATGCTGCCCCTGGACGGGGGATACGTGCTGATCGCAACCTACGAGCGGCTGCGCAGCCGCAAGGGCCAGCGCTACCACGCCGACGTCCAGCGCCTGCTGCCGATCGTCTACGCCTTCTCGCTTGTCTTGTTGGCGCTCTTTGCCGCCACGCTCTACCTGGACATCGTCCACCCGATCGCCAATCCCTTCCAGTGATGGAACCGGCGACCGTGCGGCACGGCAGAATGGTGTCATGGACGTAACCGCTAGTTCGCTCTCGCCGCGGCGCCACACCCGCCAGATCGCCGTTGGTTCGGTGAAGGTCGGTGGCGACGCGCCAATCTCGGTCCAGTCCATGACCACGACCAAGACCGCGGACGTCGAGGGCACCCTCCAGCAGATCTACGCGCTCGCCGCGGCCGGCGCCGACATCGTGCGCTGCACCTGCAACGAGGTGGCGGCCGCCGAGGGCCTCGTGCAAATCGTGCCGCGCTCGCCGGTGCCGATCGTCGCCGACATCCACTTCCACGTCGAGATGGCGCTCGCCGCACTCGAGGCCGGGGTCCAGGGGCTCCGACTGAACCCGGGCAACCTGCGCAAGCCCGAGGAGATCAAGCTCGTGGCCAGCGAGGCGCGTGACCGAGGCGTGCCGATCCGCATTGGGGTGAACGCCGGGAGCCTGCACCCCGACATCTACGAACGCTTCGGGGGAGCGACGCCCGAGGCGTTGGTCGAGTCGGCGCGCATCGAGTTGGCCTACTTCGAAGAGGTCGGCTTCTCGGACGTCAAGATCTCGGTGAAGGCCTCCTCGGTGGCGACGATGATCGCGGCCTACCGACTGGCGTCGGAGACCTTCGATCACCCGCTACACCTCGGCGTGACCGAGGCGGGGCCGTTGCCGGGCGGGCTCATCAAGGGCACGGCCGGCATCGCCACGCTGCTCGCCGAGGGCATCGGTGACACGCTCCGCTACTCGCTGACGGCCGATCCGGTCGAAGAGGCGCGCGCGGGCCGTCAGTTGCTCGAGTCGCTCGGGCTCCGCGAGCGCAAGGGCCTCGACCTCATCGCGTGCCCGAGCTGCGGTCGGGCCGAGGTGGACGTGATCCGCGTCGCCAACGAGGCCCAGGAAGCGCTCAACGCCCTCGAGATCCCGATCCAGGTCGCGGTGATGGGCTGTGTCGTCAACGGTCCGGGCGAGGCCCGCCACGCCGACCTCGGCATCGCCGCGGGCAAGCACCGGGGCCACCTCTTCATCCAGGGCCAGATCATCCGGGTCGTGCCCGAGGCGGACATGGTCGCCGCCCTGGTCGACGAGGCGAAGAAGATTGCCGTCGAGGGCCTGGCCGCGCGCCTGGCCGCGCGCGACGTCTCGGCCGAGGCCGAGGCCGAGGCGGACCGGGCGCTGCTGCTCGACGACCGCGGCCTGGACGCGAATCACGCCAGCGAACGGATCGAGCGGATTCGCCGTCGCGTCGAATAGCCGGCCTTGGCTAGGCTTTCGCCACTCAAGTGAAGGAGAATCGTGGCGTCGCCTAACGCGCTGACCTCGCAGTCCGAAGACTTCCCCCGGTGGTACCAGGACGTCGTGGCCAAGGCCGAGATGGCCGACAACGGCCCGGTCCGCGGCACCATGGTGATCCGGCCCTACGGCTACGCGCTGTGGGAGCGGATCCAGGCGGAGATGGACGCGCGCATCAAGCTCGCCGGGGCCCAGAACGCCTACTTCCCCCTCTTCATCCCCCAGGAGTACTTCGCCCGCGAGGCCGAGCACGTCGAGGGGTTCAGCCCCGAGCTCGCGGTGGTGACCTACGCCGGGGGCGAGGAGCTAAGCGAGCCCGTCGTGGTGCGGCCCACCTCCGAGACCGTCATCGGTGAGTTCATGGCCAAGTGGATCCAGAGCCACCGCGACCTGCCGCTGCTGCTCAACCAGTGGGCGAACGTGGTTCGTTGGGAACTGCGGCCCCGCCTCTTCCTGCGCTCGTCGGAGTTCCTCTGGCAAGAGGGTCACACGGCGCACGTCTCCTACGAGGACGCCGCGGCCTACGCGATGCGCATCCACCTCGAGGTGTACAACGACCTTTTGGCCAACGTGATGGCCGTGCCCGCCTACGTGGGCATCAAGCCGCCGCGCGAACGCTTCGCCGGCGCCATCAACTCCCTGACCTGCGAGGGGATGATGCGCGACGGCAAGGCCCTGCAGATGACCACCAGCCACGAGCTCGGTCAGAACTTCGCGCGGGCCTTCAACATCGTCTACCAGAACGAGGCTGGCCAGTCCGAGCTGTGTTACACGACGTCCTGGGGGGCCTCGACCCGTCTGGTGGGCGGGCTCATCATGGCCCACGGCGACGATCGGGGACTGGTGGTGCCACCGCGAATGGCCCCGATCCAGGCCGTGATCGTCGCGGTGCGCGACGACGCCGAGGTGCTCGAGACTTGCGCCTCGCTCGACGCCGCGCTGCGCGCCGCGGGCGTGGCGACGACGATCGACCGGGGACGGGGGTCCTTTGGCCGGCGCATCACCGACTGGGAGATCAAGGGCGTGCCGCTGCGCGTCGAGGTCGGTCCGCGCGACCTCGCCAATGGCGTGGTCACGGTGGTTCGCCGCGACGACGGGTCCAAGCACACCGCCTCCCTCGACCAGCTCGCGCCCCGGGCGCTCGAGTTGCTCGAGGCGATGCAGCAGTCGCTCTTCGAGAACGCCCGGATCAGGCGTGACGCTGCGACCGCGGACGTTACGACGGTTGACGAGGCCATCGAGGCGGCCCAGACGGGCTTCGCGCGCATCGCGTGGGACCGCATCGGCGAGGACGGCGAGACACGGCTGAACGACCTGGCGGTCTCGGTTCGCTGCATCCAGCGCGCCGACGGCACCACGCCGACCAGTCCCGACGAGCCCGACCTCGTGGCGATCGTCGCCAAGGCCTACTAGATCGAGCCCTCGGCGCCGGGCACCGTGGTGGCGGCCCGGACACTCGCGGGACCCTTCGGGGCCGCGCGGGGAAGCGGTTGGGCCCGTTCGCACGACGCCACACCCGTCGATCAGCAAAAACGCGGGTTCGCCGTCGGCATAACCCGTGCCGGGAACGTTGCCGTTCGACGGCCGCAACTGCTACAATGGTGCGACAGTCCGCCAAGGACGTTTGGACTCGTTTAAGCGCGGGCCTCGGGCCCGCGCTTTTTCTTTGTCCTGACTGGCGGCGTAGAGAGGAGATGGCCATGGATCTGGAGACACCCGTGCGATCACTCCTAAGCCCACTAGGGCTCGACCTCTACGACCTCGAACTGGTAGCGGGGGCGCTCAACATCGTGGTGCGCCGAGACGGTGGCGTCGACGTCGACACCCTGGCCGCGGCGAGCCGGGCCATTTCGGCGTGGCTGGACGAGCACGACCCGATCGAGGGTCACTACACCCTCGACGTCTCGAGCCCCGGTCTCGAGCGGCGCCTGCGCACGCCCGAGCACTTCGCGAGCGCCGTGGGCGAAGTGGTGACCCTGCGCGAGCACCGTGACAATGAGCCCGCGCGCCGACTCGAAGGCGCCATCGTGCGATCGGACGCCACGACCGTGACCATCCTCGACGCCGAGTACGGCGAGCTCGTCGTCAAGCTCGACGCCGTCGAACGCGCGCGCACCGTGTTCCACTGGGGCCCCGAGACCACGTCCGCGAAGAAGCCCAAGGCCTCGACGGCGAGTAAGAAAGGCAAGTGATGGCGAACTTCGAATTCCTTGAGGCCCTCGGCCAGATTGCGCGCGACCAGAACATCGACGAGGGCGAGCTGCTCATCGCCCTGGCCAACGCGCTGCTCGCCGCCTACAAGCGCCGTCCCGACTCCGCGGAGGACGCGGAGGTCGAGATCAACCCCGAGACCGGCGAGATCAAGGTGTGGGGCCTCGAACTTGACGTCGAAGGCAACGTCACGCGCGAGTGGGACGCCACGCCCGAGGACTTCGGGCGCATCGCGGCCCAGACGGCCAAGCAGGTGCTCATGCAGCTGATCCGCGACATCCAGCGCCGCCAGATGTACGAGGAGTTCGCCAACCGCGAGGGCGACATCGTCTCGGGCACCGTCCAGCAGACCGACAACCGCTACACGCTGCTCGACCTCGGGCGCGTCGAGGCGCTCCTGCCCCAGGCCGAGCAGGCCGCCCACGAGCACTACGAGCACGGCTCGCGCGTCAAGGTCTACATCGTCGAGGTGCGCAAGACCAACAAGGGTCCCCAGATCGTGGTGAGCCGCACGCACCCGGCGCTGGTGGCCAAGCTCTTCGAGATCGAGGTTCCCGAAATCGCTAACGGCATCGTCGAGATCAAGGCGATCGCCCGCGAGCCCGGTCACCGCAGCAAGATCGCGGTTGCCTCCAACGACGCCATGGTCGACCCGGTCGGGGCGTGCGTGGGGGCCCGCGGTTCGCGCGTGCGCAACATCACCAACGAACTGCGCGCCGAGCGCATCGACGTCGTGCCCTACAGCGACGACCCGGTGGAGTTCATCCAGGCCGCGCTGGCGCCCGCTCGGGTTCGCGAGGTGCGCCTCGACGAGCAAGAGGGCGTGGCGACGGTCATCGTGCACGACCAGCAGCTCTCGCTCGCCATCGGCAAGGAGGGCCAGAACGCACGCCTGGCGGCCCGCCTGACGGGCTGGCGCATCGACATCCGCTCCGAGAGCGAGGGCATCGAGGAAGAGGTCGTCGACGAGGTATGGACCGAGGACGACGTGGTCGTCGACGAGGTCGTGCATGTCGTAACGGTCGGCGACGAGCACGCCGCGAGCGGGGCCGACGCGGTGACGGTGCAGGAGGGCGAGGCATAGCCCCCTATCGCACGTGCGTGGCTTGTCGCGCCCGGCGCCCGGACGTGGAGTTGTACCGGGCCGGTCGCGTCGAAGATGGGTCGTGGTACCTCGGCCGAGGCGTCGGACGGGGCATCTGGTGGTGTCGTGACCGGGATTGCGGGTCGCGTCTGCGGTGGGGTGCGGTAGTTCGAGCGCTTCGGGCGCCGGTGTCCGCGGCGGACGTGGACGGCCTGGTCGCGCTCGTTGGTGCGGGGGCTAGTTCGCACCAGTGATGGTTGTGAAAGAATATGTGACTGTGTGTGCGCGCGTCGCCCACACTCCGATGTAAGGGAACGTTTTGGCGCTGAAGAAGATCCGGGTACACGAGCTCTCGAAGGAACTCGGGATGACGAGCAAGGAGTTGCTCGCGCTCGCTCAGAAACTAGGCATCGGTGCCTCGAGCCCGTCGGCGTCCATCGAGGACGCCCAGGCCGACCGCATTCGCCGGCGCGCGGACGCCGACGGCCTGCGACGCCAGGTCCAACCCGACGAGCCCAAGGTCACCAAGGCGGCCCACGCGGCCAAGTCCGCACCCGTCAGCGAGAGCGCCCCGGCGCCCGCCGCGGTGACGCCAACCGCGCCCGCGCCGGCCGCGCCGAGCGAGGCGCCCGCCGAGCGAGTCGCCGCCAGCGTCGAGGCCACCACCTCGCCCGCACCGGCTGCGCCCGCCGCGCCGAGCGAGGCGCCCGAGGCGCCCAAGGTCGTGCGCAGTCGCGCGACGCCGCCCAAGCCCGCGCCGACGCGCACCGTCTCGCCCGACGGTCCCACGACGATTCGACCCACCCAGCGTCCGGCGGGCGGGGAGGGCTCCGAGTCGCCCCAGCCCAAGCGGCCACCGCTGTCCATGACGGGACGCCCGATCCCGCCGCCGCCCGGCCGGCCACTCAGTCCGTCGGGACGCCCGATCCCGCCGCCGCCCGGCGCGCGGCGCCCAATCAGCAGTGCACCGAGCCGTCCGGGTGGGCCGGGAGCACGGCCATCCTCGCGGCCCGGCGGCCCGCCGCGCACCGGCGCCCCTCGTCCCGGTGGCGCCGGATTCGGCGGTCCGCGGACCGGTCCCGGTTCGGGTCCCTCCAGTGCACCGGGACGCCCGCCCGCACGCGGCGGCGGTGGCCCGCGCGGCTCACAGCGCAAGGCGACCCGCCGGCGCCGTCGCAACATCGAGGAGCTCGAGCCGACCCAGATGACCACCTGGCAGCCGAGTAGCGCGCCGGTGCCCGACGGTGAGGTCATCATCGAGCGCGGCTCGACCGCGAAGGACGTGGGGCCCAAGCTCAACCGCAGCGCCGCTGACATCATCCGGTTCCTCTTCCTCCAGGGCGAGATCGTCACCGCCGTCCAGGGACTGAGCGACGACATGATCGAGCTGTACGCGGCCGAAGTCGGCGCGTCGGTCCGTCTCGTTGACCCGGGCGAGCAGCAAGAGGCCGCCCTGCTGGCGAAGTTCTTTGACGAGGACGACCTCGACGACGAGATCCCCGCCACGCCGCGACCCCCGGTCGTGACCGTGATGGGCCACGTCGACCACGGCAAGACCAAGCTGCTCGACCAGATCCGCAAGTCCAACGTCGTCGCCGGCGAGGCGGGTGGCATCACCCAGCACATCGGCGCCTACACCGCAACCTGGCGCGGCCGTTCGATCACGTTCCTCGACACACCCGGCCACGAGGCCTTCACAGCAATGCGCGCCCGCGGTGCCCGGGTCACCGACATCGTGATCCTCGTGGTCGCGGCCGATGACGGGGTCATGCCCCAGACGGTCGAGGCCATCAACCACGCCAAGGCGGCCGACGTCACCCTGATCGTCGCCGTGAACAAGATCGACAAGGCCGACGCCAACCCCGATCGCGTGCTCCAACAGATCAGCGAGTACGGGCTCGTACCCGAGAAGTGGGGCGGGGACACGATCTGCGTCGAGATCTCGGCGCTGCAGAACGTCGGCATCGACGAACTGCTCGAGCAGGTGCTCCTGGTCGCAGAGATGAGCGAGCTCGTCGCGCGCCCGTCGGGCCGTGCCGTTGGCACGGTACTCGAGGCCAATCTCGAAGTCGGTCGCGGTCCGGTCGCCACCGTCATGGTCCAAAAGGGACTGCTGGCCGTCGGTGACCCGGTGGTCGCCGGTGCCGCCTACGGCAAGGTGAAGGCGCTCATCAACGACCGTGGCCAACAGGTCAAGTCGGCGAGCCCCTCGACGCCGGTCCAGGTCCTGGGATTCAGCGAACCGCCGCTCGCCGGCGACGAGATGCGCGTCGCCGACGACCTCGGCCACGCCCGCTCGCTCGCCGAGGCGCGAGCCCAGCGCGTTCGCCTGGTGGGCCACCAGCCCGTGGCCGCCGCCAGTGGCGCGCGACTCGAGGACCTCTTCGAGCAGATCCAGCGCGGTGAGACCGCAACCCTCAACCTCGTGTTGAAGGCCGACGTGCAAGGCTCACTCGAGGCTTGCACCGAGTCGCTGCGCAAGCTCGAGCGCGATGACGTGAAGCTGGTGCTCGTGCACCGCGGCGTCGGCGGGATCACCGAGAACGACGTGCAGCTCGCCAAGGCGTCCAACGCCACCATCATCGGGTTCAACGTCCGTCCGGACCGGCGCAGCCGCGAGTTGGCCGAGGCCGAGGGCGTCGAGGTCCGCACCTACGAGATCATCTACAAGCTCATCGAAGAGATCGAGGCGGCCATGCTCGGCCTGCTCTCGCCGGTCTTCGAAGAGGTGGTCACGGGCGAGGCCGAGGTTCGCGAGGTCTTCCGGGTGCCCAAGGTCGGTGCGATCGCGGGCTGCTTCGTGCGCGAAGGCGTCATCACCCGCGGCTCCAAGGTGCGATTCCTGCGCGAGGGCACGATCATCTGGAAGGGCACGATCACGTCGCTGCGGCGCTTCAAGGACGACGCGCGCGAGGTCCAGTCGGGCTTCGAGTGCGGTATCGGCCTGTCGGACTACCAGGACCTCAAGGAAGGCGACATCATCGAGACCTTCGATGAGCGTGAGATTCCGCGAACGGCGTAAGCCATGGGTCACCCGAGTGGACATCACACCTATCCGCGGTCGGCCCGCGTCAACCAGATCCTGCGCGAGATCATCTCGGACGAGCTGGTGCGACTGTCGGACATCGACGAGCGCATTGGCCTGCTCACGGTGACCGGCGTCGAGACGTCGCCGGACCTGCGCCAGGCCGTGGTGTTCTTCGACTCGCTCTCGAGCGAGGCCCGCGACGTGCTCGAGGAGCACCGCCGTCAGCTCCAGGGCGCGGTCAACGCCCAGACCCGCCTCAAGCGCACGCCGATCATGACGTTCCTGGCCGACCCGGCGATCGCGTCGGGCCAGGCGGTCGAGGAGATCCTGCGGCGGCATCGAGACGATGTCGAGTAACGGCATGTTGCTGCTCGACAAGTCGGGCGGAATGACGAGCCACGACGTGGTCGCGCGGGTTCGGCGCATCGTCGGTGAGCGCCGCGTCGGCCACGCCGGCACACTCGACCCGATGGCCACCGGGCTGCTCATCGTCGCCCTCGGACCGGCGACGCGGCTCTTGCGCTTCGTCCAGGCCGAGACGAAGCGCTACGTCGGGACCGTCGAGCTCGGCGTCGCGACCGACTCGCTCGACGCCGACGGCACGGTGGTCGCGCGCGCGCCCGTGCCCGCGATCGACGGGCCGACGATAGCCGCGGCCGCGGCCACGCTCACCGGTGCCCAGCAGCAGGTGCCCCCGATGGTCTCGGCGGTCAAGATCGGCGGCGAACGGCTCTACGACCTCGCGCGACGAGGTGTCGAGGTGGCGCGCCCGGCACGGTCGATCACCGTGGAGTCCTTCAGCCTCACCCCGGCGGGGGAGAACCGGTGGGATTTCGACGTCGTCTGCTCGACGGGCACGTACGTGAGGGTGCTGGCGAGCGACCTCGCCGAGCGCCTCGGCACCGTCGGCCACCTGGTCGCCCTGCGGCGCACGGCCATCGGCCACCACGACGTCGCGAACGCGCTCACCCTCGAGGCGCTCAGCGACGCGGTGCGCCTCGGGCCGGCCCCGGTCGTCCCGGCGCGCGCGATGGTTGAGCACCTGGGCAGCGTGACCCTTACCGAGGACGCGCTCCGGCGCATCGTGCAGGGCCAGCGCATCGAGCTGTCCGACACCGTCACTGGTCCGACACTGGCGGCGCTCGATGAGACGGGCGAACTCGTCGCGATACTCGGTCGTCGCGGCGAGCGGTGGCAGCCCGAAATTGTCTTTAGCGCCGGCGCGAACCCGGGTCACCCGTAGGTTGGCTGCGATGATCGTGTGGCGCGACGGCGACTACGTGGAACTCGACGAGCGGCGCAGCGCGGTCGCGATCGGCGTGTTCGACGGGCTGCACCGCGGCCACCAGCAGGTCATCGCCCGGGCAAGGGACCTCGCGAGCGTGCACACGAGCCGTCTCGCGGTGGTCACCTTCTTCCCGCACCCCGCGCTCACGGTGCACCCCGAGCGTGCCCCCGTGGCGATCGGCACTCTCGCCCAGCGTCTCGACGGCTTCGAACGTCTCGGCGTCGAACTGGTGCGGGTCCTGCACTTTGACGAGCAGCTCGCCCTCGAGTCCGCGCCGTCGTTCGTGGACCGCGTGCTCGTGCACGACCTGCGCGCGGCCGACGTCGTGGTGGGCGAGGACTTCCGCTACGGGCACGACCGAGCCGGCAACGTCGCGACGCTCAGTGCGGCGGGGCTCGCCGAAGACTTCCGGGTGCACGCGCTGGCCCTGGCCGGCGACGGGCACCGCTGGTCCTCGACGGCCATTCGCGAGGCGGTGGCGGTCGCGGACCTGGAGCGCGCGACCGCGATCCTGGGCCGACCGTTCACCCTGCGCGGGGTCGTCGAGCACGGCGACGCCCGGGGCCGCGAACTCGGCTTCGCCACGGCCAACCTGCGAATCGACGACGGGGCACTCTGCCCGCCGCCGGGCGTCTACGCGGCGTCGGTGCGAACGCCCGACGGGCGCTGGTGGTGCGGCGCGGTGTCCATCGGGCGGCGCCCGCAGTTCTACGAGGACGGCGAGACCCTCGTCGAGGCGCACCTCGTCGATTTCAGCGGCGACCTCTACGGCGCGACGATCGACGTGGCGTTCGTCAAGCGCCTGCGCGGCCAGGTGCGCTTCGACTCGGTTGAGGATCTCATCGCCCAAATGGGGCGCGACGTGGCCGAAAGCCGGGAAAGTTTCGCGATTTCGCCACCAACGACCTGGACACTGCTAGGCTAAGACCTCGGTCAGCGACGCTGATCGTGTGGGTCGTCAAGTGGGCGGCTCGCAGCTGGACCACCGACTCATAAGGCAAACGACGTTATGGCTGAGAAGCAGCAGATCATCAAGGACTTTCAGGCCCACGAGACGGACACGGGCTCGCCCGAAGTCCAAATCGCGATCCTGACGGACCGGATCTCGCACTTGACCGAGCACCTCAAGGTCCACAAGGGTGATCACCACACCCGCCGTGGACTCATGAAACTCATCGGCCAGCGACGCCGCCTGCTCGACTACGTGCAGCGCGACAACGTCGAACGTTATCGCTCCCTGATCGGCCGTCTCGGTATTCGTCGCTAGCCGTTACGCCGACGCCGTCGGCGTACGCAACACATCCGAGACCTCGGAGGCCAGTGGAGAATCGTCGCCGTCGTCGACGGTTGCCCACTGGGATCCGGGCGGAGTGTTGCCTACCGCTAAGGAGCAACCATGACTGACGCGATTCGCGTAAGCCGCCCGCTATCGGGCACAGACAAGACACTGAGTTTCGAGGCCGGACGCCTCGCACAACTCGCCGACGGGGCGGTGGTGGCGCGCATCGGTGACACGATGCTGCTCGCCAGCGTCACCGCGGCACGCACGGTTCGCGAGGGGATGGACTTCTTCCCCCTGACCGTGGACATCGAGGAGCGTTCCTACGCCGCGGGCAAGATTCCCGGCGCGTTCTTCCGGCGCGAGGGCAAGCCGTCAGACCAGGCCATCCTGATCTGCCGACTGATCGACCGCCCGCTTCGCCCCTCGTTCCCCAAGGGCTTCCGCAACGAGGTCCAGGTCGTCGGCACGATCTTCAGTGCCGACCAGGAGAACCCGCACGACATCCTGGCGATCAACGCGGCGTCGGCGGCGCTGATGCTCTCGGGGATCCCCTTCGACGGTCCCATCGGGGCCGTGCGCATGGCCTACACCACCGACGGCACGTGGATGGCCCACCCCACCTACGCCCAGGGTGACGAGTCGGTCTTCGAACTCGTCGTCGCGGGCCGGGCGCTCGGCGAGGAAGCCGACGCCGACGTGGCCATCATGATGGTCGAGGCCGGCGGGACCGAGGGTTCCTTCGAGAAGTACGCCGACGGGGCGCCCAAGGTCGACGAGGAAGTCCTCGCCGCGGGGCTCGAGGCCTCCAAGCAGTGGATCCGCGAGTCGATCCAACTCCAGCGCGAGCTGGTCGCCGCCTACGTGGCCGAGCGCGGTCCCATCGAGATGATTCCCTACCAGGTGTTCCGCGACTACCAGGATGACGTCTACGCCCGCGTCGAGGCCGTTGGACTGACCGCGCTCGACAGCGCCAACCGGATCAGCGAGAAGCAGGCCCGCGCGACCGCGCTGGCCGACGCGACCGCCGTCATCGTCGAGCAGCTGAGCGACGAGTTCGCCGAGCGCGTCAGCGAGATCAAGGCGGCGGTGAAGGCCGTCACGAAGAAGCTCGTGCGCAGCCGCATCGTGAGCGACGGGGTGCGCATCGACGGTCGTGGCACCGCCGACATCCGGCCCCTGTCGGCCGAGGTCGACCTCTTCCCGATGACCCACGGCTCGGCGCTCTTCCAGCGCGGCGAGACCCAGGTCGTGAACGTGACGACGCTCGGCATGCCGCGCATGCGCCAGCAGCTCGACACGATCAGCCCCGACGAGTTCCGCCGGTACATGCACCACTACAACTTCCCGCCGTACTCGGTGGGCGAGACCGGCCGGGTCGGGATGCCCAAGCGTCGCGAGATCGGCCACGGCATGCTCGCCGAGCGCGCCCTGATCCCCGTGCTGCCGAGCGAGCAGGACTTCGCCTACACCCTGCGGGTCGTCTCGGACATCATGCAGTCCAACGGCTCTACGTCGATGGCCTCGGTCTGTGGCTCGACGCTGTCGCTGATGGCGGCGGGCGTGCCGATCAAGGCGCCGGTCGCCGGCATCGCGATGGGCCTCGTGTACGAGAACGGCTCGTACGTCACCCTGACCGACATCCTCGGGGCCGAAGACGCCTTCGGTGACATGGACTTCAAGGTCGCCGGTACCGCCGACGCGGTGACCGCCCTGCAGTTGGACACCAAGATTGACGGCCTGCCCGCCAACGTGCTGGCCGACGCCCTGCGCCAGGCCCACCAGGCCCGCCTCACGATCCTTGACGTGATCACCTCGACGATCGACGCGCCGCGCGCCGAGGTGTCCGAGGTAGCGCCGAAGATCGTGACCCTCGAGATTCCGATTGACAAGATCGGCGAGGTCATCGGGCCCAAGGGCAAGGTCATCAACACCCTCCAGCAGGAGACCGGCGCGGACATCGCCGTGGACGACGACGGCGTCGTCGGCACCGTGACCATCGGTGCCAAGGACGGCCGGGCCGTTGAAGAGGCCCGCCGACGCATCGCGCTGATCCTCGACCCGCCGACGGCTGAAGTCGGCGCGACCTACGCCGGGCGCGTGGTGAACATCGCCAAGTTCGGTGCGTTCGTCAGCCTGATGCCCGGACGCGATGGGCTGCTGCACATCTCCAAGATGTCGCCACTCAACGGCGGCAAGCGAATCGGACAGGTTGAGGACGTTCTGGAACTCGGTCAGGCGATCGAGGTCCGTGTCGACGACATCGACCCCCAGGGCAAAGTGTCGCTGTCACTGGCCGGCGAGTACGCCGACGTTGCCACCGACACCGCCGAGGCTGACGGCCCGCGCTCACGCCCGCAGCGTGACCGTGGCGACCGCGGCGACCGTGGCGACCGTGGCGACCGTGGCGACCGCAGCGACCGTGGGGACCGCGGCGACCGTGGCACTCAGGGTTCGCGTCCCGCCGTCTCCTCGTTCGAGGCGTCCTTCGAGGAAGAGCTGGCGAACGAGATCGGCGACCTCGGTCCGCGCGACACCTCGTTCGGTGAAGGCGACGGTGGCGGAAGCCGCCGGGGTCCGCGCTCGCGCCGACGCTAGGTTCCTGGTGAGCTTCGGTTCACTCGTGACGTTCGAGACTCGCCCGCCATCCGCTCAAGGCTGATGGCGGGCGAGTCCGCGTCCACACCATGGTGGCGTCCATCGGGGCGCGCCGATCGCTGGGCGCTGCTCATCCTGCTCGTCCTGCCCATCGTGATCTTCGGGCTCCCGGCCCTGTTCGGCCTCCCGGCGATCGCCCAGGACAACCTGATTCAGAACTTCCCCCTGCGCGTACTGACCGGTGAGCAGCTGCGCAGCGGCCACCTGCCACTGCTCAACACCCTCGCCAACTCGGGCACACCCCTGCTCGGCGGTATGAACGCGGGCTCGTTCTTTCCGCTGACCCTGCTCTTCGTCATTCCCGCGCCCATCCTCGTGTGGGTGCTCAACCTCGTCGTCGTGTACGCCGGCGCGGGCGTCGGACTCTTCGCCCTGCTGCGGTGGTATCGGATCAGCACGTGGTCGGCCTTCGTGCCGGCTGCGCTGTACGCCTTCACCGGAGCCATGAACGGCCAGCTGGTGCACCTCGGTGTGGTCCAGGGATTCGCGCTCCTGCCGTGGTACGCGCTGGCCATCGTGGCCCTCGAACGCACGGTGAGCCGTTGGCCCCACGGCATGGCGCTTCGTGCGCGGCTCGTCTCGAGCGCCCCGTCGGTCCTCGGCATCGCCGCGATCTGGGCCCTTACGACGCTCTCGGGCGAGCCGCGGGCGATCGGCGAGATGGAACTGCTCGGCGCGGTGCTGATCGCCATTGGCGTGCTCGCCCCGCGGGCGAATCCGGCGCCGTCGTGGCCGCGGCGGGCCGAGTTCGTGCTCGCCAACGCCGTGGGCATCGCGTGGGGGGCGCTCATCGGGCTCGCCCAGCTGTTGCCCGGCTGGTCGTTCATCAACATCTCCCAGCGCACGGGACTCGGCTACCAGTTCTTCGGTGCCGGCTCGCTGCCGGTGCGCTGGACGAGCCTGCTGCTAATACCCGACCTGCTCGGGGGCAACGGCGTCTTGCACCAGCCCGCCTACTTCACGCACTACAACCTGCCCGAGGTCACGGGCTACGTCGGGGTCGCGGCCCTGGTCGCCACGGCGGCCTTCGTGCTGCGCGCGACGCGGCGCGGTTGGCAAGGTGCCGAGCGCAACTTCGTGCCCTTTCTCATCATCGGGGTCGTGGGCATCTTCGCCACGTGGGGCTACTACACGCCCGTCGGCCACCTCTTCTGGGCGATCCCCCTCTACGGCAGCACCCGGCTGCAGAGCCGCAACATCATTCTGGTGGACCTGGCGGTGCTCGTCCTGCTCGGGTGGTGGCTCGACGAGTTCCGCCGAGGCGCGAGTCACGCGCGCGATCGCGGCCAGGTCCGCACGTGGCTGGCCCTGACACCGGCGCTCGCGGTTGCCCTGCTGAGCGGCGCCCTGCTCGTCGACGGCCAACCCATCCTGCGATTTCTTGGCGTGTCGAGCTCCGCGTCGGGCCTCGTGCGCTACCAGCGCCCGACCCTGCTGGCCCACTTCGCGCTCGCCGTGGGCCTCGTGGTCGTGGTGCGCTGGTGGCGAACGCGCACAACACGCATGCACTGGCTCTACGCCATCGTCGCTGCGGACGCGCTGCTCTTCTTCACCTTCACCTCGACCGGACTGTTCGGAGGTCGCGCGTCGCCCATGCCCAGTCAGGTCGCGGCCGCGGCGCACCTGGGCACTGACGGGCGCTTCGCGCTGATCGACCCCTCCGGCGCGCACCAGGGGCTCTACGAGACCCTCGGCGCGCCCAATGTCAACGTCTTCACGGGACTGGCGAGTGTGCAGGGGTACGGCTCACTCGTGAACGCGCTCTACGGCAACGTGACGGCGACCCACCCGCTGTTCTCGCTCGACCCGTGCCAGTTGGCCAACGGCACCTTCCGACAGTTGCGCCTCGAGACGGTGGTGGTCTCCTCGGACAAGCTCGCCACCCCGGTCACCGGACCGCTGCCCGCGCCCCAGTCGTGCCTGCCCCTGCGACCCGCGCTTCGCACGGCGCGCTTCTTCGGCCAGCTGCTGCCCGTTCATACCGTCGTGCTCGCCGCGGTGAACAATCGTCGGGTCTCGACGGGGACCGTTTCGGTGCAGTTGCTCAACTACGACGGCCACCTCGTCGGCCCGGTCCTCAGCGCCACCGGTGCCGCGTCGCTCACCTTTGACTTCTCGTCCTACCACCACGAGAGCGCCGGGTTCGTCGTGACGGCCCCCGATCGGGCGATCTTCAACTCCGCCGAAGTGGCCACGCGCGGCGCGCACCCTCGCGAATACCGCCTCGCGACGCTGTTCCAACAGGCGCTCGCCACCCCGGGCTGGCGGCTGCACCAGACCATCGGCACCGTCGCCTACTTCCGCGCGACGTCGCTGCGCCCGCCCGCGTGGCTCGGCTCGAAGGCTGGTCACTCGCGGGTCGTGTCGATCCGTGACACCGCCTACGGCGATACGTGGGTCACGGTTCACGACGTCGGCCCGACGATCCTCAAGCGGTCGATGGAGTGGATACCGGGCTGGCGCGCGTCGGCCGAGAACACCGCGACCCACCGAACGGTGTCGCTGCACGTGGTGCGCTCGGGACTCATCGAGCAGGTCGTCGTGCCCCGCGGCGACTGGACGGTGCACTTCTACTACCACGCGCCACACATCGAGCTCGGTCTGCTCGGCACGGGCGGCGGGCTCGTCGCGTGGCTGGGGGCGGTCGAATACCTGAGGCGCGAACGTCGACGCGCTAGGGTACCGACGTGATCGGCATCGCTATCGTCGGTGGCGCCGGACGGATGGGTCAGGTGATGGCCCAGGGACTCGGGTCGTTCGCCGAGTTCAGCGTCATCGCACTCGTCGACCGGTCCCCGGGCCCCGCGCGCGAGGGCGCCGAGTGGTTCACGTCGCTCGAGCTCGTCGACGCCACCAGCATTGACGTGGTCGTGGACTTCTCGACACCCGAGGGTGTAGTGGCGTCGGCGCGCTGGTGCGCCAAGCACGCCACACCCCTCGTGGTCGGCGCGACGGGGCTCACCGCGGCGGACCGTGCGGAGATCGACGCCGCGGCCGAACGAACCGCCATCGTCGTGGCGAGCAACTTTTCGATCGGGGCCGTGCTGGCCGAACGCTTCGCGGCGATGGCGGCACCGTACTTCGAGCGCGTCGAGGTCATCGAACTGCACCACGACGCCAAAGTCGACGCGCCGTCGGGAACCTCGATCGCGACCGCCCGCGCGATCGCGCGTTCCCGGGAGCGGGCGGGCCGCGCTACCGCACCCGATCCGACCCATCGACTGACCGTCGAGGGGGCCCGCGGCGCCAGCGTCGACGGGGTGCCGGTGCACGCGGTGCGCCTGCCCGGCCTCGTGGCGCACCAAGAGGTGCTCTTCGGCTCGCCGGGCGAGGGCTTGACCATCCGCCACGACTCCTACGACCGGACGAGCTTCGTGAGCGGGGTCGCCACAGTCCTTCGCCACGTGCCGACCACCCCGGGCCTGGTTGAGGGTCTCGACCGATTCATCGACGGCGTGTGAGCCCATCGGGTCACTGGTAACTTCGAGGTATGCCGCCAACCACCTTCGGAACGGTTCTGACCGCCATGGTCACGCCGTTCGATGCGAGCGGCGCCGTTGACTACGACGTGGCCGCGGCCGTTGCCCGGTTCCTGGTCGATAGCGGCAGCGACGGGATCGTCGTGGCCGGCTCGACGGGCGAGGGGACCGCGCTCAGCGACGACGAGAAGATGGACCTGTTCGCGTGCGTCGCCAGCTCGGTGACGGTGCCGGTGCTCGCGGGTTCCACGTCGGCCGACACCGCCCGATCGGTCGCCCTGACCAAGCGCGTCGCCGCCACCGGCGTCGCGGGCGTGCTCGCGACGACCCCCGCCTACGCCCGGCCGAGCCAGGCGGGCCTCGCCGGCCACCTCGGCGCCGTCGCCGACAGCACGCCGCTGCCGATCATGCTCTACGACATCCCCTCGCGCACCGGTCGCAAGATCGCCGCGACGACGACCATCGAACTGGCGCGCGCACACGCGAACGTGCGGGGGCTGAAGGATGCCTCGGGCGACCTGCCCGGCGCCGCGCACGTCAAGGCGGTGCTCGGCGACGCGCTCGACCTCTACAGCGGCGACGACTCGCTGCTGCTGGCGTTCCTCGCCGTCGGTGCGACGGGCATCGTGTCGGTCGCCGCGCACTGGGCGGGGCCGGAGTTCGCCGGGCTGGTGTCGAGCGCCGCTCGGGGGGACTGGGCCACGGCTCGAGTCTTCAATGAGCGTCTCGCTCGCAGCTGCGCCTTCGAATCGACCGAGTCGGCACCCAATCCGATCCCGGCCAAGGCGGCGATGCGCTCGCTCGGCTTCGCCGTCGGTCAGTGCCGCCTGCCGCTGGGCCCGGCCGCGAGCGAGGTTGACGCGACCGCCGCGTCGGTCATCGCCGAGCTTCGAGCCAGTCGTGGCTAGCAGCCGCGTTCGGGTCACCTTCCTCGGGGGCCTCGGCGAGATCGGTCGGAACTGCCTCGCGCTCGAACAGGACGGCCGCATCGTGGTGATCGACGCCGGTCTCATGTTCCCCGAGCCCACGATGTACGGCGTCGACTTGATCCTGCCCGACTTCCGCTGGCTCATCGAGCGCCGCGACCGGGTCGACGGCATCGTGCTGACCCACGGCCACGAGGACCACACCGGGGCGCTGCGCTACCTCGTCAAGGACGTCAACGTGCCGATCTACGGCTCAGCGCTGACCCTGGGCTTCGCACGTCACCGGCTCACCGAGGCCAAGGTGGCCGCCAAGTGCACCTTCATCGAGGTCGCCGACGGCGAACGCCGCCGGATCGGCCCCTTCGAGTTCGAGTTCATCCCCGTCACCCACTCAGTGCCGAGCGCCCACGCGCTCGCGGTGCGCACCTCGGTCGGGGTAGTGGTGCACTCGGGCGACTTCAAACTCGACCAGACCCCGATCGACAACCGGCGCACCGACCTGGCGCGACTCGGGGCGATCGGCGACGAGGGCGTGGCGTTGCTGTTGTGCGACTCCACCAACGCCGAGGAGCCGGGGTTCACGAACTCCGAGCGCAGCGTCGGCGGTGCGCTGCGCCGTCTCTTCCTCGAACGACCCGAGCGGCGGATGGTCGTGGCGTGCTTCGCGAGCCACATCCACCGCGTCCAGCAGATCATGGACGTCGCACGCGAACAGGGGCGCAAGGTCGCCCTGATGGGCCGGTCGATGGAGGCGAACGTCAAGCTGGCGCGCAAGCTGCACCTGCTGCACGCCGACGCGGCGGACTTCATCGACCTCGAGACCGTCGACCGTTACGAGCCGGGCGAGGTCTGCGTGATCTGCACCGGGAGTCAGGGCGAGCCGATGGCCGCGCTGACCAAGCTGTCGCGCGGGGACGCGCGGTTCCTGCGGGTGGGCGCCGACGACACCGTGATCCTCAGTTCGCACCCCATCCCCGGCAACGAGTGGTCGGTCGGGCGGGTCATCGACGACCTGCACCGGGCCGGTACCGAAGTGATCGACTCGAGCCAGGAGCCGGTGCACGCCTCGGGCCACGCGCGCCAGGGCGAGCTGCGCACCTTCCACCAACTGTTGCGTCCGCGCAACTTCGTGCCGGTGCACGGCGAGTATCGACACCTCGTGCACCACGCCGAGCTCGCCCGGTCCATGGGGCTCTCGGCGAAGCACATCCTGCTCTGTGAGGACGGCGACCAGATCGAGGTGCGCACCGACGGGATCCGTCGCGCCGGCCAGGTGCCCGCGGGCCTGCACTACATCGACGGCTCGGCGGGGGACCTCGACGAGCGGCCGCTCGAGGAGCGACGGATGCTCGCCGAGTTCGGCGTGCTGCTGCTGTCGGCGGGCGTGGACGCCGAGCTGGGCCGGATCGTCCAGCCGGTGCGCGTGGTCGCGCGCGGCTGGTTCGACGGCGAATCGGACCGCCAGCTCATCGCCACGGTCACCGACGCTGTGCGCAGCGCGATCGACGAGGCGCTCGCGGACGGCGAGCGCGACGAAACGGCGCTCAACAAGGCCGCCCAGCGTGCCGCGGGGCGCCTGCTCGGCCAGCGCTTCCGTCGTCAGCCCGTGCTGATGACGGCCGTGGTCGTCTACTGACCTAGGCGTCGGCCTTGTCGGGCTCGCCGTGGTCGGCGTTGGGCCGGCCCAGGCGCCAATAGGCCTTGTGGCTGATGTCCTCGTCGCTCAGCCCCCGGTCGCGCAGGGCGTCGCGCACCGCGCGCACGACCCTGTACTCGCCGAGCACGTAGGCGTGGCCCCGGTCGGCGGGGAAGGCGAAGGCGCTGAGCCCGCTCAGTAGGCCCGCCGGATCGTTGCGAGCGCGCTCGCGCCGGTCCACGAAGATCCCGGTCACCCCGAGCCCCTCGTCAAAGTCGGCCGTGAGCGCGTCGTCGTCCTCGTCGATCTCGACGATGAAGATGGCCCGTCCGGGGGTCTCGATGCTCTGGGCCAGGCGGTAGAAGGCGGCGAGGCCGCTGACGTCGCCGATGAACAGGTGCCAGTCAGCCGATTCGGCCAGGGTGATCTTGCCTCGCGGTCCGATGACGTCGACCGCGTCGCCGGTATTCACCGACTGGGCCCAGGCGCTTCCCGCGCCGTCGTGGTCGGTGCTCACCCAGATCGAGAAGCGGTGATTGTCGTAGTCGACCGAGCGCACCGTGTAGCGGCGCCGGACGTGGTGACCGTCGTGGCGCACCCGGATCATCACGTCGTTGCCGGGCTTGCCGGCGAGCTTCGGGTCGCCGTGCAGGACGACCTCGTGGAGCGACGCGCAGATGGGTCGGGCGAGCACGACGTCACAGGACGCGGCGCGAGCGCCGAGGCGCTCGGCGAGTTCGGTGGAGGAGCGATGGGCAGAGGGCACGGCGCAAGCCTAATGGGGCCCAATTGGCTCGGCGGGCGAACCGACCTTCAGTAAGTTGAATGGTTGTGGCGGCACCTCGACACGGCAAGAAGACTCCGGCACGGGCCGGTTCGGCGCGCACCGGTAGTGCGCCGTCCCTGTGGCAGCGCCACGGTCGCGACATCTGGGTGCTCGTGCTGGTGGTGCTCGGCATTTTCATCGGCCTCGCGGAGGTGCACACGCTCGGGCCCGTCGGCCGCGGGCTCGCGCGACTCGTCGGCGATCTGCTCGGCGTCGGGCGGGTGGTCCTGCCCGTCGTGCTCATCGGTCTCGGGGTGGCGATCCTGTGGGGCAAGGTTGAGGTCGACAACGCACGCCTCGGCTGGGGGCTCGCCCTCGGCCTGATCAGCGCCACCGGGCTCGGCGACCTGATCGGGGGTCGGCCGTCGGTGCACGCGACGGCGGCCCAACTCAGTCGAGCGGGCGGCTGGCTCGGCGTCGCCGTCGGGGGCAGTCTGGTTCGCGCCCTCGGCGAGGTCGGCGCCGTGGTGGTCCTGCTCGCGGTGCTGGTCGTCGCGGTGATCGTAACGACCGGCATTGGTCTGCGCACGCTCGCCGGCGCGAGCCTGCGCGCAGTCAGGGTGCTCGCGCGCGCCCTGGGTCGCTGGTGGTCGAGTCGGCCGCGCCAGCACGACAGCGAGCCCGCTGAGCCTGCCCCGGCCAAGCCTCGGCGCGCTCGCCGCGCACCATCGGACGACGCGGCGCCGATCGACGACGAGCCAGGGTACGAGATGCCCGAAGAGCCCGTGGACGAGCCGATTGAGCACTACGACGACGAGCCCGACGTCCGGGGCAGCGACTGGAAGCCAGTCGAGGCACCGGTAACGCCGGTGCCGAGGGTCCCTGACGCGCACGAAACCGCGTGGACGCTGCCGCCGCTCACGCTGCTGACCCGCACGCGCGAGCAGCGTCAGGATCGCGCGAGCGTGGAGCGGGCCGGCGTCGAGCTGGTCGAGGCGCTCGCCGCCCACGGCGTGGAGACGGTGCTCGTGGGTTTCACCGTCGGCCCGACCGTGACCCGCTTCGAACTCGAGCTCGGCCCCGGCATCAAGGTCTCGCGGCTCACCGCACTGAGCCGCGATATCGCCTACGCGATGGCCACGCCCGACGTGCGCATCCTCGCGCCCATCCCGGGGCGCTCGGCGATCGGCGTCGAGGTGCCGAACCGCAATCGCACCCTCGTCGCGCTCGGCGACCTGCTCACCACTGACGAGGCCCGCGACGCCCATCACCCGCTCGACGTGCCGATCGGGCGCGACATCGCGGGCCAGACGGTCATCGTCAACCTGGGCGAGATGCCCCACGTGCTGATCTCGGGCGCGACCGGTGCCGGCAAGAGCTCGTGCATCAATTCGCTCGTGACCTCGCTCGTCATGCGCGCCAACCCCGATCAGGTCCGCCTGCTGCTCATCGACCCCAAGCGCGTGGAGATGGGTCACTACCAGGACCTGCCGCACCTCATCGCACCGGTGGTGGTGGACCCCAAGAAGGCGGCGGGTGCCCTGGCCTGGGCCGTCAAAGAGATGGAGCGGCGCTACGACGTGCTCGCCGCCTGCGGCGCGCGCGACCTGACCGGCTACCAGCAGATGATCGATCGCGGCGAGCTCGAGCCGGGCCCCACGACCGCCGAGGAGGTCGCCGACGCGGTCGAGCGAGCGACGGGGCTGGCCTCAGACGCAACGCGGCCCGCGGGACCCGAGCGCATGCCCTACATCGTGATCGTCGTCGACGAGCTCAACGACTTGATGATGGTGGCGGCGCGCGACGTGGAGGACTCGGTCGTACGCATCGCCCAGATGGCCCGGGCCGTGGGGATCCACCTCGTGCTCGCGACCCAGCGCCCGAGCGTCGACGTGATCACGGGTGTCATCAAGGCGAACGTGCCGAGCCGCATGGCCTTTGCCGTGTCGTCACTCGCCGACAGCCGGGTCATCCTCGACCAGGCCGGGGCCGAGCGCCTGGTGGGCAAGGGCGACATGTTGCTCGTCACCGCGACGAGCAACATCGCGCGGCGGATCCAGTCGCCGTGGGTCTCCGAGCCCGAAGTCGTGCGCGTTGTCGAGTACTGGCGGGCCCAGGGCGGGCGCAGCGAGTCGGTTGTGGCCCTCGACGTGCCCGTCGAGCGCGGGGGGCCGGGCGGCGGTGGTGGCGACGACGACGAGGTGCTACGCCAGGCCCGCGAACTCGTGATCCGCACGCAGTCGGGCTCGACGTCGATGCTGCAGCGAAAGCTGCGCGTCGGGTTCGCGCGCGCGGGCCGGCTCATGGACCAGCTCGAGCAAGAGGGCGTCGTCGCCGCGGGCGACGGGTCCAAGGCGCGCAAGGTGCTGATCACGCGCGAGGAGTACTTCCCCGACGAGGACCGTTGACCGGGCCGTCGGTTCGCGGCCGGTCGCCACGCAACGCCTACGCTTAATCCATGATTGCGCGGGTGCCGGCCAGTTCGGCGAACTTGGGACCGGGCTTTGACACCCTGGCGGTGGCGCTGAATCGCTACGTCGAGGTCGACGTGCGCGAAGCCGACGAGTTCTCGATCACGACGAGCGGCTTCGGCGCGGGACGCTTCGACGACGAGGGCCACCTCGGTGCGACGGTGGCGGCGTCGGTCCTCGGGCACTGGCGCTTCGCGATTCGCGTGCACTCCGAGATCCCCGTCTCGCGGGGCCTGGGCTCGTCGGCGTCGCTCGCGCTCGCCGCGGCCGCGGCCGCGGGGGCGACCGACCCACTCGGCATCGCGGTTGCGATCGACGGTCACGCCGAGAACGCGGCCGCGTCGTGGCGCGGCGGTCTCGTGGCGGCCGGCGAGCGCGACGGGGACGTGGCCGTGGCCAGCCTCGCGCTCGACGACGCCTGGCGCTTCGTCGTGGTGGTGCCCGAGGTCGAGCTCGCCACGGCCGACGCGCGACGGGTCCTGCCCGCGCAAGTCCCCTTCGCCGACGCCGTGGCCAACCTGACCGCGCTCGGCCTGCTCATCGCCGGGCTCGCCGATCACCGCAACTTCACCCCGTGGTCGATGAGCGACCGGCTACACCAGCCCTACCGGTCGGCGTTGCTGCCCATCGCCGAGCCGATGCTCGAGGCGCTGCGGCGCGCGGGCGCGCTGGGGGCGTGCTGGTCGGGCGCTGGCTCGACGATGCTCGGCCTCGCGACCGTCGAGGCCGCCGACGCCGTCGCCGAGGGCGCTCGCCGCACCCTCACCGAGCACGGCGTGGCGGGTTCGGTCGAGATCCTCGAGGCCGACCGGATCGGAGCGGTCGTCACTTGACCCCAACGCTGTCGCGTCGGCGAACACTCGCCGGCGTCGCATTCCTCTTGGCGGGCACGACCACGATCCAGTGGTCGGCGGCCGTGGTGATGCCGGTCTTTGCGAAGATCGGCCCGTCGGCCTCGAGCGCGTGGCGCTTCTTCTTCGGCGCGCTCGCGCTGCTGGTCATCTCGCGGCCGAAGGTTCGGTCCTGGTCGAGGCACCAGTGGATCGGAGCGGCCGCCCTGGGCTCGTCGACCGCGTTCATGGGCTTTTGCTTCTATCAGGCGATCGCGCGGATACCACTCGGCACGGCGGTCGCGATCGAGTACCTGGGACCGTTCCTCGTCGCCGCTTTCTCGAAGCGCTCGGTGCGCCACTTCGTCTTCGTAGCCCTGGCGGGTGCGGGCGTGGTGGCCCTCGCGCGGCCGGGTGGGGGTGTGACGCTCGTCGGCGTGCTCTTCGCGCTCGGGTCTGGGGCGGGCTGGGCGGGCTACGCCTTCGCGTCGCACCGGGTCGGCGGCTCCATCGAAGGTTTCGGCGGACTCGCCGTCGCGATGTCGATCTCGGCGCTGGTGACCCTGCCCTT
>JAKAPH010000089.1 GCA_021807265.1 Actinomycetes bacterium | reverse complement strand
GCCGCGGTGCTCGGCGCGGCGCAGGGACTGCTTGCGCGCCGGGGTGAGCTTGATCTTCTTGTCGGTCTCGGCGGCGAGCAGCTCGGCGCGGGCCTCGCGGCCCTCCTCGATGGCCTGAGCGAGCTGGACCTCGTCGTCCTTGGTCAACAGCGTGTACTGGCCGATGTCCGACAGGTACAGACGGACGAGATCCTCGTCGTCGCGGTCAACGCGGTCCTTAGCCATGTTCTCCCTTTTCCCCATCGCCGTTTCCCGACGTATGTAGTTATACGGGGGTAGGCAACTTACCGGGAAATCACCAGACTTTCGCCGTAGCCGGCGTCCTCGAGGGTGCGCGACAGGGACCGCGCCGCCACCTGCCAGGCGGGGTCGTCATAGATCTCCTGGTCATGGGCGTGCTGGGCCAGCCGGCGCAGGGCGCCCACGACCACGTCGGTCACCTGGACGAGGACATCGGCGAAGGCCGGGTCGTGCTCGTCGACCCGCGCGTCGCGAAGCGCCACCAGCAGTCGCGGCAGCACGACCATCGTCGTCGCGTAGACCGCGAGTGCCCCGGTGTCGTCGTGGTCGATCGACCGCTCGAGCACCTCGACGACGACCGGCGCCGGCGCCACGCTCGCGACCCCGGCGCGCTCGCGCAGGGCGAGGGACACCGCGCCACAGGACCGGGCCATCTCGTAGAGGCCGATGACGTACCCGTCGTCGCGCACCTCGCCGGCCCGGCGGCCGAGGACGTTGTAGAGGGCCTCGGCGGCGCTCGCGAGTTCCAGGGTGCTCGAGGCCGTCACGACGTCGGCCGGAAGGCGTTGGTGATCGGCATGCGCCGGTCCCGTCCGAAGGCCTTGGAGGAGATCCGCACCCCCGGGGGCATCTGGCGGCGCTTGTACTCGCTGCCGTCCACCAGGCGCACGATGCGCAGCACCAGTTCGGCGTTGTGGCCGAGCTCGATCATCGCCTCGGCCGTGTAGTCGCGCTCCACGTAGAGCTCGAGCAGCGGGTCGAGCTCGTCGTAGGACGGCAGGGACTGGTCGTCGCGCTGGTCGGGGCGCAGTTCGGCCGACGGGGCCTTCTCGAGCACCGAGACCGGGATCGGCTCGGGGTCGCCCGCTACGCGCGCCACGGCGTTGCGGTACCGGCAGAGCTCGTAGACCATGGTCTTGGGGACGTCCTTGATCACGGCGAAGCCGCCGGCGGAGTCCCCGTAGAGGGTGGAGTAGCCCGTCGCCATCTCGGACTTGTTGCCCGTGGTGAGCACGATCGCCCCGGTCGCGTTGGAGACGGCCATCAGGATCACGCCGCGGATGCGCGACTGGAGGTTCTCGTCGGTCAGCCCCTCGGGGTCGGCCCCGAAGACGCCGTGGAGCATCGAGCCAAAGGCCACGTGGGCGTCCTCGATCGCTACGGTGACCAGGTCGATGTCGAGGCGCTCGGCCAGGTCGACGGCGTCGGCGACCGAGTGCTCCGACGAGTAGCGGCTCGGCATGGCAAAGCCCCGCACGGCGGCCGAGCCCACGGCGTCCACGGCGATGGTGGCGACGAGCGAGGAGTCCACGCCGCCCGAGACGCCCAGGATGACCGAGCGGAACCCGTTCTTTCGCAGGTAGTCGCGCGTCCCGGTCACGAGGGCCTGGTAGATCTCGGCGGTCTCGTCGGGCGGCGTCGCCACGACGTTCGCGCGATAGGCCGAGCTCGTGGCGTGTGGTGCGGGCGAAAGGGGCGTGCCCACCGAGGACGCCCGGGCCTCGACGTCGCAGAGCAGCATCGCCTCCTCGAAGGCGCCCGCGCGCGCGATGACCGCGCCGCTGGCGTCCACGACGACGCTCTGGCCGTCAAAGACGAGCTCGTCCTGGCCCCCGACGAGGTTCACGTAGGCGATCGGGCAGTCGACCTCGCGCGCGCGCGCGGCGAGCATCGCCTCGCGCTCGCCGCGGCGCCCGCGCGCGAAGGGCGAGGCGTTGGCCACGACGAGCATCGTCGCGCCCTGGGCCGCGAGCTCGGCGGCCGGGCCCGCGTCGGTCCAGACGTCCTCGCAGATCAGCAGGCCGACCGCGACGCCGTTGACGTTCACGACCGCGTGCTCGCCGATGCCGGGGTGGAAGTAGCGCTGCTCATCAAAGACGTCGTAGTTCGGCAGGAGCCGCTTGGACGCGGTGGTCACGACGGTGTGGTGGTCGATCACGGCGAGCGCGTTGGCGACGTGGGCGCGCGGGGGGGTCGTCTGGGCGACCACGTCGCGCCCGTCGCTCGAGGGCGCGAGGCTGATCCAGCGCTCGCCGTCGGCGAGCACGGTGCCAACCACGACCGCGGGGCCCTCCCCGCGCGAGGCGAGCGCCTCGAGCGCCTCGTCGGCGGCGATGATGAAGCCCTCCTTTAGGAGCAGGTCCTCGGGCGGGTAGCCGAGCAGGGACAGTTCGGGCGTCACGACCAGGGACGCGCCCGCGGCGCCGGCCTGGGTGCGGAACCGGCTGATCGTCTCGACGTTCTGGGCGAGGCCGCCAACGACCGCGTTCATCTGGGCGAGCGCGAGACGGACAACGGGCACGCCGTCGAGCCTATCGGCGGCCCGAGGAACCGCTCGGGGCGGGTCGAGGCGCGCGAAACGTTTCACACGTGGTTAACAAAACCCGCTCCCCGGCGACGGGCGGGCCGTCAGACTGGAACGGTCGCGTGGCGTTCGCGCGGACGGTAAGGAGCGATGGTGGCGTATCAGGCTGAGTACATCTGGATCGACGGCACGGAGCCCACGCGCAAGCTGCGCAGCAAGACCCGTATCGTTCCCGACGGCAAGAAGCCGCCGGTCTGGGGCTTTGACGGCTCGAGCACGAACCAGGCCACCGGCCACTTCTCGGACTGCGTGCTCCAGCCGGTCTTCTCCTGCCCGGACCCCCTGCGCGGACCCAACGACGTGCTCGTGATGTGCGAGGTCCTCAACCCCGACTTCACCCCGCACGCGACCAACACGCGCGCCGCGGCCGTCGCCGCGGCCAAGCAGTACGCGAGCTTCGAGCCGATGTTCGGCATCGAGCAGGAGTACACGTTCTTCCAGGACGGCCGGCCCTACGGCTGGCCCGAGGTCGGCTTTCCGGCGCCCCAGGGCCCGTACTACTGCGGCGTCGGCGGCACGAAGCTACCCGGCCGCGAGATCGTCGAGGCCCACACGCTCGCCTGCATGCGCGCGGGCCTGGGGATCGAGGGCACGAACGCCGAAGTCATGATGGGCCAGTGGGAGTTCCAGATCGGCGTGCTCGGCACCGTCGAGGTGGGCGACCAGCTCTGGACCGCGCGCTGGCTGCTCGAGCGCATCGCCGAGGACTTCGGCGTCGACGTCAGCTTTGACGCCAAGCCCATCAAGGGCGACTGGAACGGCGCCGGGGCCCACACCAACTTCTCGACCAAGCAGATGCGCGCCGCCGGCGGCTGGGACGCGATCATCGCGGGCTGTGAGGCGCTGGGCACGCGCGTGCTCGAGCACATCGAGAACTACGGCGAGGGCATCAAGGACCGCCTAACCGGCGCCCACGAGACCGCGCCGTGGTCGGAGTTCTCCTACGGCGTGTCGGACCGCGGTTCGTCGGTGCGGATCCCCGGCGGGGTCGCGCGCGAGAAGCGCGGCTACCTCGAGGACCGCCGACCCAACGCCAACGTCGACCCCTACGTCGTCGCGCGCCTGATGGTGGAGACGATCTGTGGCGCGGCCGCCTCGGCCAAGCCCGCGACGAGGCGCGCGCCGGCCAAGAAGGCCGTCGCGAAGAAGGCGCCCGCCCGCAAGGCGCCGGCGCGCCGATAACCAGCGCAGCGCGGGGCCGGGCCCGCGCCCTGACCTGAGGTGCGAGAATGTCCCCGATGCAGAGCCAAGCCCAGTACGTCCTTCGGACGGTCGAGGAACGGGGTATCCGTTTCGTCCAACTCTGGTTCACTGACGTGCTGGGACGCCACAAGGCCTTCCACGTCACGCCGGCCGAGCTCGAGGACGCCCTCGAGGAGGGGATGACCTTCGACGGCTCGGCCATCGACGGTTTCTCGCGCACCCGCGAATCGGACGTCCTCGCGCGCCCCGACCTGACGACCTTCCAGTTGCTGCCGTGGTACGAGGGCGGCGGCGGGGTCGCCCGGGTGTTCTGCGACATCGACAACATCGACGGGACGCCCTTTGACGGCTGTCCGCGCCAGCAGCTGCGCCGGGTGCTCTCGGGCGCGCGCGAGCAGGGCTACACCTTCTTCGTCGCGCCCGAGATCGAGTACTTCTACTTCGAGGGCCTCGACCCCAGCCAGCGGCCCCGCCCGATCGATAACGGCAGCTACTTCGACCTGTTGCCCGACGACGTGGGCAGCCAACTGCGCCGGCGCACCGTGCTGATGCTCGAGGAGATGGGCATCGGCGTCGAGCACGCCCAGCACGAGGACGCCCCCGGCCAGCACGAGATCGACCTGCGCTACACCGACGCGCTCACGATGGCCGACACCGTCATGACGGTGCGCTACGTCGTCAAAGAGCTCGCCCGCCAGGCCGGGGTCTCGGCGAGTTTCATGCCCAAGCCCCTCGCCACCGTCCAGGGCTCGGGCATGCACACCCACGCCTCGCTCTGGCGCGACGACGCCAACGCCTTCATCGGCGACGGCCCCTACGGCCTCTCGACCGTCGCGACCCAGTTCATCGCGGGCTTGGTGCGCCACGCGCCCGAGATCACGGCGATCACCAACCAGTGGGTGAACTCCTACAAGCGGCTCATCCCGGGCCTCGAGGCTCCGAGCAACGCCGACTGGGCCCGCTACGACACCGCCGCACTGGTGCGCATCCCCTCGGTCAAGCCCGGTCGGATCGACTCGACGAGGATCGAGTTCCGCTCGCCCGACCCCGCGGCCAACCCGTACCTGGCCTTCGCGGTGACCCTCGCCGCGGGCCTGCGCGGGGTCACCGGCGGCTATGACCTGCCCGTCGAGGGCGAGCGCGTCGCGTCGCTGCCCCAGTCCCTGGCCGAGGCCGTGGACCTCATGGAGCAGTCCTCGCTCCTGCACGAGACCCTCGGCGAGCACCAGGTCGAGTGGTTCTTGCGCAACAAGCGCGCCGAGTGGGACGCCTACCGCGGCCAGGTCACCCCCTTCGAGCTCGATCGGTACCTGCCCCTGCTGTGACCATCGACGTCGTCCTCTGCGTGCCCTCGTGCGAGGGACCGATCAAGAAGGCATTCGAGGTCACGGGCGTCACCCCCGCGGTCGCCGCGTCGGGCCGGTTGAACGAGGTGACCGCGCTCGAGCCGACCGACGGTTACGCCGGGGCCGTGATCAACGCGGCCGGCTTCCCGTTCAACGACGCGATGAACCTGTGCCGCCAGCTGCGCCACCGGGACCGACCGGTCGGGCCGATCATCTTGCTCGTGGACCACTACCAGCTCGACGACCTGACCTTCCGCGAGGACCTCTTCGACGACTTCGTCGTGGGCCCCTTTGACGTGAGCGAGCTCGCCACGCGCCTGCGCCACCGCCTGCGCCGGGCGGGCAACGAGAGCGTCGCGCCGCGCATCGAGCAGGGCGGGCTCGTGATGAACCTCGAGACCTACCAGGCCACCATCGCCGGTCGCGTGATGGACCTGACCTACATGGAGTACGAGTTGCTCCGGTTCCTCGCGACCAACCCCCAGCGCGTCTTCACGCGCGAGACCCTGCTCAGCCGGGTGTGGGGGTACGAGTACTACGGCGGCGCGCGCACGGTCGACGTGCACGTGCGACGGTTGCGGGCCAAGCTCGGCGAGGAGCACGCCCACCTGATCCAGACGGTTCGATCAGTCGGCTACAAGTTCGGCGCCGACGCTGAACGGGGCGACGGCGACCTCTAGTGCGTCGGGGCGTAGGCCCAGAGCTCGACCTCGGCGCGCGCGCCCAGGGGCAGCTGGGCGACCGCCACGGCCGAGCGCGTCGGGCGCGGGACCGTGAAGGCCTCGACCCAGACCTCGTTGCACGGGGCGAAGTCGTCCATGTCGAGCAGGAAGAGCGTGGCCTTGACCACTTGGTCGAGGGTGGCGCCGGCCTCGGCGAGGACCGCGCGGGCGTTCTCGAGCGCCTGGCGCAGCTGGCCAGCGGCGGAGGGGTCGGCCATGGTCGGGGTGTCGTGACCGGGCAGCAGACCGAGCTGGCCCGAGATGACGACCAGGTCGCCGGCGCGGCGCCAGGGAGAGTAGGGACCTACGGGAGCGGACATGGGGCTTAGCTGAAGGAGTTGCCGCAACCGCAGGTGCGCGTGGCGTTGGGGTTCGAGATGTGGAAGCCCGCGCCCTGGAGGCCGTCGGTGAAGTCGAGCGTCGCCCCGGTCAGCAGCTCGGCGCTCGCGGCGTCCACAGTCACCTTCACGCCGTCGAACTCGCGCACGACGTCGTCGGCGGCGATCTCGGAGTCGAAGTACATGTCGTACTGGAAGCCCGAGCAGCCACCGGACTTCACGGCGATCCGCAGCGCGAGCACCTCGTCGACGCCTTCGGCAGCGATCAGTTCCGCGACCTTGGTCGCGG
>JAKAPH010000088.1 GCA_021807265.1 Actinomycetes bacterium | reverse complement strand
CTGCCCTGGACCGCAACCGACCTACACGAGGCGACCACCGAGCTCGGCGAGGCCCTGGGCTTGGCGCTTCGCAAGGCCCAGGCCCCGATTCGCTGCGCGGTGACGGGCACGCTCGTCGGGCCGCCGCTCTTCGAGTCCCTCGAGATCCTCGGGCGCGAGTCGGTGCTCGCGCGGCTGCGCGCGGCCCTGGCGCGAGCGAGCGCGTGATCTTCTGGCCGGTCAAGCTGGCCGTTCGCATCGTGACCCTCGTCGTGTTGCTGGTCGCCGGGTACTTCGCGGTCACCTTCGTCCAGATCTGGCTCACCGGCCGGCAGCACTCGAGCGCGGACGCCTCGGCGATCCTGGTCTTTGGGACGGCCGAGCTCAACGGCAAGCCCTCGGCCGAGCTCGCCGCGCGCCTCGGCCAGGCCCTCACGCTCTACGACGCGGCCCGCGCGCCCTGGATCGCGGTCACGGGCGGCAGCCAGCCCGGTGACCACTACACCGAGGCGGGGGTCTCGGCGACGTACCTGGAGGCCCACGGGGTCCCGAAGAAGCGGATCATCGTCGGGGGTGGTGACGACACCTGGCAGAACGTCCAGTCGGTGGCCGGCCAGCTGCTCGCCCACAACCTCAAGACCGTGCTCGTCGTGACCGACCCCTTCCACGAGGACCGGGCCATGGCGAACGCCTCAGCCCAGGGGCTGACCCCGTATCCGGCACCGGTCGTGAACTCGCCGACGGTCAACTTCTCGCTCTGGCGCTACTACCTCAAAGAGACGATCGCGGTCGGGCTCGGGCGCATCGTCGGCTACGGAACGCTCAGCTCGTGGTCGCGCGGGCTGCACCTGCCGCTCGCGGTTGGCGGGTCGCGGGGCTCTCGGGTAAGATTGCCCAGCCCTTCGGGGGTGGTGTAATTGGCAACACAACTGGTTCTGGTCCAGTTATTCAGGGTTCGAATCCTTGCCCCCGAGCGAAGCGACGGCTCGCCGTCGATTCATGGTCCCATCGTCTAGTGGCCTAGGACATCACCCTCTCAAGGTGGAGGCACGGGTTCGAATCCCGTTGGGACTGCCATTTGGGCTGAACCCCGTTTAGGGGTCCAGTTCTTTGGTACAAAATGGCTGTGAACTACCACGAGGTAGTCGTGCTGGGCTGAACGCTTGGCTCCGGGCAGGGGTTGTGAGAAATTGGTCGCGACCTGCGTGGACGCGGGCCGGGACTGGATTGATCGGGCCGTCGCTGACGAACCCCTTGTCTTTGACGACGGTGTTCACCAGGTCGTCGCACTGCCGACGTGAATGGTTACACGTACTTTGTTCCTACGACAGCGCGGCGAAGAGGTCACTCGTCAGCACGGCGCAGGTTGCCGAAACGCCGGCCGGATCACCGATGAACTGTTCGGCTCGCCCCGCCATGAACGACCCCTGGCTGGAGGCTCTGCCGAAGAGTTCCTGCAGGTACGTCAGGGCACTGCTCGTCACGTCGCCGGCCAGGTCGTCGTCGCGGAGGGAACGCAGGGCTGTCGCGATCACGTCCGTTGGAATCGCTCGTAAGAGCCGGTAGATGTCATAGGCGTCCTTGTCGACGAGGCGCTCCGGCGCGCTCTCGTGCCGCTCACCGAGTTTGTGAAGCTTGGCCACTAAAAGGGCCGCTGGTCCGGCCACGCGCGCCTCGATCGATCGGCGATCAGCTGAGTCAATCGCCGTGATCGTCATCATCGCGTTGTCAACCACGGCGGCTTCGAGACCTACCGCCCGACGAAGGGCGCGACTCGCGTGCGGTGGTGCCGATACACTCCGACGTCCCTTGCCGGCAAGAGCCGCCGGCACCATAAGGTCGACCGGAATTCCGAGTGGGCTCAGCCACGCCCCTGGCTGTCCGGTCGGGGCGTCGTTGTGGAATCCGGCGCCCCGCATCGCTTCTTCGATGAGCGGATCATTGGCTAGCGTTCGCACGTCGATTGCGAGGTCACTGTCCTTGGTGGCTTCGGCAACCGCGACCGGCGCAGAGCCCGTGTGGAGATAGATGGCCTGTGCACCAACGACGACCACCGAGTTCCGGTGCGCGCCAATCGCGATCAACGCGTCGAGCAGCGCTGAACGCGCGAGCACCAAAAGGTTGTCACTGGCGCCAAGCGGATTCATACTTCTCCATCCACTCGAGCAGGGCGCGACCCTCCTCGGGACCGCGACCCGGTGACCTCAGCAGATCAACGGCCGCCTGACTGGGTGAGACGATCACGGCGCCGTCTAATCGCTGAGTACGCTCGAGTGCGGCGGTTTGCGTAGTGGGCGCAATGATGACGTTGGTGCCCGCGTCGACTCGACGCAGGTCGGCGTAGAGCGCGAACTGGTCCGGGTTCTCGGCGTAGATCATGGCGAGTCTCGTAGGCGCGTACGCCTCCCACGTCGCGGCGGCGATCGAACCGGTGATCGCGTAGCCCCCAATGGGCGAGTCCTCGGGCAACTCGCTAACACGCTTCACGAGTTCAGGCAGGCCGCGGGGGGCGAGGTAGCCCGTCGCACCGGCCAGCGCGGTGAAGTCGTAGTCCTTGGACCATCGCTCGACCAGCGCCCGCCACTGGACGTCGGTGATCGTGCCGGTGTCGTCACGAGTGAGCAGGCCCTGTTCTTGTAAGAAGTCGACGACGCGGTAAGTGTTGCCACTGGGCGTCCCGGCTCGTTTCATGAGTCCTGGCACCGAGTAGGGGGGGCGAAAGTCAACGAGTGCTCGAACGACGCGGGCCGCCGACTCACCCTTGAGGTTCCCCTTGGGCCGACCCGGCCCCCGCCAGGGATCCTTTTGCTCGCCGACGTCACGCACAAACAGCGATGGCGTCGTCAGGAGGATCCTCATGTTTCCCGTCGCGTCGACGTAGGAGACATCACGCTCGGCCAGCCACGCCCGCACGGGTTCGGCCAGGTAGCGCGCGACCACGAGCGGGGCGAGCGACTCGTCGGGCTCGACGGCCCGAGCCGCGTCGATGACGCTTTCGAGCTGATCGACGAGCGTGCGTAGATCTCGGGTGACCAGGGTTCGCCTGGCCTCGGCGTACATTGTCGTCCGCTGGCCTTCGGGTGACTCGATCCGCACGGCGGCGTCGGCTCGTAGCCGCCCCGCCGCACGTTCCAGTTGTGGCTCGGCGCTCCAGCCCGGGGGTAGTCGACGGGACAGTTCCGCCAGCGCGGCGAGGAGAATTTGTTCCTCGCTCGCGAGCGTGGGGAGATCTCGTTTCATCGCCGCAGCCCTCCTGTGTACTCGGGGTTTCCGGTTATCATACCATTCCGTTCGTAGCGGAATCTAGTCATTTCCAGAAAAAATACCGTTCCGCTACTAGCGGAATGTTGCAGTAAGCGGAACTCTGGCGTAGAACCGGTAGGCCGCGAGATCCGGCGGCTCGGCTACCCGGCGAGCCCCAGTGCGCGGCCGACGCACCGGATGGGCCGCTTGCGTCTGGTTCCGCCGTACCCGGTTGGTCGGCGTAGCCGTGTGTCACGGGTCCACACGCAGGGCCCCATGCCGGATTTCGTCCGAACAACGCGTCCGATAATCGCCCAAGTGCCTGGTCGCGCGGGCCTACACTCGACGTGTTACCGGGTAAAAGGCGTGCGCGTGCCCATCGTCGTTGAGAGTGCGAACCTCACCAAGCGCTACGGCCGCGTGCTCGCCGTCGACGACTTCTCCTTTTCCATCGAGGCGGGCACGATCACGGGCTTCCTCGGCCCCAACGGCGCCGGCAAGTCCACGACGCTTCGCATGCTGCTCGGCCTCGCCCAGCCGACGAGCGGCCACGCCACGGTCTTCGGCCACCCCTACGGCGAGCTCGACGAACCGGCGAGCCGGGTCGGGGCCGTGCTCGAGGCGACCGACTTCCACCCGGGTCGCTCGGGTCGCGATCACCTGCTGATGCTGAGCCGGGCCGTCGGCATCCCCGACGCCCGCGTGGATACCGTGCTCGAGCTCGTCGAGTTGACCGACGCCGCCAAGCGGCGGGTGAAGGGCTACTCGCTCGGCATGCGCCAGCGCCTGGGTCTCGCGGCCTCACTGCTCGGCGACCCCGACCTGCTGGTGCTCGACGAGCCCGCTAACGGCCTCGACCCCGAGGGTGTGCGATGGTTGCGCGACTTCCTGCGCGACTTCGCCTCGGGCGGTAAGACGGTGCTGATCTCGAGCCACGTGCTCGCCGAAGTCGCCCAGACCGTCGACCGGGTGCTCATCATCAACCACGGTCGGCTGGTGACCGAGTCGACGTTAGAGGACCTCACCGCCCGGGTCACCGGCGTCGTGCGGGTGCGCAGCCCCGAGCTCGACCGGCTCGAGGCGGCGTTGCGCCACGAGGGGCTCGTGACGTCGCGACGCAACGACCACGCCCTCGCGGTCGAGGGTGCCACGAGCGAGCGCGTCGGCGACGTCGCCTTCGCCGCGGGGATCGCGATCCACGAGCTCACGACCGAGGGTTCGTCGCTCGAGGAGGTCTTCCTCGAGCTGACTGCGGCGGAGCCGGCATGAACCAGTTGCGCGCCGAACTCTTGAAGATCCGCTCGACGCGCACGTCGATCGGCCTGCTCGCGGGACTGGTCGTCATCGCGCTCCTCTTCACCATCCTCACCGGCACCCTGTCACCCAAGGTCGGCCTCGTCACCGCCCAGGACCAACTGAGCCTGCTGAGCTTCGGGAGCATCGCGGGCGTCTTCGCCGCGCTCGCGGGCATCATGCTCGTCACGAGCGAGTACCGCTTCGGCACGATCCGTCCGACGTTCCTCTTCACGCCCTCGCGGGACCGACTCCTGATGACCAAGATCGTCGCCGGGGCGCTGTCGGGACTCGTCTTCGGCGTGCTCGGCGAGGGGCTCGTGTTCGGCCTCGGCGCGACGATCATGCGACTGCGAGGCGTCCACCTGATCATGACCGGCTCCGCCGTCACCCAGCTGCTGGTGGGCGCGATAGTGGGTTCGGCGCTCTGGGGCGTCATCGGCGTGGCGCTGGGCTCGATCGTGGTCAACCAGGTGGGCGCGGTGATCTCGCTGCTCGCCTGGGGCTTCGTGGTGGAGAACCTGGTCTTTGGCTTCCTGCCCAAGATCGGCCGGTTCCTGCCCATCCACGCGGCCGACGCCATGATGGGCCGCATCCAGCCCTCGATGCTCGCGGGCGACGTGGGCGCGCTGGTCGTCGTCGGGTGGTGCGCGGTGCTGGCGCTGGTCGGCGTCGTGATGCTGCAGCGGCGCGACGTCAACTAGTCAAGGGCAGCAAAGCGCCCTCGCAGTCCTAGAGGTCGTTGCCAGCGTAGGAGAGGTTGAAGCTCTTGTTGACGAGCGGGAAGTCCGGCACGATCGTGTCGGCGAGCGCGACCGCGAGGGCCGGCCAGTTGAGGAACGACGGGTCGACGATCTTGAGTCGCGTCACGCGTCCGTCGGCGACGTCGACGCGGTGCACCACCGGGCCGCGCCACCCCTCGACGATGCCGAGCCCCGACCCCGACCCGCCCGAGAACGCGAAGCGGGCGCCGAGGTCGCCCTCGAGCAGCGAGGACAGCGTCGCGAGACTGGCGGTGATCTCGTCGCGACGCACCTGGTAGCGCGCGAGCACGTCGCCAGTCGCGCCGAGCACCACAGGGGGTGTGTCAACGCCGTCGACCGGGTGGTCGCGGCGCGCGTCGAGGTCGACGCCCGAGGCGCGTCCGACGAGCCCGACGACGCCGAGCTCGCGCGCGGCGTCGAGATGGAGCACCCCGGTGCCGGTGAAGCGGTCGAGCACGATGGACTGGCCGAGGGTCATCGCGGTGAGTTCCTCGACGCGCGACTCGACCTCGTCGAGCTCGTTTGGCGTCGGCCGGTCGAGCAGGGTCGCGCCGCCGGGGTGGACCACGCCGCGCAGCAGCCGGTGACCGCCCACGCGCTCGTTGAGGCGCAGTAGGCGCTCGCGCAGGGTGAGGGCCCGCGCCTGGGCGAGGCCGAAGCCGACGTCGTTGGCGAGTGCGCCGAGGTCGCTCACGTGGTTGGTGAGCCGCTCGAGCTCCAGGACGAGGCTGCGCCGCGCCTCGACGTCGGGCGCGACAGCAATCCCGAGGGCGTCCTCGATCGCGCGCGCAAAGGCGAGGCCGTGGCCAACGGCGCTGTCGCCCGAGATGCGCTCGGCTATGGCGAGCACCTCGTCGACGGTCTTGCCCTCGACGAGCCGCTCGATCCCCTTGTGGGTGAACCAGAGCCGGGCCTTCATCTTGAGGATCGTCTCGCCCACGACCGAGAAGCGGAAGTGGCCCGGCTCGATCAGCCCGGCGTGGACCGGGCCGACGGGGATCTCGTAGACGCCCGGTCCCTCGACGGTGACGAAGGGGAAGCCCTCGCTCGTCTCGAGCCGCGGGGCCGGTCCGGCGCCCGCGGCCATCGGGTGGTAGGTCTCGGGCCAGTGGGCGTGGCGGATGAGGGGCCGGCGCTGGGGGTGTCCGACGGGGTCGATCCCGTAGAGGTCGTAGAGCTCGCGCTCGAACCGGCCGGCGGGAAAGGAGAGCGCGGCGAGGGATAC
>JAKAPH010000087.1 GCA_021807265.1 Actinomycetes bacterium | reverse complement strand
TGGTGGTCATGGGTGCTCCTTTGGGTCGGGGTTGGCGGCGTGCTGCGCGGCCGCGCGCAAGAGCGCCGAGTCCGAGGCGACGGACACGAAGGAAAAGCCGTGGTCGTGGTACCAAGCGGTGGCCGCAGGGTCGCCCGTGAGGATGCCCGCCGCCTTGCCGGCGCCGTGGGCGGCCCGCGCGACGCGCTCGAGGGCCGCGAGGAACGGTGCCGAGTCGAGCTGGCCCGGCACGCCGAGTGACGTCGAGAGGTCGGCCGGGCCGACGAAGAGGACGTCGACGCCGTCGATCGCGGCGATCGCCTCGACGTGTTCGAGTGCGGTGACCGACTCGATCTGGACGATGCCGAGGATGGCGTCGTTGACCTCGCTCGAGCTGCGCGCATCGCCGCCGAAGGAGCGGGCCCGGTTGTAGCCGGCGACGCCACGGTCCCCGCGCGGCGGGTACCAGAGGTGACGAAGCGCGTTCGTGACTTCCTCGGGGGTGTCCAGGCGCGGGAACATCACCCCGAGCGCGCCCAGGTCGAGCACGTGACCGACGCGGATCCGCTCGCTCGACTCGACGCGCGCGACGACCGGGACCCCGTGGGCCGCACCGGCGAGGATCTGACCGACGAGGGCGTCCTCGCCACCGGCACCGTGCTCGAGGTCCACGAGCAGCCAGTCGAACCCGGCGAGCGCGCAGACCTCGGCGACGAGCGCCGAGCCGAGGTTGAGGAAGGTGCCCCGGGTCGGCGTCGCGGTGCGCACTCGTTCGATAAAGGTGGCCATGGCATCCTTTCGATGGTGCCCGGGCGAAGGACGCGGCGGTGCGATTCAAGGTTAACCTCGATGACCGGGCGTGCTACCGGCCCGAAGGAGGTGGCCAATGTCGATGAGCCGCATCGTCTCAATTCGCATCACCCCGGTCGCCTTCGCCGACCCACCACTGCTCAACGCCGTCGGCGTGCACGAGCCATTCGCGATTCGCGCGGTGCTGGAACTCGCGACCGAGGACGGCGTCGTCGGGCTCGGCGAGACCTACGGCGACGAGGGCCACCTCGAGCGACTCGCCCGCGTCGCGGCGAACCTCACCGGCGTCGACGTCTTCGACACGGCCACGGTGGCGCGCCAGTGCGTCGAGACGCTCTCGGGCTCGGTCGGCGCCGACCGGCACGGGCTGACCGGCCAGATCACCGCGACCGGGACCGCGCTGCGGGTCTTTTCCAGCTTCGAGGTGGCCTGCCTCGACGCCCAGGGCAAGCTGCTCGGCCGACCGGTGTCGGACCTGCTCGGCGGGGTGGTGCGCCGCCGCGTGCCGTACTCCGCCTACCTCTTCTACAAGTGGGCCGGCCACCCCGGCGCCGCACCGGACCGCTACGGCGAGGCGCTCGACCCCGCCGGCATCGTCGAGCAGGCGAAATCGATGGTCGACACCTTCGGCTTCTCCGCGATCAAGCTCAAGGGCGGGGTCTTCGACCCCCACGAGGAGATCGAGGCCATCCGCGCGCTGCGCGACGCCTTCCCCACGCTGCCGCTTCGCCTCGACCCCAACGCGGCCTGGACCGTGCCGACGGCCATCGCCGTCGGGCGCGAGCTCGACGGGGTGCTCGAGTACCTCGAGGACCCCACGCCCGGCATCGCCGGCATGGCGGCGGTCGCGCGCGAGGTCCCCATGCCGCTCGCGACCAATATGTGCGTGGTGGGCTTCGAGGACATCGCCGAGGCGGTGCGCGAGCGCGCCGTCGCGGTCATCCTCTCGGACCATCACTACTGGGGCGGGCTGCGCGAGTCCCAGTCGCTCGCGCGCATCTGCTCGACCTTCGACCTGGGCCTGTCGATGCACTCGAACTCGCACCTCGGGATCAGCCTCGCGGCGATGACCCACCTCGCGAGCGCCGTGCCGAACCTGACCTACGCGCTGGACACGCACTGGCCCTGGAAGGATGAGGACGTGATCGAGCCCGGCGTGCTCAACTTCGTCGACGGCGCCGTTGCGGTGCCGACGGGCCCCGGACTCGGCGTGGAACTCGACCGCGACGCGCTCGCGCGCCTGCACGAGCAGTACGTGGCGTGCGGACTGCGCGAGCGCAACGACTCGCGCTACCGCCAGACGATAGAACCCGCCTACGACCCGAGTGTGCCGCGCTGGTGATCCTCGGCTACGCCTACCCCTGGGACTTCGACGGCGACCCCGCCGCGGCGACGCGCGCCGCCGAGCTCGGCTGTGACGCCGTGGTCCTCGCCGCGACCTATCACGCCAGTCGCACGGTGAGCCCCCTGCACCCCACCAGGCGCATGGTCGAGGTGCCGGTCTCGGCCGCCTACGTCCCCCTGCGACCCGAAGCGTGGCGGGGCCGCCGGCTCGTGCCGTCGCGTCCCGTGGCGCCGGGCGGTGACGGAGCCTTCGGCGAGGCCCAGCGGGCGCTCGCCGTCGCGGGGCTCGACACCGCGGCGTGGATCGTGGTGACCCACCACGACGAGCTCGGTCTCGCCAACCCCGACCTCGTGGTGCGAAACGCCTACGGCGACCCCTACTCCTACGCCCTCTGCCCGAGCTCGTCCGAGGTGCGCGAGTACGCCGTCACGCTCGTCACCGAGGTGATCGCGGCGAGCGGGGTCGACCGGGTCGTCCTCGAGGCCTGCGGACCGATGGGCCTCGCGCACTCCGGGGTGCACGACAAGGTCGGGTTCGCCGGCTACGGCGAGGTCGCCGTCGACCTGCTGTCGATATGCTTCTGCTCGTCGTGCGCCTCGCAGTTCGCGGCGCGAGGGCTCGACACCGAGGAACTGGCCCGACGCATTCGCACCCATGTCGACACCGCGCAGTCGTTTGACGAGGCATTGGGAGTCGACGTCGCGCGCGTCGTGCGCGACACCCGGGCCGAGATCGCGGCCGAGTTGCAGCTCGCCGTGCTCGACGCTCTCGCGCCGTCGGTCGCGGTCACCATCCACGGCTCGCTGACACCCGGGGCGACGGGATCGTTTCCCGAGGTGGGCGCGGGCGTCCTCGATCGGGTGTCGGCTGTCGTCGCCAACGCCTGGCGCGAGGCGAGCGCGCCCGGCGAGATCGCCGCCCTCGCGCGCGCCGTCGGTGCCAACACCCACCTCGGGGCCTACGTGCGACTCGACCGGGGCTGGGACGACGAGGCGATCGAGGCGCGCGTGGCGCAGTACGCCAGCGCCGGGGTCGACGAGTGGCACCTCTACCACCTGGGCCTCCTGCCAGCCGGCGGGCTCGCGACGGCGCGCCGGTTCATCGAGGTCGCGCGCGAGCGCGGTGTCTCGTGACCGAGACCGTCCTCATCACCGGATCGGCCGGCGAGATCGGCCGGCACCTTCGCTCCACGCTGCGCCGCGAGGGACGCCATCTCGTGCTGCTCGACGTCGCCGAGCAGGCGAGTCTCGAGACCGGCGAGGACGCCACGATCGTGCGGGCCTCCTTCACCGATGTCGACGCGATCCGCGACGCCTGCGCGGGTGTCGACGCAGTGATCCACCTCGGCGGTCTCTCGACGTCGGGCTATAGCTTTGCCGACTACCTCACGGTCAACATCGAGGGGACCTACCGGGTGCTCGAGGCCGCGCGCGCCGCGGGCGTCGCTCGGGTCGTCTACGCGAGCAGCCACCACGCGGTCGGCTTCCATCCGAACACCCCGGGCTCGACCGTGCCCGACTACCTCTTCCCGCGCCCCGACAGCTTCTACGGCGTCTCCAAGGTCGCGAGCGAGGCGCTCGCGAGCCTCTATCACGACCGCTACGGCCTCGACGTGATCTGCGTGCGCATCGGCTCGTACCGCACGGTGCCGACCGACCGGCGCACCCTGTGGAACTGGCTCTCGCCGGCCGACTGCACCCGGTTGTTCGAGGCGACCCTCAGTGTCCCGGCCCCGGGCTTTCGTGTCGTGTGGGGGGTCTCGTCGAACACGCGTCGCATCGCCTCGCTCGACGAGGCACGAGCGATTGGCTACGTGCCCGAAGACAACGCCGAGGACTACGCTGACGCGGTCTCGCCCGAGCCCGAGCGCTGGGACCGGATCGGCGGGCTCTACAGCGAGGTGACGATCGACGATCCGCCGGGCTCGAGCACCGCGACGTAGAGGTCGCAAAGGTTCCAGCCGGTGTGCCCGCCCGCGATCAGCTGACCGAGCGCGGCCAGCCCGCGGTTGGAGTCGTTGTCGGCCTTGATCGCGGCCCAGTCGAGCCCGGCGTCACGGGCGCGCGCCCGGGTCGTCTCGTCGGCCCACGCGCCCGCCACACCCGCCACGTAGTCGCGTCCGTCCGAGGAGCGCGCGACGAAGCTCGCGGGGCATCCGAGCGCTTCGAGCACCGGGGCCATCGTCCAGGCGAGCTCCTGGCATCGTCCGCCGATGCCCGAGCCGCGGACGTGGACGGTGACCTCGCCGACGCCGAGCACGCAGTGACGCCCCGGGCGTCGCGCGAGGTCCCCGAGCGTCGAGGCGAAGCGCTGGGCGACCTCCTCGACGTCGCCCTGGACCGCCTCGCCGAGGGTGTGGACCTGGTAGCCGAGCTCGACGGCGCGCTCGCTCGCGCGCTCGAGCAGCAGGGCCGGGTCGGCCACCACCACGTTGTCGTGCTGGGTCGTCACCGGCTCGTCCATCACCGAGCGGCGCGTGGCCGCCGCGGCTTCCGCGCGTGCGCTGAGCGACTCGTCGGCGCGCACGTGCTCCAAGAGGCCGACGAGTTCCGCCGGTGACGGTTCGAACTCGTAGGTGAGCCCGGAGGCGACCCACGGAGCGCCCGAGACGACGTTGTCAACCATGATGAGCGAGCGCGAGCGCGGCGTCGTGACGCGGCGCAGCACGGCGCCCCCGGCGATCATCGAGGTCGCCGCGCGCAGCTGGTTGAGGGTCGTGATGTCGACGCCGGCACCGAGCGCCGCGCGCCAGAGCTCGGCGAGCCCGTCGAGGCCGAGCGGGTCCGCAGGCCACGAGCACAGGCTCGAGGCACCACCCGAGACGAGAAAGACGGTGAGCTCGGCCCCGGTGCCCTCGTTAAGGAAGTCGACCAGGCGCCGGCCGGCCGCGAGGCTGCCCGCGCCCGGCACGGGGTGCTCGCCGACCACGACCGCGTCGTCGCCGGGCCGCAGGGTCGCACCACTCGCGTCCGCGACGATGAGCCGGCGCGCCACGCGCGCGCCGAACACCCCCTGGGCGGCGTCGCACAGCTCGCCCGCGGCCTTGCCCAGGGCGACGAGGTCGACGCGCTCGGTCGTCTCGTCCGCGAGGGCGGCGCCGACCAGTGCGACGAGGTCGAGCGTCTCGAGCCAGTCCGAGGCGATCGCCATCGCGTTCGTGGTCGGGTCGGGGGTCACAGGCTCCTTCACTGGCGTCGCCAGTCAATCTAGTTACCGGCCGGTCACCGCGGTCGGGCGTGGCCCGATTTGGACGGAGCGAATTGGCGGTAGAAATGGGGTAGCCGTCGCAGTGGACGGCACTCGTCAAGAAGGGAAGAACAATGTCGTTCACCGCGATCAATCCGGCCACCGAGGAGGTCATCGCCTCGTACGAGGCGCACACCCCCGCAGAGATCGAGGCGGCCGTCGCCACGGCGGTCGCCGCGTTCAAGAACTGGCGCAACACGCCCTTCAAGGACCGCGGCGAGCTGATGGTGCGCGCCGCCCAGCTGCTCGAGGACGAGCTCGACACCGCCGCGGCGATGCTGACCGCCGAGATGGGCAAGACCTTCGCCTCGGCCAAGGGTGAGGTCATGAAGTGCGCGACGACGATGCGCTACTACGCCGAGCACGCCGAGTCGCTGCTGGCTGAGGAGATCATCGCCTCGCCCGCGACGCGCAGCGGCATCCGCTACGAGCCGCTCGGCACGGTGCTCGCGGTGATGCCCTGGAACTTCGCCCTCTGGCAGGCCGTGCGCTTCATCGCGCCGGCGATGATGGCGGGCAACGTCGGCATCTTGAAGCACGCCCACAACGTGCCGGGTTCGGCCGTCTACCTCGAAGGCCTCTTCACGCGCGCGGGCTTCCCGGCGGGCATCTTCACCAACCTCTTCCTCGGCCACCAGGCCCTCGCCGACCTGATCGCCGACGACCGCATCGCCGCGGTGACCCTGACCGGCTCGGAGATCGCCGGCAAGATCGTGGGCGCCCAGGCCGGTGCGTACCTGAAGAAGTGCGTGATGGAGCTCGGCGGCTCGGACGCCTTCATCGTCGCGAGCTCGGCGGACATGGCGCGCACCGTGCCGATGGCCGTGACCGGACGGGTCCAGAACAACGGGCAGAGCTGCATCGCGGCCAAGCGCTTCATCGTCGTCGAGGAGCGCGCCGAGGAGTTCATCGAGGCCTTCGCCAAGGCCATGGGCGAGGTCGTCGTCGGCGACCCGATGGACCCCGCGACGGTCGTCGGCCCGATGGTGAACGCCGAGCAGCGCGAGCTGCTGCACGCCCAGGTCCAGGACTCGCTCGCCAAGGGCGCGGTGCTGCGCACGGGCGGTGTGATCCCCGAGGGTCGCGGCTTCTACTACCCGCCGACGGTGCTGACCGACGTGCCGCGTGACTCGCGCGCGGGCAGCGAGGAGCTCTTCGGACCGGTCGCCGTCGTCGAGGTCGTGAAGGACCTGGCCGAGGCGATC
>JAKAPH010000086.1 GCA_021807265.1 Actinomycetes bacterium | reverse complement strand
GTCCGCGCCGAGCTCGCGCACCGTCGCCACGAGGTCCTCGACGTGGGTCGAGCCGCAGCGCTCGTTGATGTTGACGCCGTTGGGCGTGTCGTGGATGACGCTCACGCGCGCGCCCGTCGCGCGCAGCAGCGCGGGTGCGACGACGCTCGCGGCGCCGTTGGCGCAGTCGAGCACCACGTGCAGGTCACTGAAGTCCCCGGGCACGAGCCCGCGCAGCAGGGCGACGTACTGGCCCTGGGCCGCCTCGTCGACGGTGACGTGGCGCTCGAGGTCGGCCGGCGCGGGCGCGGCGGCCTCGAGGGCCGCGGCGAGCACCGACTCGGTCAGGTGGTCGAGCTTGGACCCGCCGGGGCCGAGCACTTTGAGCCCGTTGTCGAAGTAGGGGTTGTGCGAGGCCGAGACGACCACGCCGACGCTGTCGCGCGCGCGCGCCACCACGGCGACCCCGGGGGTGGGGATGACGCCGAGGTCGGTGACCGCGGCGCCGCCGTCCACGAGGCCGGCGAGCACCGCCGCGGCGAGCACGGGCGAGCTCTCACGGGTGTCGTAGCCGACGACGACCGGGGCGTCAAAGACGGCGGCCACCGCACGGCCAAGCCGGTAGGCGAGGTCGACGGAGACTTCGTCGTAGGCGCGTCCGCGGATGCCGTCCGTGCCGAAGCGCACGGCCACCGACTAACGCTTCGAGTACTGGGGCGCTTTGCGGGCCTTCTTGAGGCCGTACTTCTTGGTCTCCTTCTTGCGCGCGTCGCGCGTCAAGAGGCCGGCCTTCTTCAGGGCCGGGCGAACGGTCTCGTCGACCTCGAGCAGGGAGCGGGCGATGCCCAGTCGCAGCGCGCCGGCCTGGCCGGCCACGCCGCCGCCCTCGATGGTGGCGTCGATGTCGTAGTTCTGCTGGGCGTCGATGAGGCGCAGGGGCTCCATCACCATCTGGCGGTGCGTCGCCGAGGTGAAGTAGTTGTCAAAGGCCCGGTCGTTGATCGTGATGGTGCCGGTGCCGGGACGAAGGCGGACGCGTGCCACCGCTTCCTTGCGGCGGCCGGTGGTCTGGATAGGCGTGGTCATCAGTCTCCTTAACCGCGGCGGATCGCCGAGGTGTCGAACGGAACGGGTTGCTGGGCCGCGTGGGGGTGCTCGGGGCCGGCGTAGACGAACAGCTTGTCCATCTGGGCGCGGCCGAGCCGGTTGTGGGGCACCATGCCCTTGACCGCGTCGACGACGAGGGTCGCGGGGTCCTCGGCGAGGAGCTTGGCCCAGGACGTCGAGCGCAGGCCGCCCGGGTAGCCCGAGTGGTGGTAGGCGAACTTCTGGGCCGCCTTGTTGGCCGTCAGGACAACCTTGTCGGCGTTGACGATGATCACGAAGTCACCGGTGTCCAGGTGCGGCGCGTAGTAGGTCCGGTGCTTGCCGCGCAGCAGCGAGGCAGCGACGGTCGCGATCCGACCGAGCACCAGTCCTTCGGCGTCGATGACGTGCCAGGCACGCGTGATGTCGTTGGCTTTCGGGCTATAGGTACGCACAGTTCATCCTTACCAGGCCCCGCCGCCACGACGGGCTCGGGGGACTCTCTAGCCTACAAACTCGGGACCCCCCGAGGCAAGTTCGCCTACCAGATCGTGACGCGCTCGCTCGGATCGAGCCACAGCCGGTCGGTCGGGGCGACCCCGAAGGCGTCGTAGAAGACGTCGATGTTGCGCACCACCTGGTTGCAGCGGAATTCGGGCGGGCTGTGGGGGTCGATCGCGAGCAGCCGCTCGGCCTCGGCCGTGCGCGACACGTGCCGCCAGCTCACCGCCCAGGCGATCAGGAAGCGCTGGGCGCCGTTGAAACCGTCGATGACCTGGTCAGGGGCGTCGCCTTGGGCGAGCTGGTAGGCCCGCCACGCGATGGCGAGCCCGCCCAGGTCGCCGATGTTCTCGCCGATCGTGAGCCCGCCGTTCACGTGGTGCCCGGGCAGCCCGCGCGGCTCGAGGGCGTCGTACTGGGCGATCAGGGCCGCGGTCTTCTTCTCGAAGGCCGCCTGGTCGGACGGCTCCCACCAGTCCGCGAGCCGTCCCGAGCCGTCGAACTTCGCGCCCTGGTCGTCAAAGCCGTGCCCGATCTCGTGGCCGATCACCGCCCCGATCGCGCCGTAGTTGGCGGCGTCGTCGCGCTCGGGGTCGAAGAAGGGCGGCTGGAGGATCGCGGCGGGAAAGACGATCTCGTTCATGCCCGGGTTGTAGTAGGCGTTCACCGTCTGGGGGGTCATGAACCACTCGTCGCGATCGATCGGCCGGCCGATCTTGGCGACCTTGCGGTCGAACTCGAAGGCGCTCGCGGCGCGGGCGTTGCCGACGAGGTCGCCCGCCACGACGGGCAGGGTCGAGTAGTCGCGCCAGCGCGGCGGGTAGCCGATCTTGGGGGTGAAGGCGGCGAGCTTCTCGAGGGCGCGCTGACGGGTCGCCTCGCCCATCCAGTCGAGGCCCGCGATGCTCTGGCCGTAGGCCGCCACGAGGTTCGCGACGAGCTGGTCCATCCGGGCCTTGGACTCGGGCGCGAAGTGCCGCTCGACGTAGAGCCGGCCGACGGCCTCGCCCATCGCGCCCTCGACGAAGGCGACGGCGCGCTTCCAGCGCGCGCGCAGCTCGGGCGCGCCGGTGAGCGTGCGGCCGTAGAAGTCGAAGTGCGCGTCGACGAAGGCGCGCGACAGGAACGGCGAGGCGCCGCGCACCACCTGCCAGGTGAGCCAGTCCCGCCACGCCGGCAGGTGATCGTCATCGAGCAGGGCGGCCAGGGTGGTGGTGAAGCTGGGCTGGCGCAGCACGACCTCGGCCATCGCCGACGGTCCCACGGCCTCGGCCCAGCCGGCGAGCACCGGCGACTCCTCAAGAACGCTGGCGAGGGTGCGCAGGTTGTAGGTGGCGTTGACGTCGCGCGAGGCGACCGCGTCCCAGTGCCCGGCCGCGAGCTCGGTCTCGAGGTCCATCACGCGCTTGGCTCGCGCGGGCGCGTCATTCAGCCCCGCCATCTCCAGGGTGCGCGCGACGTGGGCGACGAAGGCATCGCGCACGGGGGCGAAGTGCTCCTCGCGGTAGTAGCTCTCGTCGGGCAGCGACAGGCCACCCTGCTCGACGAAGATGAGGTAGCGCTCGGGGTCGCCCGGGTCGTTGTCGACGAAGAGGTAGTAGAAGCCGCCGAGGCCCTCGCGCTCCCAGGAGCCGACCAGGGCGACGAACTCGGGGATCGAGCTGACGGCGGCAGCCGCGGCGAGCTGGGCGGCGATGGGGGTGGCCCCGAGGGACTCGATGTGCTCCTCGTCGAGGAAGCTCGCGTAGAGGTCGCCGAGCCGGCGGGCCTCGCTGCCGGGTTCGGCCCCGACGGCCGCCTCGAGGATCTCGCGCACGTTGCGCTCGGCGTCCTCGGCGAGCAGGTAGAAGGTGCCGTAGCTCGCGCGGTCCTCGGGGATGGGTGTCGCGTCGAACCAGTGCTGGTTCACGTGGCCGAAGAGGTCGTCCTGGGGGCGGATCGACGGGTCGAGCTCAGCCGGATCGATGCCGGCGCGTGGGCGTGCAGTCATAGGTCGGAGCCTACCCAACGCGCCCGGCCACGAGTCGGGTCGAGTCCCAGATGATCAGGTCACATCGAGCGGCCCGACGGGCCGCCGTGGCGCTCGTCGTAGCCCACGGCGCACAGCGCGAGACCCGACGCGGGGGCCGGCGACGGCAAGCCCTCCGCCACGCCCGCGGCCAGGTGCGCCTCGAAGTGCGCGAGCGTGAGCGTCCCGCGGCCCACCGCGACGAGCGAGCCCACGAGTCGGCGCACCTGGTTGTGACAAAAGGCGTTCGCGCGGATCCAAAAGACGAGGTACTCCCCCGCGACCCCCAGGGCCAGCTCGTCGCGCGCGGTACGCCAGCGCGCCTCGTAGACGTGGCGGACCAGCGGCTCGTCGGCGGTCTTGTCGGGCGGACGCTTGCAGAAGGCACGAAAGTCGTGCACGCCGAGCACCAGTGCGGCGGCGTCGTTCATGGCCGCCAGGTCGAGCGCCCCCTCGACGGGCCAGGCGAGGGCGTTCGTGGCGGCGAGCGACGGCCCGGGGGCGACCAGGTAGCGGTAGCCGCGCCAGGTGGCGTCAAAGCGGGCGTGGAAGCCGGGAATCGCACGCGCCTCGCGCACCACGACGCGCCCGCGCAGCTGGTGGTTGATCGAGCGCAGCATCGACGCGATCCCCGCCTCGTCCACGCTCGAGCGCGCCAGGTCGAGCGAGATCACCTGGGCGAAGGCGTGCACGCCGGCGTCGGTGCGTCCGGCCCCGACGATGAAGGGGGGCTCGTCTAAGCGCAGGTACCGCGCGATCGCCTCGCCCAGTGCTCCCACGACCGTCTCACGGCCGGGTTGGGGTGCGAAACCCGCGAAGGCCGCGCCGTCGTAGGCGAGATCGAGCCGCCAGCGGACGGCGTCGGTGGGGTCTAGATCAGACGAACTCAATGCGCGCCATCGGGGCGTTGTCGCCCTGACGCGGCCCGAGCTTCAGGATCCGGGTGTAGCCGCCCGGACGCTCGCTGTAGCGCGGCGCGATCTCGGTGAAGAGCTTGCGGGCCATGTCCTTGTCGCGGATGAAGGCGACGACGCGGCGCTGGGCGTGCACCGAGCCCTCCGGCGAGTTCTTGGCCGCGGTGACGACCTTCTCGACGATGGGGCGCAGCGCCTTGGCCTTGGCCTCGGTCGTGACGATCGACTCGGCGGCGATCATCGACGCGACCAGGTTGCCCATCATGGCCTTCTGGTGGGCGTTGTCGCCCCCGAACCGCTTGCCCTTGGTGGGAGTGCCGCGCATGACTAGTCCTCTACTCGCAGTGAAAGACCGCGCTCGTCGAGTCGGTCGGTGACGTCCTTCAGCGACGTGGCGCCGAAGTTGGTGATCGAGGTGAGGTCACGCTCGGTCGCGTTGATCAGCTGGGCGACGGTGTTGATGCCCGCGCGCTTCAGGCAGTTGCGTGAGCGCTCGGTGAGCCCGAGCTCCTCGATGCGGATGTCGAGCTCGCTGGCGGCGGCCTGAGCCGTGCCGACGTCGCCCAGTTCGAGCGACGGCGCCTCTTCGTCGAAGTGCGCGATCAGGTCCACGAGCGCGCCCAGGGTCTTGCCGGCCGAGGACAGCGCCTCGGCGGGGCTGATCGAGCCGTCGGTCTCGACCTCGATGACCAGGCGGTCGAAGTCCTTGGACTGCTCGACGCGCACCGGCTCGACGGTAAAGGACACGCGGCGAACCGGCGAGAAGATCGCGTCGAGGGGGATCACGCCGATGGTCGAGGAGCCCTTGTTGCCCTCGGCGCCGACGTAGCCCTTGCCGCGCTCGACGGTCAGCTCGAAGCTGAGCGAGCTCTTGGCCGAGGTGAGGTAGGCCAGGTGCAGGTCGCCGTTCAGCACCTCGACGTCAGCCGTGGTGGACAGGTCCGAGGCGAGGACCGGGCCCTCGCCGCGCTTGTCCAGGCGCAGCACGACCGGCTCGTCGCTGTGCACGCGCAGCAGCAGGTCCTTCAAGTTCAGGCAGATGTCCTGGACGTCTTCCTTGACGCCCTCGATGACGCCGAACTCGTGCAGCACCGCGTCGAACTTGACGCGCGTGGCCGCCGCGCCGGGGATCGACGAGAGCAGCGTGCGGCGCAGCGAGTTGCCCAGGGTGTGGCCGAAGCCGGGGTCGAGCGGTCCGATGCCGAAGGCCTGGCGGTTGTTCTCCTCGTCGCCGATGGCGTCGATGGTGGGTCGTTGGATGATCAGCATGCGGGCTCCTTCTGGGACAACGGACGGCGTTACTTCGAGTACAGCTCGACGATGAGCTGCTCGCGGATGGACTCGTCGATCTGCTCGCGCTGGGGGACGACGCGAACCGTGACGGCGAAGCCGTCGTCACCCTTCTCGAGCCAACCCGGGACCGAGCGGTCCATGATGTCGAGGTTGCGCTTGACGTTGAAGTTCTCGCGGGTGACGACCTTGAGGGTCACGACGTCGCCGGGGCGCACGCGGAAGCTGGGGATGGTCACGCGCTTGGCGTTGACCATCACGTGCCCGTGGCGCACGAACTGGCGGGCCTGGGCGCGCGAGGCGCCCCACCCGGCGCGGTAGGCGACGTTGTCGAGGCGAAGCTCGAGGAACTGCAGCAGGTTCGTGCCGGTGATGCCGGGACGGCGGCTGGCCTCCTCGTAGAGGTTGCGGAACTGCTTCTCGAGCAGGCCGTAGATGCGGCGGGCCTTCTGCTTCTCGCGCAGCTGGGTGAGGTACTCCGAGCCCTGACGCTGACGGTCACGACCGTGCATGCCGGGCGGGAAGGCGCGGGTCTGGCGGTCGGAGTTCTCTGCGACGGGGCACTTTAGGGTGAAGCAGCGCTCACCCTTCAGGTAGAGCTTGGTGCGCTCACGCCGACAGAGTCGGCAGACGGGACCGGTGTAACGAGCCATGATTCTTCCTTAGCCTCGACGACGCTTCTTCGGACGGCAGCCGTTGTGGGGCAACGGCGTAACGTCCTTGATGGCCACCACTTCGATACCGGCCGCAGCCAGCGAACGGATCGCCGTCTCGCGGCCCGAGCCCGGGCCACGGACCAGGACGTCGACCTTCTTCACACCGTGCTCCATCGCGGCACGCGCGCACTTCTCGGCGGCCAACTGCGCGGCGAAGGGCGTCGACTTGCGCGAGCCCTTGAAGCCGACGTTGCCCGACGAGGCCCACGACAGGACGTTGCCCTCGGGGTCGGTGATCGACACGATCGTGTTGTTGAACGAGCTCTTGATGTGGG
>JAKAPH010000010.1 GCA_021807265.1 Actinomycetes bacterium | reverse complement strand
GGTCCTCGGCGCCCGGGTGCTGGGCGAGTTCGGGGACGACCCGAACCGCTACTGCAACGCCAAGTCTCGCAGGAACTACGCCGGCACGTCACCGATCACGAGGGCCTCGGGCAAGAGCCACGTCGTTCTGGCCCGTCACATGCGCAACAAGCGTCTGGCCGACGCCCTCGACCAATGGGCCTTCTGCTCGCTGACCAAATCACCGGGTGCTCGCGCCTACTACGACGAGCTGCGAGGACGCGACAAGACCCATCGCCAGGCCGTCCGTCAACTCGCCAACCGCTGGGTCGGCATCCTGCACGCCTGCCTCGAACAGCGCGTCGACTACGACGAAAGCATTGCCTGGAAGCATCGAGTTGACCTCGCGGCTTGACAGGTTAGGGACTAGGGGTGTCTAGCCCCACCGCCGATTTGGTGTTGCGATGTTCGATCACCTGGGATGCTTCGGCGAGGGCACCCGTTGCGGCGATTGCGTTTCTTCCCGCCTTGTACGACTCGAGGAGTTCGTGTCGCGTGCCCCGACTACCAGCCCCCTGGTGCGCAGCCGTTCTGGTCGGGAACCCAACCGCCCGTCACGCGCATGCCGATGAGGATCTGCGCGTCGCGCGGTGCCTCACCGGCGAGCGGCGCGAACTGGGTTCCGCCGTATTCGAGCCACGTGGAGTTAGCAAAGCCAATCCCCGAGTACAGCGGACCTTCCATCGACCAGTTGCCCGCTACTTCGCAGATCGCCACGTGCTGCCATTCGGCGCGCAGCTGGTTCACAGTGACTCGAGCGAGCGCGGCGACGTACGTCAGAATCGACGGGTGGTGAATCACCCTCGTGACGTGCGGTTTTGCCCGATGATGCGTTACAACCACCTGCTTTGGGCGCGCCGACGGTGGCGTGCTCGCCGCTCCGCCCGAGGAAGGCAGAATTGCCGCGCTGGTAAGCAACGCCATGGTCGCATACAAGATTCTTCGCATGGTTTCTCCTTTGGCGTGCACGGCACCCGTGACCACGTCGCGTTGCGGACGAAGGCACTGGGCACACGACTTGGCGTCAAACCGAAAAGGTCCACCAAGCGGCACATTCAATTGGCCACTTAACCCACTTGAATGTGAGGTGACATCGAAGCAGTCTTTGCTGCGGCGTTAATTCTACGGCAATAACTCGATCTGTGACGCAGTTTCACACGTATTTCTTCCGTGCACGTACTGTGACCAGGGTTTCTGAGAATTATTTTTTGCCCTACAGACTTAATGACATACGTGATTTTGCGGATTTCCATACCATCACGTGCTCGAAAGGGCCCGTCACCTCGGGTTATGCCAGCGAATTTGATGCCGCCGAATTGACCCTGCGTTGTCGCTGATCAGAGGCAAGACGATCTAGGGTCGACCTTTGCCAAATCCCTTGCCGTGGCCGTTTCCGGGGCCGGGTCCGATGAAAATCGTCGTCGTCGTGGTCGTGGTCGAACTTGGCGTCGCGACGCCGAGGGAACTGGCGAGTAGGGCGACGTCGCGCTCAAGCATCGCTCCCGCCGAGGGCGTTACGGAGCCGTTCGCGACGCCACCGACGACTGTTGCCATCGCCTGCTGCAAGTCGTTCTCGACGGCGCCACGATTGCCATTCGCGCCGTCGATCAGCGACTGCTGGGCCATCTGGGCGATGGTCTGTGCCGTCGGCGGCTGGATCGCGCCCGCAGCCTGGCTCGTGGCCAGGTCCGCCATCAAAGTTGCGATGGCCGCCGAGCTCGACGAGACGGTGGTGGTCGTTGAAGCGTGAACCGTTGTTGTCGTGGTTGCCGCACGTTTCGGTGTCGATGCGCCCACCAACAACGAGATGAGCACGTACAGCAACACACCGATGACCACCAAGACGCCGGCCATGACCCACGGTCGCCGCTCCGCACGATCGCTTGATGGCGTCGAGACAACCAGCGTCTCGTCATCGGTCAACCGCGGCGGCGCTCCGGGCATGACGAACGTTTGATCGGCCGACCCAACGAGTCCAATGACCCGAGTCTCGGCATCGTCTCGCGGTTCCCACGCGAGCGCGTACGGCGGCGTCTCGAGTAACGACGCGACCTCCGCGCCACTCAAGCGGCGCTCGGGTCGCGGATCCAACATGCCACCGAGCAACACCGCCCAGGGCGCCGGCAGATCGGCGGGCAGGATGACCGGTCCGGTCAATCGCTTGGCCACAATCTCGCTCGGCGAGCCCTCAAAGACCCGTCGGCCCGTGAGACACTCCAAGATGACGATGCCCAGGGACCAGATATCGGCGCTCGGGCCCACCCGTTTGCCATCGAGCTGCTCGGGCGCCATGTAGATGACCGTGCCGATCGTCGTACCCGGTGCCGTGATCGTCGACGCGTCGTCGAACTTGGCGATGCCAAAGTCCGCGAGCCAGACCTCGCCGGACGTCGAGCGCAGAATATTCGACGGCTTCACGTCACGATGCACGACGCCGCGACCGTGCACGTAGCTGAGCGTTCGGGCCACGCTCGCCGCCATCGACGCCGTCGCGGGCGCGCCCAGGGGGCCATCCTTGAGCGACTGCGCGATCGACGCGCCGTCGACGTAGTCCATGACCAGAAAGGCCAAGTCGCCCACCATGCCCGTGTCGAGCAGCCGCACGAGGCCCGGACCGTCGAGGCTCTCGAGCGCGCGGGCCTCTTCGACCAGGCGACGGGCAAATTCCGGATCGTTCGAGCGAACGACCTTGATCGCCACCGGTCCCCCGGATCGCTCATCACGGGCCTCATAGACGTCGGCCGTACCGCCACGCCCGATGAGCCGGACTATCCGGTACCGACCCCCGATGACTTCGCCACTCATGGACATGCGTCTCTACTCACGTTCCTCGTATGCCCCGATCCACGTCATCAGATCGGCTGGCGCCAGGCGCCTCGGACCCCACCGACCATTACGTCGTCGGTGCAGTAACTGCCCCCACCGTAGCGAGCCCGCGTCGTGCGCGAGGCGCCAGCGTCGCCACTACCCACGTTGACCAGGTGTGTTACCACGACGACTGCGAACATTCCTAGACTCGTTCTGTCATCGCGAGTCGACGATGACAGCCAGCGAGGTACGCGTGCATCACTGCTCACAGGGTCTCGAACCCGGACCCGTGTGCGACAGCGGTAGCGGCGCGCGATGAGCGATCAGCCCGCCACGACGACCGACGGCCGAGTCGGCCCACAGGCCGCCGCCCGGCTCGACCGGCTCCCGGTGACGCGGTGGCTCAGCGCGATCATGGCGTTGCTCTTTCTCAGCTGGTTGATCGAGTCCTATGACGTCGGGCTAACCGGATCGGTCCTGCCCTCGCTGACCAGCCAGTTCGCGCTGTCAACCGCCATGAAGTCCTTCGTGGCCATCTCCGCCAACATCGGCATCGTCATCGGCATCGTTCCCGCGGGTCGCCTGGCGGACCGCTTCGGACGACGGCGCACGCTGATCGTCGGCACGATCGCCTACGCCATACTCACCTTCGTCACGGGCTTGGCGCCAAACGTTCCGACCCTCATCGTCCTGCGAATCGTCGATGGTATGGCCATGGGCGCCGTCTTTCCGCTGCCCTACGTCCTCGCGAGCGAATTCTGCCCACCGAAGCGCCGGGGTCGCTTCATCGCGTGGTCCGACGCGTTCCTCTCTGCCGGCTATTTCCTCTCACCCCTGCTCGCGCTTGTCCTGATTCCCAACGCCCAGGACACGACTGGTTGGCGCATCATGTTCATGATCGGCGGTCTTCCCCTGCTGTTCGCCCTGCTCGCGTGGCGCTACCTCCCCGAGTCGCCGCGCTGGTACGAGTCCAAGGGTCGGTGGGAGGAGGCCGAGCGCGTCCTCGCCACGTTAGAGGCGCGCGCCGTTCGCAACGGTGTCGCCCTCGAACCGATCGCGCCGTTGCCGGCGAGTGCCGCCACGCCGGCGGCAGTCGTCGCGCATCCCCTTCGCGCGATTTTCGTGAAACCGCTTCGCCGACGCTCGCTGACACTCTGGACGACCTTTGGCGGGACCTTCTTTATCTTCTATTCCATCCAGATCTTCATGCCGACGGCGGTGACGACGATGGGGTACACGCTCACCTCGGCCTTCGCCTTCACGGCGGTCATCGTTGGTGTCTCGATACCCGGCAAGCTGCTCGAATCATGGGTCATCGAACGCTGGGGTCGTAAACCAGTGATCATCAGCTTCACCGTCATCGCAGCGGGCGCATCATTCGCCTTCGGCTTCGTGCGCGGCGCGGTGCCGGTACTACTCGTGGGCTGTCTGATGTCGTTCTTTGGCATCGCCGTCGACCCGGCCGTCAAGGTCTACACCGCCGAGAGCTACCCCACCGAGATTCGCGCGTGGGGCGTCGCGACGACCGAAGGATTCGGCCGCTTGATTTCTGGGGTCATCGGACCATCACTGATTCCCACCTTCTTCTCGAACTTCGGCGTGGCCGGGGTGTACTGCCTCGTTGGCGCCGTCGCGCTCGTCGCCGTGATCGTCGTCGCCATCTGGGGGCGCGAAACGAAGGGGCTCGCGCTCGAACAGAGCGCAACGGCACCGCACCACTAACGTGCTCGCCGTGCAACCCGGACCACTGCCCGGTTCAGGGCCAGTGAAAACAGTTCACGCCGCCCACCGGCACCGACGTTCGTCCCATCGGGGTCGCGGGGGAGAACGAGTACCTTTGACGTCGTGCGAGGACTCGGGACCATCATCGATGTGGTCGCGATCATCGTGGGCGCGGCGATTGGCGTGCTCATCGGCAACCGGCTCCCCGCGCGGACCCGCCACACCGTGACCGATGCGCTCGGTCTCGTCGTACTCGTCATCGGAGCGCTCAACATCGCGGCAATTTCCGATCACTCGTTTCGCCACGCCGTCGGTGCCAACTGGACGCTGCTCGTCGTCCTTGGCGCACTGATCGTCGGCGGCATCGCGGGCTCGCTCCTTCGCATCGAGGAGCGGGTCGCGATTTTTGGGGGATGGATCCAGAACCACATGACCCGCGGGCGCACGAGCGGCTCGCGTGAACGCTTAATCGAAGGGTTCGTCGCCGCCTCGCTGCTGTTTTGCATCGGCCCACTCGCCATCCTTGGGGCGCTGAGCGATGGCCTGGGACACGGGATCAGCCAGCTGGTGCTCAAGTCCGCACTGGACCTCTTCGCGGCGATCGCCTTTTCGGCCACTCTGGGCTGGGGTGTCGCGGTCTCGGCGCTGCCGGTCGGGATCTTTCAGGGTTTCGTCACTGTCTTGGGCGTGCTCGCCGGTTCCTTCTTGCCCGCGTCGATGATCGCCGCGATCACCGCGACCGGCGGCGTCCTCCTGCTCGGCATCGGCATGCGGCTCCTGCAGGTGAAGTCGGTTCCGGTCGCCGATCTCCTGCCCTCACTGGTCGTCGCTCCCATCATCGTCGGTGCGATCAGCGTGTTTCACGGCTGAACGCCTCTCGCCGCCACGACTGACCAGCACGCTACGGGCCCCAGCTGGCAGCTGACGCTGTCTAGTTCGTCGCGCGCGCGATGACGATCCGCCCGATGCCCACCCGCGCGTCTATCGACAGGTGCGGTGCCCGCGACGGCGTCCCCGCGCCAACGCCAGGCGCGGGCACCGCGCTAAAAGGCGTCCCGTCAGGCGAGCCCTGGAGGTCGACGGGTCCGAGACCCACGTGTGTGGTGATCGAGACCACGGCGTTGGCTGGAACATAGACCCGCACCAAGCCGATTGCCGTGGAAACGTGAATGGTGTAGCCCGACGACGGAAAGCGGACGTCCTGCAGGTCCAGCGTCGACGAGCCGAATTGGGTCGAGTACTGGTGCTGGACGCCGCGCAGCGACGTGGGCTGCCAGGTGTGGGCGCCGTCGCCACCCGAAAGCGCCACGCCGGTCGACGCGACAAATCCCATGACGGCGCCAACAAGGAGTATCAGCGCGCTCAGACTGAAGAGCACGATCACCGCGGCGATGCGGCGGATCGTGAGTCGGCGTGGGGGCGTTCGCAGCGCGACGACGGCCAGGGCGACGAGAAACACCAGCCAGACCAGTGCGAGACTCGGCCCGCCGTGTGCGGCGATGCCACCGCGCGAGATCGTGGCCACCAGGACCCCGAGGGCCACCACGACACCGAGGAGGACGGCGACGGTCAATCGATGCGAGTGCGATTCGGGCAGGCGACTACGCATCGTGATCTCCTCACCCTCGGCCAGCGGCACGAAGACCCAGAGCGCCAGGTAGAGCGCGACACCGAGTCCCCAGAACAGCGCCAGGACGACGAAGAGGACTCGAAAGACGTTGGCGTCGATGTCGAACCGATTGGCGAGACCGCGCGCGACGCCGGCGATCACTTTGCCGTTCGCGCTGCGCCGGAACTGACGCGGGGCTCCGTTCGCCACGTCACCGGTGACGGGCATGTCGGGGTTGGTCGTCGAGTCAGTGTCGGTCATGTCCTCACGGTACGTCGCCGCTCGCTCCCCCGTCATCAGGGACAACCCTGACCGTAGCGTTGGGGCTCCGGGTTGTCCCGTAGCGCCACGGCACCAATGAGGTGTAAGGCTGTAGGCGCGATCGAGGACGACACCATGACTACCACCCACCAGCAGCACCCACGCCTCGGGGTCCCCCAGCATCCCCTGCGACGAAACGTCGCCGACGCCGTGCTCGGTGGCGTCTGCGCGGGGATCGCGTGTCGCCTCGGCATTCGCACGACCCACGTACGCCTGGCGACGGCGCTGTTGAGCCTGGTCTTTGGCGTCGGACTGGTCGCGTACATGATCGGCTGGCTCGCAATCTGCCGCGACGGCGAGGGTGAGCCCATCGCGCGCCGACTCGAAGGCCAGCGGCGCACCGCTGTCATCGTGTACTGGTTGCTCGCCGCGGTGCTCGTGGTCCTACTCGTCATCTCGCGCGTCGGCCCCACCATCGTGAGACCGTACGCGTGGTCGGTCCTGCTCAGTCTCGTCTTCCTGGTCGTGATCTGGCGCGGTTCCTCCGCGCAGGAGCGCCTCCACCTCGAGCAGATCGCTCAGGCGCTGCCGGTGCTCGGCGTCGCGTCAGTACGCGGGTGGCGGGCCATCGCGTGGCGCCTCGTCCCCGCGGCGATCCTCATCGTCGTCGGTCTGCAGATCCTCCAACAGGTCGGCGGCGTCTGGGGGGCGGCCGTCCCGGCGCTCGTCGGCGGTGCGGCCCTGATCATCGGGGTACTCGTGCTGCTCGCGCCGTGGTGGCTACAGACCGTGCGCGACCTCTCAACCGAGCGACGCGTGCGGGTGCGCGCCGAGGAGCGCGCCGCGCTCGTCGCCCACGTTCATGACTCGGTGTTACAAACCCTCACTTTGATCGAGCGTTCAGCGGAGGATCCCGCCACGGTACGACGGCTGGCCCGAGCCCAGGAACGCGAACTGCGCACGTGGCTCTTCGCTCCCGACCTGATCGGGTCGACCGCGAGGACCGATGAAACCTTCGCGAGCCAGTTGCGAGCAATTCAGCACGACGTGGAACGCGACTACGGCGTGCGCGTCGAGCTGGTCGTGGTGGGCGACGCGCCGCTCGACGAACGAATCAGTGGACTCCTGGCGGCGGCGCGCGAGGCTGCGCTCAACGCCGCCAAGTGGTCCGGCGTGGAGCACTTCAGCGTCTACGGCGAAGTGGAGGCCGACGCGATCTCGGTCTACGTGCGCGATTCCGGTGTCGGATTTGACCCCGCCGCCGTGCCCGACGACCGCCAAGGCTTGGCGGCCTCGATTCACGCGCGCGTTGAGCAGCTCGGCGGCTCGGCCGTCGTACGGTCCACGGTTGGTGATGGCACCGACGTCGCATTGACCATGTCACGCGTGGGCGCCGGCTCGTGAGTCGACCGCGCGTCTTCCTCGTCGACGATCACGAGCTAATCCGATCGGGGATCAAGGCGGAAATCGCCCACGACGTGGACATCGTCGGCGAGGCCGACGAAGTCGTCGCCGCCACGGAGATGATCCTGGAGCGACGGCCCGACGTCGTGCTGCTCGACGTGCACATGCCCGACGGCGGCGGCTTGCGGGTCCTTCGCGAGGTGCGCTCGACGTGCGCCGACGTGCGCTTCCTCGCCCTGTCGGTCTCCGACGCCGCCGAGGACGTCATCGCCGTCGTGCGAGCGGGTGCGGCCGGCTACGTGACGAAGAACATCTCGGGCGCCGATCTGATCGAAGCGATCGAGCGCATTCGCGCGGGCGACGCCGTCTTTTCGCCGATGCTGGCCGGTTTCGTCCTCGAGGCGTTCGCTAGTGATTCGGCGGGCGCGACGTCGCACGCCACCGGTGATCCGGACCTCGACCAGTTGACCGCACGCGAGCGTCAGGTTCTGCGACTTATTGCCCGGGGCTACACCTACAAAGAGGCCGGTACCGAACTCGGTATCTCGTCACGGACCGTGGAGACCCACGTCTCCTCGGTCTTGCACAAGCTCCAACTCTCCAATCGCCACCAGTTGACCCACTGGGCCAACGAACGCCGATTGACGTGAATGGAGGTGCTTGGCACGCGATTACGGCGCGGTACGCCTATGGTGCCGTCAAGACGGCAGCGGACCGCATGGGCCCGCGATTCGCTCAGATAGCGCGAACGTTGAGGGCTTCTTCGCCCTTCCTGCCGGGCGCAACGTCGAACTCGACCTGCTGACCCTCTTCGAGACTCCGGTAGCCGTCGCCCTGGATGTTGGAGAAATGCACGAATACGTCATCACCCTGCTCACGCGAGATGAATCCGAATCCCTTTTCTGCGTTGAAAAACTTCACGGTACCGTTTGCCACGATCACTCAATTCTCAAAGCGACGGGCCAACCATTTCGGCCCGCTCGCTACCTGAAGTGTACTCACCCCTGGCGTTGCCACCGACACAATGCCCTGGCCACCCGTGGAAGACCTTCAGCACCCAATTCACCCGGATTTCGCCGCCTCATAGCCTGACCAGTGCATACCAGCAGGTCCGGAACGACAATGGCGTTCGTGCCCGGGTTCAGCGAAGGCATCGCCGAACGTCATTCGGTGATTGAGCCCCTGCTGGCGCTAGGGCGCGACGCGCCATGGTCGACGCCGTGGGGTGTGATCGAAGCGCCAGATTCCCTGTTGCAAACGAGGTCGTCCGTGGGGTCACGAAACGCGACGAGACTCCCCCAAACCGGGCCATTCGCTCCAGCGACCTTGCCCTGGCGCCGACCACATCGGACAAACGGGTTGTCGTGGTGAACCACGAATTACATGTCCGCGAACGGAAGGCAGCGCGCTGCTGACGCCCATAAATTACGAACCGTGATTGACCTCGATGAGTTTCGCTGGAACGCAGTAATCACGCGCGACAGTTCGGTCGCTGGCACTTTCGTCTACGGCGTGACTTCGACGGGTGTCTTTTGTCGCAGCGGCTGCACGTCACGCCGACCCTTACGGCGCAACGTCGTCTTCTTCACCACGACCGTGGAGGCCGTGGAGGCCGGATTCCGGGCCTGCCGTCGGTGTCGTCCTGATGAGTTGGCCGTGCACGATCCCGCCGTGGCGGCGGTCGTTGAGCTCTGCCGGCGTCTGGAGAACCCGAAGGAGACGATCAACGTGAGCGCGTTCGCCGCTGACCATGGCTATAGCGAGCGGCACCTGCGACGGCGTTTTTCCGAACTCATCGGCGTCCCGATCGGCGCCTTCACGCGGATCGCGCGCGACGAGCACCTGCGCGGATCGCTTCGGTCCCGGGTTACAGTCACCCAGGCCATCGTCGACGCGGGCTACGGTTCGAGCCGAGCGTTTTACGAACACGGCGCAACGCGCCTGGGCATGGCGCCGCGCCGGTACCGTGACGGTGGTCGCGGCGAGCGCATTGCGTTCACCTCTCTCGAGACCCCGATCGGCTTCGTTGTCGTCGCCGCCACCGCCCGAGGCGTCTGCGCCGTGCGAATCGGCGCCGACGAGTTGACCCTCATCGACGAACTTCGCGACGAGTTTCCCCACGCCACGCTGGTGCGCGACGACGACGAACTCGTCGACGTGGCGGGCGTGCTCGCGGGCGCCGTTCGCGGCGAGGCTGACGCCACGCGGCTGCCCATCGATTTGGAGGGCACCGCGTTCCAGATGCGAGTATGGGACGTGCTCCGCGACGTACCCATAGGCCAGACGTTCACGTACGCGCAACTGGCCGAGGAGAACGGAACCCCGCGCGCGGTGCGCGCGGTGGCGTCGGCGTGCGCGGCCAATCCGGCCGCACTGGTGGTGCCCTGTCACCGAATCATTCGACGAGACGGGACCTTGGGTGGCTACCGCTGGGGGCTGGACGTCAAAGAAGCATTGCTTGAGAACGAGCGCGCCACAGCGGCACGGGTGAATTCGTGACGTCGAGTCCCAAGTCTCGAGTTTTTGGCTGGCAGGCGAGTTTCATCCTGCTCGGCGCCATTTGGGGCTGTTCGTTCTGGTGGATCAAGCTCGGCCTGCGCGCGATGTCGCCGGTCGACGTCGCGCTGGTTCGCCTGGCCGCCGGCGCAGTCACGCTGCTTGCGCTGGCGGCGATCACGCGAACCCAACTACCCCGAAAGCTCGCCACATGGGGACATCTGTTCGTACTCGCGCTGCTCTTGAACAGCATTCCCTTCACCCTCTTCTCCTACAGCGAGACGCACATCTCGGCCGTCCTGGCGGGACTCATTAACGCGGGCACTCCCCTCTCAACGCTCATCGTGGCCCTGTTCATCCTGCGACAAGAGCCCATCCGTCCCGTGGTTGTGCGGGGTCTCGCGGTGGGACTCGTCGGCGTCCTGGTCCTCATAGGGGTATGGCAGGGTTTTGGCGCTGGACAGCGTCTCGGCATCCTTGCCTGCCTCGGCGCCGTCGTCTGCTATGGCTTTGGCTTCACCTACGCGCGACGGCACTTGGCGGGACTGCCCGAGAATCCAATCGCGCTCGCGACCGGACAGATCGTCAGCGGGACCCTCCAGATGGTGCCATTCTCCATTGCGTTCGGACACTTCGACGCCGTTCGCCCCACGTCATCACTGATCGCATTGGGCGCACTCGGCGTACTCGGTACCGGATTTGCGTACGTGCTCAACTTCGACGTCGTGCGCAACGCGCCGGCCACCGTGGCCAGTAGCGTCACCTACCTCACGCCAGTGTTTGCCGTGATTGTCGGCATCGCATTCCTCGGCGAATCGCTGAGTTGGAACGAGCCGGTTGGCGCACTGCTCATTCTCCTCGGCGTCGCGATCTCACAAGACCGTTTCCGCAGCAGAGCGCAGCGTCCGGTCGACGACTTGGCTGACGAGCCCGCCTGACCAAGCGCCAACGACACCAGAACGGGCGTTGGAGCCTCGAACCCCGATAGCTCAATCGATCGCCCAGTCACGATTTCGTCGCTGCGTACGGTCCGAGACATCTCGACGATTCCATGTGGCACTCAGATTTCGCGGGCCAACCGGACACCCGTCGAAAATGGGACTTCACCAACCACGGTCGATCCATCACACTGATTCCGGCGACGACGTAGCCAGTCGCAATTCGCGCAACCTAGCATCTGATCAGGAACTACTCGGTGGGCCGTACAGGACTTGAACCTGTGACCCCTTGCGTGTCATGCAAGTGCGCTACCAGACTGCGCCAACGGCCCTAGGCGTGCAACCCTATCACCTCTCCGACCGGAGTCAGACACCTCGGGCTTGCTGACCGGGTGGCAAAATCGAGAGTTCTCGCTGGCCAGCGTTGTTGTGGACAACCTGCTCTAACAAGACCTCGACCGCCGCGCGAGCGTCCCCAACCGCATCGTGGCCTCCGGGACTGATGTGATAGTGACCACACAGGTGGGTCAGCGATCGTCGAGGCCGGAACGCGCGGCTGGGATCGATGGCCAGATCATGTTCGATCACGTCGATAATTCGAAATCTGGTGCGTTCGAACGACGAGGCCGCCTCCGTATCCAGCACGGCATTCGCGGTCCAGCGCAGCATTGCCATATCGAAACGCGCCACATTGGCACCAACGACGTAGGCGCCATCTCGATGCAAGTCAGTGAGGATGGCGATGGCGCGACGTGCACCGGTCGCTACGTCAAGCACGTCGTGGGTCGAACGCAGGTCGTTCAATCGCTCGAGGTCGAGGCCGTGGACACGCCGCGCACCCTCGCTGATCGGTCGGTCCGGGACGACGAAGAACTCGTGTGTCACTACCGGCTGCCCGTAGCGGTAAACACAGAAACCGTAGGAGATGGCGCGTTCACTGTGAACGTCCAGGCCCGTCGTTTCCGTGTCGAAACCGACGAGCAACTCGGGAACGCGATTCAGTGTGCTGGCCACGACACCATCTTCGCCGCTGCCTGTGACCCTCGCACCATGGGGGTCACGATAATCGACGGCCGTCGGCGATTCGAAATGTCGATAAACCACTCCCCCGGAGCCGCCATCGCCGGCCACGCCATCAGCCAAGAAGCCAACGCACCGCAGTAGCCTCGACCTGGAGTCGCAGCGGGGGATTCGATGGCATCGCAGTCGTCACGAGATGATGGCCGAAACACCGGTCGGGACCTCGTCATCCAGGCGGGCTACCGACCCGAACTGCGCCGCACCCTGCGGACGTTCTCGATGTTCGCGATCGCCTTCTCGATCATCTCGATTACCACGGGAATCTTTCTCAACTTCGGATTCGGCCTGACGTGGTTTGGGCCGGCGTCCATCTGGACCTGGCCGGTTGTCGCCCTGGGCAACACCATGATCGCGCTCGTCGTCGCCGAGCTGGGCACGCGCATTCCCCTGGCGGGCTACGCCTACCAGTGGAGCAGCCGTCTCGTGAACTCGACCTACGGCTGGTTCGTCGGCTTCGCGGGGCTGCTCTACATGGCCGTCGGCGGCGGCGCCATCCTGCTGGTTGCGGCGAGCCCGCTCCTATTGAGCGAGTTTGGCGTCACTGCGTCGACGCACCCGCACCTCAACCTGGCCGTGTCGATCGTCTTCATGGTGATCGCCACGGTCGCCAACATCATCAGCGTTCAGTTCTCCGCCCGGGTCAACAACGTCGCGGTCTTCACCGAGATCCTCGGCACCCTCGTCTTCAGCGTCCTGCTGATCGTGCTCTGGGGACTCCAGGTGAAGCACACGCCCTACGGTCTTTCCCTGCTCACGAGCACCACGCGGCTGACCTCGAGTCCGGCCCCGTACTCCTTCGCCCTGGCGGGGATGCTCGGGGCGTTCACGCTCATCGGCTTCGAGCTGGCGGCCGACATGAGCGAGGACGCGGTCGATCCCCGCCACTCGGTGCCCCGCGCGATCATCGCCGCCCTGGTGACCTCGGCGGTGCTCGGCATGGTGACCCTCGTCGGCTTCACCCTGGCGATTCCCAACCTGCGAGTCGTCGAGCACGCGCCCTTGCCGTTGCTCACCATTGCCGAGTTCTGGCTGCCGCCGTGGCTCGTGAAGGTCTTCATCGCCTTTGTCATCTTCTCGATGTTCGCCATTGCGGTCGTGGGCGCCGGCGCGCAGTCGCGCTTGGCCTATTCAATGGCCCGCGACAACATGCTGCCCGCGTCGGCGCAACTGCGACGGGTCGACCGCCACACCCAGACCCCGATCACGGCGCTGCTCGTGCTGGGGTTCATCGACACCGCCATCCTCGTCTACGGCTACACCCAGCCGAACTCCTTTGGCACGCTGGTCGGCGCGACCGCGATCATTCCGTACCTGATCTACCTCGCGATCACCATCGCCTACGCCGTGAAGCGTCGGGTGATTGACGCCTTTCCCGGGGCGTTCTCGTTGGGACGATTCGCCAACGTCGTCATCGCAGTGGTGCTGATCTGGACCGTGGCCGTGCTCGCCGAGCTCATGCTCTCGTCGGTGTTCAACGGCGCCGACCAGTTCCTGGCGATGGCGGCTGTGCTGGCGCTCGCCTGGTACGCACTGGGTCTTCGCCGTCGGCTGCGCCGCGGCGTCGCCGGCGTCGAGTCGCTCGCCGAACTCGCCGACGACCTCGACAACTGACTACGCGCGCTCTTCGGCGATGGCGTTACCGCCGTCAACGACCAGGCACTGCCCCGTGACGTACGACGCGCCGGGCGTGGCCAGCCACGCGACCGCGGCCGCCACCTCATCGGGCCGTGCGCTGCGGCCGAGCGGCGTCGCCTCGCCCTGGCGCGCCTCGAACGGCGTCTGGGACCCCGTCTGGATCCAGCCCGGTGCTACGGCGTTGACCGTCACGCCCGCGTGTGCGACGTCGATCGCCAGCGCGCGTGCGAAGCCGACCAAGCCCGCCTTGGCCGCGGCGTAGACGGGTTCGTGTCGCATCGCCATGACGGGTCCCGACACGCTCGACACCACGATGAACCTGCCCCAGCCTCCCCGCGTGAGTTCGGGCAGTGTCGCGCGAGCCACCAGAAAGGCGGTGTCGAGATTGCGCGCAATCCCGCTGCGCCACCCCGCGTAGGTAATTGCCTCCGTCGCGCCATTTACTTGCACGGGATCGCTCACCGACGTCATGCCGGCGTTGTGCACCACAATGTGCAGCGCGCCGAATCGCGCGAGGGCCGTTTCGACGAGCCGCGCGGCCGTCGCCTCCTCGGTGAGGTCACCGACGACACCGGCGGCGCGACTGGCGCCCAGCTGACCGACCCGCTCCTCGATGCGTGAACTCGTCGAGGTGATCACCACGTTGGCGCCGAGCTCGGCGAGGACGCGCGCGCTCGCAAAGCCGATGCCGTTCTCGCTGCCCGCACCAGTAACAATGGCGGTTCGACCCGTCAGATCAAACAGCTCGGGCATCGACACGTGGCTCCTTTCGTCGAGGCAGCCTACACATCATTGCGACGGCGCCGGGCCGTGAGTTGGCGGTTGGCTAGGCGTCGCGCTTGGCGAGAAGCCAGCCCCCGATCGCCAGGGAGACGATGGCGTAGCCGACGAGGATCGAGAACCCGACCCACGGACTGAACGCCGTCGACCCCTGTGACGCGACCGAGGTCATCGCGTTGCTGATCGTGAAGGGCATGAACTTGAGGATCGGCTCGCTGAAGGAAGACGGCAGCGTCTGCAGGATGATGGGGACCACCAGCAGCACACCAACGTAGGCGGTGATAGCCCCGGCCGAGTGACGGATGATGGTCGCGAGCCCCAGGGCGAACAGCCCGAGCACGGCGATGACGAGACCGCCACCCATCACGGCGCGAAGGACGCCGGGTTGGCTGAGCGTGGCGTGGGGCACGGGGCTCGTGAGCAGTGACTGGCCGATCGCAAAGCCGCCGAAGGCGAGCACCTCGCCGACCACCGCCGCCAGGACGAAGAACACCGCGCTCTTGGCGATAAGGACGCGCGCGCGACGCGGTTCGGCCGCGAGTGTGGCGCGGATGGTGCCCGTGCCGTACTCGGCGCTCATGACGAGGACCCCGAGTACGCCGATGATCAGCTGGCTGAACAGCAGTCCACGCAGCGACATGCTCGTTGGGTCGAACGTGAGGCGTCTAAGTGGCGAGAACGTGTTCCAGCGACTCGCGATCGTGGATGTCGCGAGCGCCGCGATGCCCAGGGTGATGACCGCCATCGCGAGCAGCGTCCAAACCGTCGAGCGCACCGTGCGCATCTTGGTCCATTCGGCGCGCACGAGACCCGAGGTTCGCCGTGGTGGGGCCGACGCAAGCGTGCTCGACCAGACCGTTGCCGAAGAAGTGTTCGTCGCCATTTACTTTCCAATCGTCGTGGCCGTGGCGCCATCGAGGCGCTGGCCGTGGTACTCGACACTGTCGCGGGTCATCTCCATGAAGGCGTCTTCCAGGGACGCCGACTGGGGTGATAGTTCATAGAGAGAGATGCCCGCGTTGCCACTGGTGATGCCGATCTGCTCCGCGGAGAGGTTGCTCACCGAGAGCGACCCGTCGCCCTCGCGACGGATCTGGGCACCCTGGGCCTCGAGCAGCCCCTCGAGCTCATCGGGGCGAGGCGTGCGCACCCGCACGTACTGGCCGGCGTTGGTGGCGATGAACTCGCCCACCGAACCCGTTGAGATGAGCCGGCCACGGCCGATCACGACCAGGTGGTCGGCCGTGAGGGCCATCTCGCTCATCAGGTGACTGGAGACGAACACCGTCCGGCCCTCGCTCGCCAGTCCCTTCAGCAAGTTGCGGACCCAGAGGATTCCTTCGGGGTCCAGACCGTTGATCGGCTCGTCGAAGAGCAACGTCCCCGGGTCGCCGAGCAGCGCGGCGGCGATGCCCAGGCGCTGGCCCATCCCGAGGGAGAACTTGCCCACGCGCCGATTGGCGACCTGGTCCAGTCCGACTAGCTCGATCACGTCGTGCACGCGGCGCCGAGGAATCCCGTTGGTCTGGGCGAGGAACCAGAGATGGTTGAAGGCCGTTCGGCCTGGGTGGATCGCCTTGGCCTCGAGCAGCGCGCCCACCTCGCGAAGCGGCTGTGCCAGCTTGCGATAGGGCGTGCCATTGATCACCGCCTCGCCCTGGTCGGCGTGGTCCAGACCCATGATGATGCGCATCGTCGTCGATTTCCCCGAACCGTTCGGCCCGAGGAATCCCGTAACGACACCGGTCGGCACCTCGAAGTGCAGGTCGTCTACGGCCACGTTGTCCTTGAAGCGTTTGGTCACGCCCCGCACGTCGATCACAGTGACTCCTTCTCGTCGAGCCCCACCAGGCTCCATCCAGTGTGTCGGGACGCGAGTCGGGACAACTCGGCCGCTGGGCCCAATCTGACTCATCCTCGAGGATGATTTCGCCCTTGGTCGCCCCGGAGTCATCCGTGCGACTCATGGCGGCTGCATCTCGCGATGGAGGCGCCGCGCGCCTCGAGTCGATAGCGTCTGACCGTGACTCAACTGAGCGGCGCCGACGACGTGGGCGGCGCACCCTGGCTCGAGCGGATCTCGTCGCGCCAGTGGGTCGCCGTCGACATCGCGGTAGCGGCCTTCACCGCGACCGTCTTCGTCGTGCACTTCTTCGTCCTGCCCCACGCGAAACAGATCGGCCCACCGGGAACGAACCGATGGGTGCTCGGCTCGATCTTCCTCGTCGCCGCCGTTCCCCTCGCCTGGCGGCGCATCGCGCCGATGTCGGCCATGATCCTCGTCGGAGGCGCCACCGTCGCGACCACCGTGCTCGGCCACACGCTCGCCCCGGCGCCGCTGCTCGCGTTCCCGCTCTACACGATCGCGATCACCCGAACGCGGCGCCAATCGCTGATCACGCTGGCGGGTGTGGAAGGCGCGATCCTGGTGGCGCTGCTCGTCGCCGCGCACTACCACCGTGCCGAGGGCGACGTCACGTTCAACCTGCTCCTCGCCCTCGCGACGTGGTTCATCGGCGACAGCATCAGGACCCGACGCGTCTTTCGCCGAGCCCTCGCCGCGCAGGCGGCCGAGCGCCAACGTCAGGAGATCGACGAGGCGCATCGGGCGATCACCGAAGAGCGGCTCGAGATCGCCCGCGAACTCCACGACATCCTCGCTCACAGCCTCAGCGTCATCGCGATCCAATCCGGCGTCGGTCGTCACGTCATCGACCAACAGCCCGAGGACGCGCGCCGGGCGCTCGCCACCGTCGAGGAGACGAGCCGACAGTCCCTAGACGAGCTCCGTCGCGTCATCACGGTGCTGCGGCGGGCCACGGTGGAACCGGACACGCCCCTGGAGCCGACACCGAGTCTGTCGGACGTCACCGAACTGATCGGGCGCGTGCGCGCCACGGGGATGACGGTGGCGTGGCGCCTCGACGGCACGGCACCCAACCTGCCCCTCGGACTCGAACTCTCCATCTACCGCATCATCCAAGAAGCGCTCACCAACGTGGTCAAGCACGCCGACGGGGCCGACACGGCGGTCGAGGTCCGCTTCCGCGAGGGCGATGTGCTGATCTCGGTCGTCAACCAACCCGGCCCGCGGCGTCACACCGCCACGGTGGGCGGCACCACTCACGGACTGATCGGCATGCGCGAGCGCGCGATCGCCTTTGGCGGCACGCTCGACGCGCACGCGCGCCCCGACGGCGGCTTCGAGGTGACCGCCGTCCTGAGAACGGTCGGCGACTCATGACGATCCGCGTCGTCGTCGTTGATGACCAGGCGCTCGTTCGGGCGGGATTTGAAGTGCTCGTCAACTCCGCCAGCGACCTCCAGGTCGTCGGCGAGGCACCCAACGGGGCCGACGCGGTGTCCGTGGTCGCCCAGACCAACCCCGACGTGGTCTTGATGGATGTTCGCATGCCGACCATGGACGGCATCGAGGCCACGCGACTCATCACCGCCAGCCCCTCACGACGCCGGACCCGCATCCTGATGCTGACGACCTTCGACCTCGACGAGTACGTCTTTGAGGCCCTGCGCGCCGGGGCGAGCGGCTTCCTCTTGAAGGACACGCCGCCCGAGGACCTGCTCAGCGCCATTCGCGTGATCGCCGCCGGCGACGCACTCCTCGCGCCGAGCGTGACCCGTCGACTCATCGCCGAGTTCACGAGCCGGCCGGCGCCGCCCACGCCCGCGACGGACCTGGATCGGCTGACCGAGCGCGAACACGAAGTCTTGATCGCCATCGCCCACGGCTCCTCGAACGCCGAGATCGCCGAGCAACTCCACATGAGCGTGGCAACCGTGAAGTCCCACGTCAGTCGGATCCTCGCCAAACTCGACGCCCGCGATCGCACCCAACTGGTGGTGCTCGCCTACCAGAGCGGCATCGTCACGCCCGGCTAACCCGCCCCCAGCTCAGCGGCCAGCTCCGCCACCGAGCCGACGATGCGCGACGGCTTGTAGGGGAACTGGTTCGCCGACTCGGCGCTCGACACGCCCGAGAGCACGAGCACCGTGTGCAGGCCAGCCTCGAGGCCGGCCACCACGTCGGTGTCCATCCGGTCGCCCACCATCGCGGTCGTCTCGGAGTGCGCGTTGAGCTCGCGCAACGCGGAGCGGATCATCAGCGGATTCGGCTTGCCGACGAAATAGGGCTGGCGCCCAGTGGCCTTACTGATCAGCGCGGTCACGGCGCCGGTCGCCGGCAGCGGCCCCTCGAGGCTTGGGCCAGTCGGGTCGGGGTTGGTCGCGATGAAGCGGGCCCCCTCGCCGACCAGGCGCACCGCGCGGGTGATCCGGTCGAAGCTGTAGCTGCGCGTCTCACCGACCACGACGTAGTCGGGGTCGTTCTCGGACTGGGTGTAGCCGATGTCGTGCAGGGCGGTCGTCAGGCCGACCTCGCCGATCACGAAGGCGGTGCCGCGGGGGCGTTGGGTGTCGAGGAACACCGCCGTCGCCAGGGCCGAGGTCCAGATGTGGTCCTCGGGCACGTCCAGGCCGTTCCAGCGAAGCCGCGCGCTGAGATCGCGCCGGGTGTACATCGAATTGTTGGTCAGTACGAGGAACGGCGTGTCCAGCTCGCGCAGTCGCTGCAGGAACGCTGTCGCGCCCTCGATCGGGTGCTCCTCTCGCACCAGGACCCCGTCCATGTCGAGCAACCACGACTCGACGTGGGTCGCGTGGGTGATGTTCGGTCGCGAATGTCCGGGGTTCTCGGGCATGGTGCGGACCCTCCTTCGTCGTCGCTCCTGACCCTACCCGCGACGACGCGCCTGCCCGTACCACGACGGGCCGTGCGAGACTTACCCAATGGCGACGGCCCTCTCCAGTCCATCGACGGCGACGACCGCCGTCACGATCGCCAAGCCCGTCGGGCCCATCTGCAATCTTCACTGCGAGTACTGCTATTACCTCGACAAGGCCGATCTCTTCGCGCCCGACGAGCGCTTCCGGATGTCTGAGCCGGTGCTGCGGGCCTATCTCACGAACGCCATCGCCGGCGCGCACGCCTCGCCGGTCCACGTGGTCTGGCACGGCGGCGAGCCGCTGCTCGCCGGGCGAGCGTTCTACGAGCGAGCCTTCGCGATCCAGGCCGAGCTCGCACCCGAGGGCTGGACCTGGCTCAACAGCTTTCAGACCAACGGCACACTGCTCGATGACTCGTGGGCCGACTTCATCGCCGAGCACCACATTGCCGTGGGGCTCAGCCTCGACGGGGGGCCGACGACCCACGACGCCCTGCGCCGCGACCGTCACGGCCGGTCCACCCAGCACCGCGTACTCGACGCCCTCGCCCGGCTACGCGCGCGCGGCGTCGAACCCGACGTCTTGTGCACCGTCAACGCCGTCACCGCGGCGCACCCCCTCGCGGTCTACCGGTACCTTCGCGACCTGGGCGTCTTGTGGATCCAGTTCATCCCCGTCGTCGCGCGCGACCACGACGGCGCCGTCACGCCCGAGTCGGTCGAACCGGCCGCCTTCGGGGACTTCCTAATGGCCATCTTCGACGAGTGGGTCCGCCACGACGTCAACCGCGTCGTCGTCCAGGGCTTCCTCGAGGGCCTCTTCGTGACCTCGAACGGTCGCGGCACGCTGTGCGTCTCGTCCGAGACCTGCGGGCAGGTGCTCGCGATCGAGCACGACGGCAGCGTGTACGCCTGTGACCACTTCGTCGATGCGGAACACCGGCTGGGGTCCGTGCTCAGCGACTCGCTCCTCGACCTCGCGGCATCGCCATCCCAGGTCGCCTTCGGCGAGGCCAAGCGTGACGCGCTCGCGGCGCAATGTCGGGACTGTACCGTCCTGCGCTTCTGTCGTGGCGGCTGTCCCAAGGACCGCTTCGCGCTCAGCGACGACGCGAAGAGCGTTCTCAACTACCTCTGCGAGGGCTACCGGCGCTTCTACACCCACGCACGCGCGAACCTCGAACGTATGGGCGCCCTCGCGGTCGCGGGCGCGCGGCCCTCGAGCATCATGGCGGAACTCGCCGTTGAAGACGCGAAGCGAGCGCGCTCGTTTGAACTCGCGGGACGAAACGATCCGTGCCCCTGCGGCAGTGGACGAAAGTACAAGCACTGCTGTCTCGCCACCCGCGATCGCCCCTCCTGATCGCGTAGCGAAGGACACCGTCGTCGCTAGTGCGTGACCCCAAGTTCCCCGAGCAGGCGCCGCACCCGCGCATCAATGTCGTCCACGATCCGCTCGACGACATCGCGCGCCTGACCGGCCGGGTCCTCGACCTCCCAGTCGAGGTAGCGACGGCCCGGGAACACCGGGCAGGTTTCGCCACAACCCATCGTGACCACGACGTCGGCGCCACGTACGAGCTCGCCGGTGAGCAGTGTCGGCGTCTCGGCGTCCACGTCGATCCCACGATCGGCGAGGACTGCCGCGATCATCGGGTTCACGGCACGGCCGGGCTCAGAGCCAGCGGACACCACGGTGACCGCCCCCTTCGCGTACCACTCGGTCAACCGCTTCGCCGCGACCGACCGGCCCGCGTTATGGATGCAGGCGTAGAGCACCACCGGGTGCGCCGGTGTCGTCCCGGTACCACGATCCGTCGTCATCGAGTCCTCCCATCGGTGTAGAACCGCCGTTGGGCCCATTGGGCCACGTAGACCAGGGCCACCAACGCGGGGACCTCGATGAGCGGTCCCACGACGCCCGCCAGCGCCTGGCCCGAGGTCACCCCGAACGTGCCGATGGCCACGGCGATCGCCAGCTCGAAGTTGTTGCCCGCCGCGGTGAAGGCCAGGGTGGCGGTGCGTGCGTACGGGAGGCGCAGTCCCATCCCCAGCGCGAAGGACCCGCTCCACATGACCGCGAAGTACGCGAGCAGCGGCAGCGCGATGCGCACGACGTCAAATGGCCGGTGGGTGATCGTGTCACCCTGGAGGGCGAACAGCACCACCACGGTGAAGAGCAGGCCGTAGAGGGCGAGCGGCCCGATCCGGGGAAGAAAGGTCCCCTCGTACCACGTCCGACCGCGGGTCCGCTCACCGATCCGACGCGTCACGTAGCCGGCCACAAGCGGGATGCCGAGGAAGATCAAGACGCTGCGCGCGATCATCCACATCGACACGTTGACGTTCGCGGCTGACAGGCCCAGCCAGTGCGGCAGGACTTCGAGGTAGAAGTAGCCCAGCCCGGCGTAGGCCACGATCTGAAAGACCGAGTTCACCGCCACGAGCACCGCGGCCGCCGTTGCGTCGCCGCAGGCGAGATCGTTCCAGATGAGCACCATGGCGATGCAGCGAGCCAGGCCAATCAGGATCAAGCCCGTGCGATAGGCCGGCAGGTCGGTGAGGAAGATCCAGGCCAACGTGAACATCACGAGCGGGCCGACCAACCAGTTCAGGATCAGCGAGGAGACGAGCAGTCGCCGATCGGCGGCGACGATGCCCACCTCGCCGTAGCGGACCTTGGCGAGCACCGGGTACATCATGACGAGCAGTCCGACGGCGATGGGCAGGCTCGTTCCCGCAACTTGGACGTGGTTGAGCGACTGGTTGAGCGTTGGGATGAGCCGGCCGAGGCCAATGCCGGCCAACATTGCGGCACCGATCCACACCGGCAAGAAGCGGTCGAGGAGGCGCAGCCGGCGAAGTGGCGCCTCTATCGCAGTGACATTCGACGTGGTCACTGCGCTCTCACCTTCTCCTTCGAGGGCTGGCCCACGGCCGCCGAGTTAATCGTACATCGACGATACACGATAACCTCGGATTACAAGGATCCCGCGGCCGCCTTGAAGGCGGCCAACCCGGCGAGATCGAGGCAGTACGACGTGCGGGGCCCCTCGATCTCACCCTGGATCAGTCCGGCGTCGCGCAAGACCCGAAGGTGTTCTGAGACCGTTGACTGTGCGAGTGGCAATTCGGCGACCAGGTCACCGGTCACGCAGGTGCGCCGTTCGGCCAGCAGTCGCAGGATCCGTACGCGAACGGGATGGCCCATCGCCTTAGCCATCGCGGCGAGTTGCTCGTCGTCGATCGGGCGCACGACCCCATCATCAGGTAATTCGACGCACGAATCACCCGTGACCTTGAGCCTGACGTCGCGCATGACCTCATCATAAATCGGTGGGGGTCCGATGGTTCGCTTCCGTTCGAGTGACGACTGGCTGAGAGGCTCAGGTCGTGCCCGACGCGGTGCCGCTCGTCACGTCAGCCGGCGCACCCGTCCAAGCAACCCCAACGCCCGCAGTCGATCGCTCGAGTCGCAAATACGGTCGGAGCGACCGCGCGAGAGCCAGTGCGTCGATGCCCGCGCCCACGATCGGATTCGCACCATGGTCGCCGAGCACGACCGCGTAGGCCGTCACGGTCTGACTGCCAACGACGAAGTTGATCGCCATCACGTCACAACCACCCGCCGCGCCCGTGAACCCCGACTTCACCCCGATGACGCCACCCTCGCCGACGAACGGCGTGTAGGAGGAGACGACGCCGACTCCGGGCAACGCCACGTACGGCAAGGTAACGATGTCGCGCACGATCGGCTCGGCGTTCATGAGGTCGATTGCGAGCTTCGTTTGATCCGCGGCGGTCGAAACGTCGCGGCCGTCGATGCCCGTCACCTCGACGTAGTGCGTCGAACGAAGCCCCAGCACGCGCGCGTCACGGTTCATCACCGCGATGAACGTGGCGTTACTGAATCCGGTCAGCTCGACGAGCATGTGGGCGTAGTCGCCCGCGGAGTGGACCAGCAGACCGCGCAGCAGCGTCCCTTCGCAGAGGTTCATGCCCAGGACGAGTCGAACGTTGGACTGATCGGTCTTGAGGTCGTGTTGGTAGACGGCGTAGTCGCCGGCGCTCACAGTGCGACACGGACCGCGCTGATTGAAGGCGAGCGGCAGGTGATGCAGTACGACCCAGGTCGTCATCATCTTCGTGATGCTGGCGATGGGAAGTTGCGGCTGATTTGGCGACGCGGCAAAGACACCCAGCTGCGGAATCGACACCGCCGAGCTCAGACCGCTCGGCCACGGAATCACCATCCGACGCGGGATCGTCGTCGTAGTCGTCGTCGACGAGGTCGTGGTGGAGGTCGGCACCGTCGTCGTGGTGGTGGTCGACCCCGCGGGCACCGTGGTGGTAGTCGAGGTCGGTGCGATGGTCGTGGTCGTCGTGGTCGTCGTGGTGGTCGTCGTTGAGGCGGCGGCGGGCCTCGACGAGAAGGCGCCGGCCGGTTCGACGACGATCAGCGACGCCGCTAGCACGCTCGTGAGCGAGATCAGTAGCACGCCCCGACGTCGATTCCACAAGGCGCTCACCGCATCATGGTACTGGCGAGCCGGCGGCGACACGGATCGGCGAACCGTCGTCGATCAGACGGGTGCCGTTACTCGCGCGATGGTCCCTAACGGCTGACGTTGGAGTTCGAGTCCTGGCCAGTAATCTTGCTGTGTGTACACACGCCGACCGCGCACCTTGGCGACATTGGTCTCGACGTCTGTTGTCGTGGGATTTTCCCTGATGACAATTCCCGCTGCGGCGTCCTCGGCCGGGCGAGCGACGAGTGCGGGCTCCATTGCGAACGTGCCCTACTCACTCGTCCTCGAGGACCAGTTCCTCGCGACCCTTCATTACCTGCCAGTAGCCTTCGTCCCGGCCGTCCACCGCCCGACGCCGGTACCGACCACAACGACGACGGTCCCGCCGACCACCACGACCTCGTCGACGACAACCACGACGACGACGCCGACCACCATTTCGGCCTCAACGTCGACCACCAGTTCGACGTCGACGACCCTCAAGCCGGCGGTGACCCACCACATCGCCCGGTGGCCCGCCGCGCTATCACGTCGCTCCGGTCGCTTCGTCTGGCGCTTCCCCAGCCTGCCCGCCGCGTTTCGCTCGCAGTGGCGACTGGGGACAGACAACGTGATTCTCTCCGGGGCGCTCATGCGCTTCCAGGAAGTGCACAACATGCCGGTGACGGGCAACATGGACACGCCGACGTGGCTCGAGCTGCTGCGCGCGGTGCTCGCTCGTCAGTACAACCCGACGAGTTACAACCTCGTCTACGTCCAAGAGGCACTGCCCCAGCACCTCACGCTCTTCCAGAACGGTCACGCAACGTTCAGCACGCTCGTGAACACCGGCATCGCGGTCTCACCCACGCAGATCGGCACGCACGCCGTCTACCTTCGCTACACCAGCCAGACCATGTCGGGTACCAACCCCAACGGCACGCACTACAGCGACCCGGGTATCCCGTGGGTCTCCTACTTCTACGGCGGCGACGCATTGCACGGCTTCATCCGCTCCACTTACGGCTGGCCCCAGAGCCTCGGCTGCGTGGAGATGCCATTCGTCGACGCTCAGACGCTGTGGCCCCAGACGCCGCTGGGCACCATGGTCACGGTCCAGTAGCTGCCCGACCCGCGAGTCAGTCGTCGGCGTACCGACTCGGTTCCACTAGCTACGTCAGTGCTGCCGTCGGACTCGTCGTGGTCGGTACATAGGTAACCGACGGCACCGTCGTCGTGGTGGTCGTCGACGTTGTGGTCGTAGTCGTCGAGGTCGTGGTCGTGGTCGTGGTGGCCGCCATCGCGTTGTACGAGATTGCCATGCTTCGGTAGACCATCGTGATCGATTCCATTGGCGTCTCGCCACTCGACGTCATGACATTCCAGTCGTCATCGGTGATGATGACGTCTTTGAACGTCATTGCCAACGAGTCTTGGGAGCCCGAACCCGGACTCGTCGGCGTCACGAAGAGCTCAACTGACGTAATGAGCTTGCCCATTGCGCAGTCGCGCGTGAGAACTGGGCTCGCGGCGTCGATGCCGCGCAAGATGGATATGTTCCCGTAGGTCGGACGCCCCGCGCGGCCACAGCCGGCGCAGCTCTTCGGGCCCGCTAGTCCCCACTTAAAGGACATGAGTTCCAGGTTTCCGGGACCACCCGTCACGCCGACACCAGGCACGCCCGACACGTTCATCGAAATGACGTGTCCCGCCAAGCCGATAACTCCCGCCGGGCCACCGGTCGATCCCCGCGGCGACCTCGAGGCGCTGGCCACGAGTGAGCCACCGATAACCGCACCGAGGATCGTCACGACAACGGCTCCGTATCGGATCGAGCGTCGGTTGAAGATCGCACCGCCTGCGACGCGCACTACTCCACCGTCACGCATGCCTGCCCCCTTGCTAGGCCTTACTAAGTCCTTGTTGTAGTAGTCAACGACAGCGACGTCAATAATTCATATAAGAACTTCTCAGGACGCCACACGGCAGTAGCCGAAGGTGGCGCCGCCGCGACGCGCGAGCCATTTATGGGCGTGTCAACGGGGGGTGAACGTTGGTGTCACGACCGTGCATCACGGTCTTCATCAGCGCCTATTCGCAGGTTGTCGACGGCGACCGCACGAACTGACCCTTCGGGCCGGTGCGTTATTGGCCCCAGTCCTCACGATTTACGGTACTGGGCCGGCTCACTGTCCGAAAACTGCGCCGATCAGCTGACGGCGCGCTTCAGCAACGCCACTAGCTGCTTCTTGTCAGCCGCCGTCAGTTTGGTGACGGCGTAGCCGCTCGGCCAGAAGTTCCCCTCGTCAAGATTCGCGGCCTCCTGGAAGCCAATGGTCGCGTACCGGACCTTGAACTTCGCAGCGCTCTGGAAGAACACGACTACTTTCCCGTCGGCGTTCGTATACGCCGGCATGCCGTACCACGTCTTCGCGCCGAGCGTCGTGTGCTTCTTGACCAGTTCGTGCAGGGTCTCGGCGAGCTCTCTGTCAGAGCCCGACATTTCCCCGATCGCGGCGAGGCACGCCGCCTCCAGGTCGGCGCCAGCCTTCGCGGCCTTCGCCTCGGCCGCGGCCGCCCGCATCGCCGCCCGCTCTTCCTTACTGAACGTTGCACTCATTGCACTCAAACCTCGACTCGATTCCGCCACGTATGTTAAAGCACCCAAAAGCGGTCGAACTTCTCTAAAGGTGTCTAACTGTGCTCAGACTGCCAGGTGGTGCTGCTCGGCAACGCCCTGGAAGTGGCCGCCCGCGAGCATCGCTACTCATGCGTGATCCGTCGGGCACCGTCGTCCCAATCGGGTGACCGATTACTGCGGACGACCCAGCGACTAACCATCTCATCGGTAGGACAACATCACGGTGCGGATGCCTCGAGCCGATCGGCGACTTACCGACTTACGTGTCGCCGCAGACGTCAGGTCGCGCTCACCGGTGGTCACCTTGTGGCTATTGCTCATAGCCTATTCGCTAGATATGCTAGCCATATGAGCACCACTCGACCTACGGCCACCAAATACGTGAATCGCCCAGATGGCAGGATCGCCTATGACGTGGATGGCGCCGGACAGTTGGTAGTTCTCGTGCCGGGAATGGGCGATCTACGCGCGACGTACCGCTTTCTTGCTCCTGCACTACGGGACCAACATTTCCGAGTGGTGGCGGTGGATCTGCGCGGGCATGGCGACAGTGACGCGTCCTTCGCCGCCTATGGCGACCCCGAGACGGCCGGCGATGTGACTGCGCTGATCGAGGCGTTGGGGGGACCGGCCGTCATCGTGGGTAATTCCATGGGCGCGGCGGCCGCCGTGCTGGTCGCCGCCGACCGGCCCGACTTGGTCCGTGGGCTCGTGCTGATCGGCCCCTTTGTACGCGAACCAGCGTCGAACGCGCCACAACGCCTCGTGCAGCGGATCGCCTTGGCGCCAACGTGGGCCGCCCCTGCCTGGCGGGCGTACCTTCCCAAGCTCTACGCCGGCCGCCACCCGTCCGACTTCGAGGACTATCGCAACGAGATCTTCGATTCGTTGCGCCGTCCGGGCTACGCCAAGGCTTTCTCGCGCACGACGCGGCTTCGCCACGACGCGGCCGAAGCGTCGCTCGAACGCGTCACCGCACCCACCATCGTCGTGATGGGTGCATTGGATCCCGACTTCCCCGATCCCGCCGCCGAGGCACAGTGGATCGGCGATCGGTTGCACGCTGACGTGGTGATGGTCCCCGACGCCGGTCACTATCCGCAGTCCCAGCAACCTGATCGGACTTTGGCTGCGACATTGCACTTTCTCACGGGGCTTGACCGACGTGCCTAGGGCCGGACTGACGACCGAGCGGCTGATCGTCGAAGCGGAGTGCATGATCGATGATGGGGGGCTGCGTCAGCTGACCATGGCTGCGCTAGCCGCACGGCTGGGCGTCCGCCAACCGTCGCTGTACAAGCACATCGATGGCCTGGGCGCGCTCGAGCACCACGTTACCGTCCGCGCGAAGGCGGAACTGGGCGACGTCCTTGGTCGGGCTGCGATCGGACGCAGTCAGGGCGACGCAATCGCTGCGATAGCCCGGGCGTACCGCGTCTGGGCTCGCGAGCATCCGGGCCGCTACGAAGCGGCGCAGCGAGCACCACTGCCCGGTGACGTCGAAGACGAGGCGGCGAGTCATCGAGTGGTCAGCGTCGTTGCAGCCGTGATCGAACCAATCGGACTTCGTGGTGACGACGCAGTAGATGCGATTCGAACTTTCCGATCCGCCCTGCACGGCTTCGTGTCGTTAGAGGCTGCTAGTGGTTTCGGACTTCCAGTTAACGTCGAGCGAAGCTTCGAGCGCCTCGTCGAGGCCCTCACCACCGTCCTGTTGAGTTGGAGACCCTTCGCGTGAGCGCATGGCGAGCGCCGCCATGACGAAAGTCGCGACAACCGGATGAATAGTTCCCGTGCGACCACTGAGCCTGTTAACTCAACCGGTCGTGGTTACTTCGCCGAAGTGAATAACGTTAGTTAGCTACCCGTCTAGTTGTAGCGGTTTGGGGATTCTGATCAGGCCCATCTGAATACCACTTGGCCATTGCCGTTCGAGCACGGGCAACCGCTGGCTCGTCACGCGCGACCTACGCGATGCCTCGAGTTGGCACGCGACGTGATTACAACAACCACGAGACGGGACTCGGTCATTCAACACTCGTCTGACCAATGAACGCTCAACGTCAAATTTTGAACTTCATCGACGGATTGAATCAATGGACCTTGGGTGGCCCGGCTCCTACCAGGTCGAGTCGCCGCGCATCGTGATATCCGTTCCGCCATCGATGAAGACGCACTGGCCCGTGATGTGGCGATTGGCCGGGGCGTTGAGGAACGCCATGAGTTCGGCGACTTCGCCGGGTTCTGCCCAGCCGTTTAGGGGCATCTTGAGAAACGAGTCGATGACCTTGTGACCCTCTTCGGTGTCGAAGTCCTTGACCAGTGGGGTGTGAATCATGCCGGGGGCTACCGCGTTGAGCGTTATGCCTCGGCCAGACCACTCATCGGAGATGGCGTGGCGGCGAACCCACAGCGAGACGCCACGCTTGGCGGTGTTGTACACGGAGGATCCCTCGGGATCCTCGACCCCGATTTCAGCGGCCCGGGCGCGAGCGGCGGGTTCGTCGCCCCCCTCAAAGGCGGCGAGCAACTTTTCGTCGAAGGGGAAGAGGCTCATGACCGACGAGACGAGGACCGCGCGGGGCGTATCGGATTCGAGCAGCAGCGGACGCAGGCCGACGAGGGTGGCCGGCATGCTGAAGTAGTTGACGGAGGCGCACAGCGGGGTCTGCCCCGACACGCCGGCGATGGAGAAGATGGCGTCGATCTTTCCATCAGACAGCGCGGTGACTTGATCAACCATGTCTTGACGGCCCTCGGTCGTTTCGAGGGTGATATTGACATCGGCGTCGTGTAGGTCGACCCCGATCACCCGCTCGCCACGTGACTCGAGGAGATCTTTGGTGGCCTTGCCGATTCCAGAGGCGGAACCAGTGACGACGTTAACGCGCATACAGCCTCCTTGGTGAAAGAAAGGCCGGAGATGGTCTTTCCTCGAAGTGTAACAAGGGAGGGTCTTTCCCCTAACGGGACCACCCGCCACGCCATCTGGCATACGAACGCGTGAGGCTCGATCGGGGGCGCTTGAACGGCATCCCGCTCGCCCTAGGTTCAAGGGACGTGGAGCTGTCCACGTTTCGCGACCGAGAGATGAGCGTGCATGAACGACAAGACAATCTTTGAGAGAATCACGGAGCTCAGCGACGAGGAGTTGCGCCTCGAAGCGGAGATGGCCGTTGATTCGAAATCTCCCGGTACGCGCGACCGTCTCGGCAGTATCGAGGTTGAGCTCGATCAATGCTGGGATCTCCTTCGCCAGCGACGGGCGCGCCGTTCAGCGGGCCAAGATCCCGAGGAGGCCACGGTTCGTCCAGAAAACGTGGTCGAGAACTATCACCGATGACGCCCGCGCCCAGATAGGCACGGGGCAGTGGTTGAGCCGTCCATCGTGACCCGAGCTCAAACAATGCAGCGGCAACGGTTCGCATAACGGGTCACGATTACGAACGGCAAGGGCAGACTCTGCCGATGCTGGGATGTAGCGACTGTTCTACTGTGGTCCCAAGGTCGACACGCGGACCGCGCACTTCTCGTAGGTCTTCGCGACGGTCGCAAGCAGCCAATTGCCCTTCGTCAGTCGCGGCAAGGACCCTGCGACGAACCATCCTGGCCAGGAACGACACCGAGCCACATACCGGGCCATCGACCGAGTGGCCCGCGAGGGCACCAGCCAACTCCTTTTCGCCCCTTGTATCTTCTTGGAGGCGGCGTCCGGATTCGAACCGGAGTACGGGGCTTTGCAGGCCCCTGCCTAACCACTCGGCCACGCCGCCAGAAACGTCAATGCTACCGGTTGGCGCGACGCCTCCGGCTCAACAGCCACAGGAAGCCGACGATGATCACGATTATGACGATCTTGCCCACGAACGCGATCGCTGACGCGATGAGCGAACCGAGCACCAGTACCGCGAGCACCGCCAGTGCAATCACGAGTCCCGTTTTCATAGCCCGCCCTTCGCTCCGGCCAGCGACGCTGCCCAGGGGTAACCTACCGTGCCCCGGCCACGATTTGGCATCGGTGCGCTGGCTAGGTTGCCGGCGGTGTCGAATCGGGGCCGAAGGCATTGCGACCCCGTTGGGTCGCCACGTT